>CAZFTD010000111.1:0-11486 GCA_964521525.1 uncultured Marinilabiliaceae bacterium | reverse complement strand
AGCCGACCTTATTTTTATCAAAAATATTGACAATGTGGTTCCCGAACATTATTTAGGTAAAACCATAACCTATAAAAAAGCATTGGGGGGATTGTTAATCAGTTTGCGTCAGTCCATTTATAATTTTTTAAATCAACTTGACAAACAGGTTAATGACAATTTGATTCAAGAAATTACCACCTTTATTAAGTCGGAGTTATATGCCGATTTACCAGCCGGGTTTTCATCCTTCCCGGTTCAAAAAAAAGTGACCTATTTGCAGGAGTATCTCAACCGTCCGATACGTGTTTGCGGCATGGTTAAAAACGAAGGAGAACCGGGTGGCGGGCCTTTCTGGGTGATGGAACAAAATGGACAGGAAACATTACAAATTCTGGAAACATCGCAGTTAAACCTGAACGATCCCCATCAGGCCAACCAGTTAAAAGCAGCAACACATTTTAATCCGGTCGATTTGGTTTGTTGCCCTATTAATTATAAAGGCGAAAAATTTGACCTGACACAATACACCGACCCGGAAACCGGTTTCATTTCTGAAAAATCGTTCAATGGTAAGCCATTAAAAGCTTTGGAACTTCCCGGCCTTTGGAATGGAGCCATGGCAAATTGGCTCACACTTTTTGTTGAAGTACCCATCGAAACTTTTAATCCGGTAAAAACTGTAAACGACTTACTTAGGCCCTACCACCAGCCCGAAAAATAGATGTTACAAATTGTATAAATTAATGAATTGATTACATTTTGGTTGGTAGCTCCACTTAAATGAGTAAATTTGTAGTGAAATTTTAACGCATTATGCACGAATCCTGGCAAACTAATCATAATGAAATCAAGGAAGATCTAGAACGGTTCGAACAGATGGAGAACGGCGAAAGAGAGTATTATTTCGACGTTCACAGCATCGAAAATATCTTTGATTTCTATGCCGATAAAAATCAGTTTGAAAAAGCTGAGCGTGCCTTGCAACTGGGCTTTCGTCAACATCCCAATTCAACTTCTCTCCTATCAAAAAAAGCCATTATCTTAATGGAAAAAGGCGACGACCAGTCGGCCATTGAAATAATGGAGGGGCTGATTAACCTTGAACAATCCAACCCCGAGTTTTATCTTAATCTGGGATGGGCCTATCTCCGTAATGGATTTGAAGATAAAGGGATAGAATGTTTTAATAAAACAATTGAAATTGCTTTTGACGAGCAGGAAGATTACCTTCTTGATATGGGCCTGTACCTGAATCAAGCCGAATACTATGAAAGTACCATCAGTTTTCTGGAACCCGCGTGCCAGCAATTTCCTAATAATGAAAATCTATTATTTGAACTGGCATTTGCCTACGATAAAGTTGGAGATATTGAGAATGGGTTAAGAACCTATAATAAGCTTCTGGAGGTAAACCCTTTTTCCGAGAATGCCTGGTATAACATTGGTATTCTTTATATTAAAAACAAAGAGCTGGAAACCGCCAATAATTGCTACGATTATGCTTTGGCGTTAAATCCTTCTCATGCCGAAGCCCTCTTCAATAAAGGTAATGCCCTGGTGCATCTGGGAAAGTTTGAAGACGCATTGAATTGTTACATTGATTATATATCTTATGGTTATGAGCCTTTGTTGGCTTATCACTACATGGCCGATTGTTTGGAACAAATGGAAAATATTGAATTATCCGTTCGTTTTTACCGGCAATGTGTGCAAGTTGACCCAGACTATATACCTGCCTGGCTTGGCTATATTTCTCTGTTAATTAATCACGAGAAAAACGAGGAAGCATTAGAAGCCACCCAAAAGTCCTTGATGCTTTCGGGCGAGTATTCAGAGTTTTTGTATTTACGGGCCAGAGCCTTATTATTAGTCAACGATATTAAGGGCGCAACGCTTGCTTTTGAATCGTGCTTTAATTTAGACCCTGATAATTTGCGCAACGCTTATGAATTGCTACATATTAAAATAGCTGCATCACAACGGCTTAATGGCGACGCCTTGTTAAAAAAATGGCACAAAAGATTTCCTGAAAGCGCCGCTGTTCAATACCTGATGGCAGCACAATATTTTCTTGAACATGCAGATTTTACTCAGGGAGCAAAGTACCTAAATGATGCATTAACCTCCGACCCCGAGAGTTATGAGTTTTTTATTGAACTATATCCCGAAATTGAAGAAATAATTCAAAACAACCAGGAACTTAACCAAATCGTTATCAAATATTTTGATTATGAACTTTAACCTTCCGTATTTGCCATTCCGCACACAAAAACCCCGGGAAACAGGCCTTACCATAATGACCGACAGAGGTTTGAGCGTGCGTGAAACCGAGAATTTTGCCGAAGGCAACGCTCCTTACACCGATTTTGTTAAAATGGCCTTTGGCACCAGTTTGTTAATCCCCAGCCTCGAATCAAAACTCAATATTTACCGTGAATCGGGAATTGCTCCCTATTTTGGCGGAACACTTTTCGAAGCCTTTGCTGTTAGGGGTTTAATAGACGATTACAGACGCTATCTTGACCGTTATGGCATTGAATACATCGAAATTTCGGATGGCATTATTCCTATTAAAAGAGAAGAAAAATTAGCTTATATCCGTCAATTATCTGCCGATTATACAGTAATTAGCCAAAGCACGCCAACAAAACCTGTTGAAAATGCCGCCCATGATAAATGGATTGAGTTTATTCAGGAAGAAATTGATGCCGGAGCATGGAAAGTGATTCTTAAGGAAAATGAAAGCATTCAGATTTTCAATAAGGACGGCGTTTGGAACCGCCATTTTGTAACACAAATGCGCGAATCGCTCAACATGGACAAGTTGATTTGGGATGCTCCGGAGAAAGAGCACCAGCTGAGGTTAATCAATTTATTTGGCAACAATGTTAGCTTATGCAACATTGCTTCCAATGACGTAATTCCGCTCGAAGCCAAACGGTTAGGGCTTCATAGTTCAACGCTCATGTCGCTTCTGCCCGATATTCCTGAAAACAACAACAAGGAGTAAGAGAGGAAAATTTACCCCTTTAGAATGAACCAATAGTTTCCATCGAGAAAAACAGCATTATGAACCAGGTTTGGTTTAAAGAACAGCTTTCAACAACCATAAAAGGTATAGCCATGGGCTCTGCCAACGTAATTCCCGGGGTTTCGGGAGGCACCATTGCATTGATTACAGGAATTTTTGAACGCTTAATTAATGCCATTAAATCGTTCGATATAACCGCGTTTAAATTATTGATGCAGGGAAAGTTCAAACAGTTCGCCGAGCATACCGACCTTACATTTTTAGTTTCGCTGTTTTTAGGGGTTGGCTTAGCTATTTTGTCACTGGCCCGTTTGCTCGATTTCCTCTTTAAAAATCATCCGGTTTATATCTGGTCTTTCTTCTTCGGGTTGGTATTGGCCTCGGTTTATTTTGTCGGTAAAACTGTTAAACGCTGGCACTGGGGCTCTGTTACCTCTTTTCTGGTTGGGACTGGTGTGGCAATTTTGATTTCGCTTACCAAACCCGCATCGGAAAACGATGCCATGTGGTACCTTTTTATTTGTGGTATTGTTGCTGTTTGTAGCATGATTCTGCCGGGTTTAAGCGGCTCTTTTGTATTAATACTAATGGGGAACTACCAGCTTGTAATGATACAGGCTATTAACCACCTCGATTTGGGCATTCTTTTACCGGTGGTGGCCGGTTCGGCCATTGGATTGATTCTGTTTTCGCATTTTCTGGCCTGGTTGTTAAAACGATTTCCCAATTCCACCATTGCCATGCTTACCGGTTTTATTTTGGGTTCGTTGGGAATATTATGGCCATGGAAAACCCAAATAACCGCATTGTTTGGTGAAAAGACTAAAGTAATAGGCTATAACTGGCATTTGCCCGAAACCGACAAAACGTTTTTTCTGGCTTTGGTATTCTTTTTATTGGGAATTTTTGTGATATACATAACCGAGCATCTCGGAAACCGGAAAAAAGATGTACCTAATAAGGATTAATAATAGTCAAAATGAAACGAGTATAATTCGTTAAATACAAACACGGATGAAAACATTCGGCTTAATTGGTTACCCGCTGTCCCACTCATTTTCGCAAGGTTATTTTTCCGACAAATTCTCGCGCGAAAAAACTGATGCCCGCTATCTGAATTTTGCCATAGAAAGTATTGCTGAATTTCCGGGCCTTTTAAAGCAACACCCTTATCTGGCCGGATTGAATGTAACTATTCCTTACAAACAACAGGTAATTCCTTTTTTGAACGAACTGGACACAGAAGCCTCTGAAATAGGTGCCGTAAATGTTATAAAATTCAACTGGCAGGAAGGAATACCTTATTTAAAAGGATATAACAGTGATGTTAAAGGATTTACAGGTTCGTTGGAACCAATGTTAAAACCTTTCCATACCAAAGCATTGATTTTGGGAACAGGTGGCGCTTCAAAAGCGGTGGCACATGGCTTGTTAAAATCGGGTATTTTATACCGTTTGGTTTCAAGAAACCCACAAGGACCTTCGCATGTTGGCTACAATGAACTTACACCGGATATAATCTCTGAATATAAGCTCATTATTAATACTTCCCCCATTGGCATGTATCCCAATGTGAATGAATGTCCGGCCATTCCATACAATGCCATTGGCAAAGAGCATGTTATTTTTGATTTGATTTACAATCCCAGCGAAACTTTGTTTATGAAAAAGGCAGCAGAAAAGGGCGCAACCACAAAAAATGGTTTGGAAATGCTGCATTTACAAGCTGAAGAAGCCTGGAGGATTTGGAATCTTTAAAAGAAGTGAAGATTCTTATTTAATGAAGGTAAAAATATTTCGGGCGGATACATAACATCAACAAGGTAAAGTGCTTGCGCCGGAGCCGAAGTACCGGCCAACGACCTGTTTTTAGAGTCGATAATCTGGCAGAACTTTTCAGGCGTAATTTTGCCACGTCCAACATCAAAAAGGGTCCCCACAATAGCCCTCACCATATTTCTTAAAAACCGGTCGGCCTCAATTACAAACACCCATCGATTACCTCTTTGTTCCCAATAGGCTTTGGTAATGGTGCAAATATTGGTTTTTGCGTTAGAATGAAGCTTACTGAAGCTTGTAAAATCATGGGTGCCCATTAAATAGGATGCAGCCAGATTCATAGCATCAAAATCAGGCTTATAGGCAATACATTGGGTTAATCCTTTCAGAAATGGATTTTTCAGTAAGGTTATGTGATACTCGTATCGACGCGCAACCGCACTAAAACGGCTATGCGCATCGTGGTTAACAGGCACAATTGAAAAAACAATAACATCGGCCGGTAAAAAGCGATTCAGGTGATTGGTCAGTCCGGCGTAATCTATCTCTTTGTTATAAAAATCAAAATGCGCCACCATATAACTGGCATGCACTCCGGTATCGGTACGTCCCGCACCTGTTATGGCAATTCTGTAGCCTAAAATGGTCGACAGCGCATTTTCAAGCACCTCCTGAACCGAAATTCCGTTGGGCTGAACCTGCCAACCATGATAAGCTGTTCCACGATAAGCCAATTCCATAAAATACCTTGCCATACATGCATTTTTTACAAAGAAACACTGCTCATCTATTATTTCCAAAAAATGATGTTGAATAAGCAACCCGATTAAAATTAAAAAATTGTTAAATTACTCAACATACTTGACACCACATTTACGGTTTTGTAACTTAAACATGGGTTAAAAACTTCAACATATAAGATAAACTGTAAAATTTCTATTCATAAATCACTATTATAAAGGCATTTATTTCTAAATCAAAAACACTTAGATATGTTTGGTTATTTGACAAGTTGTTTATTGTCTCTTTTAAAGGATTTGTTCCTGCCAAGCTCAACATTAAAAATGGAAGAATCAAACGAGCATGAATTGTTAATCATCAACTCGGTTATAAGCTCATCATGCGGGTTTAATCCGGCTTAAATCATTTACGGATGAAACGAGACATGAGAAATAGCACTCGCTAAGTAGCATAGCCTGTCCCGAGTTATCGGGAACTATATAGGCGAGTTGCCCCAATAATTCGGGGCAACCTGTTCCGCAGTGCGGAAAGCAATCCAACCTTAAACTAAAAATTATTTACGGATGAAAAAAGAGATTGGAATTTGGTTAAACAGCGATAAGGCTGTTTTAATATGTTTGAAAGATGGACAAAACGACCAGATTTTGACATTGGAATCGAATATTGAGTCCAGAACCAGAATACCTGGCGAGAAGAAACCATTTTCACGGCTCGGTAACATTCTTGCCGAAACATCAAGCCGATTAACCAACAGACGAAAACAACAAATGCATCAATATTTTAATCAGATTATTCATTCACTTGATAATGAAGCCCGGGAGTTATATTTGTTTGGGCCTTCTACAGCCAAAATTCAATTGGAAAAAGAACTAAAAAAAAGTCCGCAGTTTGCCAATAAGCCCGTCATCATTGAATCGGCCGACAAAATGACTGAGCGACAAATGGTTGCGCGGGTTAAAAGTCATTTTGAAAAAACTCAAACCTCAAATGGAAAGGTAAAGCACTAATTAATTATACTTTGACAGATTGCGATTTTTTTTAGTTATTTTGAAAAACAATCATGCTTAAAAGTGAATTATAAATAGCCAGCCCCAACGGGGCGACATCAACAGCATAGGCAACGCCCTATAGATGAAAACCAAACCAAATAGTCGCCCTGTAAGTGCAATTAAAAAGTGTTAAAGTAGAATTAAAACCTTTGTGTGTTTCAGAACCGCGTTCCGGATTCTCAGGAAAGAAGAACATAAATGAATTTTGGAATAAATGGACTTCGATTTTCAAAATACTAAGTATCTGTTTAGATTTAGTTTTCTGATTTTAATAAAGACTATTAGAAATGTAGACTTAAGACAGATAGATGTGTCCCGATTTATCGGGATTAGACTCAATAGAAAGTATAGACAGACAAGTTAGTATAACTATTTTCCTTATTCTAAATATTTTACGTTTTATGTCTTTTTTCGATGAACCGGAACACGTGTCTTATATTCTTTTCCCGATACTCGGGTACCGATTCTCGGCATTCCACTTCGTTCCAACTTTGCGTCTTTAGTCTAAAAAATAATTTTAAACAGTTTATAATAATAGTTTCTCTTTAAACATCAGAGATGAAATTATTCAACCCTAAAATAGAAAACCAAAGGCTATTTTCCGGCTTTATAATCAGAACCAAGCCTTTGGTTTTCTTTGTCTTCTTTGGTATCTTTCTGTTAAATATAGATGTGATGTCGCAAAACTGGGAAAAACAGAGAGAACAAATGGTAGAGATGCAAATCCGCGCCAGAGATGTTCGTTCAAAAGTTGTACTGGACGCCATGAAAGTTGTACCACGCCATCTTTTTGTGCCTAAAAGCGTTCAAAGCATGGCTTACGACGACCGTCCCCTACCCATTGGCCAAAATCAGACCATATCTCAGCCCTATATTGTTGCTTATATGACCGAGCAAATCAACCCAAAGCCGGGAATGAAAGTGCTCGAAATTGGTACCGGTTCGGGATATCAGGCAGCCATACTGGCACAAATTGGATGCAGTGTTTTTACCATCGAATTACTCGAGCCGTTAGCCAACAGAGCCACCAATACTTTAAAAGAACTGGGCTACACCTATGTTAATGTAAAGTGTGGCGATGGTTATCAGGGATGGCCCGAAGAAGCACCTTTTGATGCCATTATAGTAACTGCGGCTCCGGAATATATACCGCCAAGACTAATTGAACAATTAAAAGATGGCGGCATCATGGTTTTGCCGGTTGGCCCGGTAAATAGCGTACAATTTCTTAAATTAGTAACCAAAAAAGGAAGCAAAACAACCGAAACTAATCTTTTACCGGTCAGATTTGTGCCCATGGTAGAAGGCGGTAAATAGTACCGGATTTATTAGTCAAGAACACTTTATAACCAAATGCAACAGGAACTATTATCACTTCGCTCCGGAGAAATGAGTCAGGAGTTTGCCAATCGTTTGTTATTGAATCCCGAATTAATTCCGGAAATGATTGGCCAGATGGAGCATAAAAATCCTGTTATTGCATGGCGTGCTGCCTGGATTTTGGATAAACTATCTGAATCCAGCCCCAAAGTATTGGTGGCCTATCATCCTGAATTGGTGAGGATATTAATGCAGACTCCGTTGAACGGCATTCGCCGTCATTTAACCAAAATTCTTGGAAATTGTCCATCACCAGCCTGCGAAGACGGTCAATTGGTTAATTGCTGCCTTGAATGGATTCTTTTACCCAAAATGCCGGTGGCAGTTAAAGTCAATGCCATGACTCTGATGCTTGCCATTTCAAACACTTACCCCGAGCTAAAATCTGAATTAAAAATAGCCATTGAATCCGGTATGGAAGGGGCCACTCCGGGTTATAAAAGCAGAGCCTTAAAAATTCTGAAAACATTGTGAAATGGGCTGTTTTAATGCTTTTGTCCATCGTTAAGCCAATAAGCATAATCCTTTCTGAATTTCTCAAGTTTAGGATTAATCACAACCCTGCAATAAGGTTGCTGTGCATTGTTGCGAAAATAGTTTTGATGGTAATCTTCGGCTTTGTAAAAAGCAGCAGTCGGCTGTATTTGTGTAACAATGGCCGAGGCAAAAACCTTTTCACCGGTAAGTTTTTGAATGATAGCCTCAGCCTCGGCTTTTTGTTGCAGCGAATGGTAAAAAATTACCGATCTGTACTGTGTTCCAACATCTGCTCCCTGTCGGTTTAGAGTGGTTGGGTCGTGCGTGGCAAAAAATATCTGTAACAATTGCTTGTACGAAACCAAGGCCGGATTGAATGTAATCTGCACCACTTCTGCATGTCCGGTAACACCGGTAGTAACTTCGCGGTAAGCAGGATTTTTTACTGTACCACCGCTATATCCCGATACCACCTGCGTTACGCCTTTTACCGATTCAAAAACTGCTTCGGTGCACCAGAAACAGCCACCACCAAAAGTGGCAGTTTCAACTTGGTTATGGTTTTGTGCCATATTATGGAATATAAATACCAATTGAAAAATCAGATAAAAACAAAGCGTTCTCATGTTGTTTTTTTTATAAACAGATGCACTATGACGGTTGTTCACGCTTTGCATAATTAATTGTTGCAACCATAAAATTCGGCATACAATTGTTACCTTTGTAAATTCTCAAATGGAACGAATGGAACACGGTTATCCTCCCCTTGCAGAACGCATGCGACCACAAACGCTCGACCAGTATGTGGGACAGAAGCATTTGGTGGGCGAAGGTGCCGTATTGCGCAAAATGTTGGATTCAGGACGGTTATCGTCCATCATTTTATGGGGACCACCCGGCGTTGGAAAAACTACCCTGGCCCGTATTATTGCCAATCAGCTTAAGCGTCCATTCTATGTGCTTTCGGCAGTATCTTCAGGCGTTAAGGAAGTACGTGATGCCATTGATAAATCAAAAAAGTCGAGGTTTTTTAATACCCCTGCTCCTATTTTGTTTATTGATGAGATTCATAGATTCAGCAAGTCGCAGCAGGATAGTTTGTTAGGTGCTGTTGAAGAAGGCATCGTTACCCTGATAGGTGCCACCACCGAAAACCCTTCTTTTGAAGTTATATCACCGTTATTATCGCGATGTCAGGTTTATGTTTTGCAACCTTTGGAACGTCACGACCTGATGGATTTGTGGAGCAAAATAATTACCACCGATGTGGTTTTTAAAAAAAGAACATTTGAACTGAAAGAAGAAGAAGCACTGATGCGGTTTGCCGGTGGCGATGCCCGTAAATTCCTGAATATTATTGAATTGATAGCCAACGCCCACAATTCTGATGAAACCATTGTTATAACCAATAAGCAGGTTACAGAAAACCTTCAGCAAAATCCTGCTCAATACGATAAAAATGGAGAAATGCATTACGACATTATTTCTGCATTTATTAAATCGATACGAGGCAGCGACCCCGATGGGGCTGTTTACTGGCTTGCACGGATGGTGGAAGGTGGCGAAGACCCCAAATTTATTGCCCGGCGATTGGTAATATCGGCTGCTGAAGATATCGGACTGGCCAATCCCAATGCTTTATTACTGGCTACCAATTGTTTTGATGCCATTAAAATGGTTGGCTGGCCCGAGTCGAGAATCATTCTGAGTGAGGTAACCATTTATCTGGCTACCAGTCCAAAAAGCAATTCAGCCTACATGGCCATAAACGATGCTCAACAATTGGTTCGGGAAACCGGAAATTTACCTGTTCCCCTTCATCTTCGGAATGCGCCAACTAAACTCATGAAAGAATTGGAGTATGGTAAAGAATATAAATACGCCCACAGTTACGAAGGAAATTTTGTAGAACAGGAGTTTTTACCAAAAAAATTAATAAATAAACAGTTATACACACCACAGAACAATCAGACGGAAGCCAAAATTAAAGAGCGTTTACAACAACTCTGGAAAAACAGGTATAAATAATTCAATAGAACATCTTAATATTAATGATATGAACATCAACATCATTCCAAAAATAAAACATACCGGCAGTGGTCAGTTTTTCTTACTGGCAGGGCCGTGCGCCATCGAAAATGAAGAAATGGCTTTACGAATTGCTGAACGGGTGGTTAAGGTAACCGATAAATTAAAAATACCCTATGTTTTTAAAGGCTCCTATCGCAAGGCCAACCGTTCGCGTATTGATTCTTTTTCAGGTATTGGCGACGAAAAAGCCCTTAAAATACTTCGCAAGGTGAGCGAAACCTTTGATGTACCCACGGTAACCGATATTCACGCTGCAAACGAAGCTGACATGGCCGCTGAGTATGTAGATATTCTTCAAATCCCTGCTTTTTTATGCCGGCAAACTGATATATTAATTGCAGCCGCCGAAACCGGTAAAGTGGTGAATATTAAGAAAGGTCAGTTTTTGGCTCCGGAAGCCATTCTTTTTGCCATCAATAAAGTTCGTGATAGTGGCAATCAAAAGGTAATGGTAACCGACCGTGGAACCACCTTTGGCTATCAGGATTTGATTGTTGATTACCGGGGTATTCCGGCCATGCAGCAGTTTGGCGTACCGGTAATACTGGATATTACTCATTCGCTCCAGCAACCCAATCAAACATCAGGTGTTACAGGCGGTAAACCTCAATTAATAGAAACAATTGCACGTGCAGGGGTTGCGGTTGGCGTTGATGGCTTCTTTCTGGAAACTCATCACGACCCTGCCTCAGCCAAATCGGATGGCGCCAATATGTTACATCTCGACCTATTGGAAGGATTATTAACCCGACTTAGCCGGATAAGAGAAACCGTTATTAGCTTTTAGGCTTTTATAATTCCAATTACTCAATAAAAATTGGATTTCTTAATCGACTTAAAAACTGTTTAAATTTAAACACTACTATCCGATAAAAAGTTGTTTTGTCCCTAACGGGACAAAAAATCAATCCTCAATTAAGTGTTTTACCCATCTTTAGTCCCTAACGGGACTGTGC
>CAZFTD010000110.1:0-11497 GCA_964521525.1 uncultured Marinilabiliaceae bacterium | reverse complement strand
ACCATTATACCAGTTCAAATGTGACACATAAGGGTTGAAGACCGTGGTCAAATATGGCATGGAGCTTGTCATTTGGATGATGGCCTGCAGGCTCCGGCTCCCCTTCATCATTTTGATGGTTTCAGACAAAAAGAACTCACTGAAACAAAATTTCAGCCCTTGGAAATAATCCCCGGCATTAACATAGGTGGATGGCATGATGCTGCCGATGATGACATTAACACGGGATCTGCCGGACGAACTACTTACCATTTGGCACTTGTTGCCGATGAATTTAATGTAAAGATAGACAGAACATTGATTGATTTCGAAAAAAAAGAGGTTCAATTGCATCGTCCTGATGGTAAGCCAGATGTACTGCAACAGGTTTTACAAGGCGTAAAATGGCTTTTAGCACCATACAGAGTGGGTAATCATAGTTTTGTGGGGGTAATAAGTTCTGAGTGGGATACGTATGTCAAAAAGGGAGATTGGGCGCAATATACAGATAATTTGTTTTATAATCCTAATTTACCCATTGATTCTGTCACTGTTACACATTCAAGTGTACCCGACGACAGGTATGTTTTTACTAATAAGGATACACGCACTGAATACATGGTTGCGGCAACTTTAGCGGTAAGTGCAAGGGTGCTTTCCGACTTTGCACCAGATAAGTCGGAGGAGTGCCTACGTGTTTCGCGTGAAATATGGGAACGAGAGAAAAATGAAATCCCGGTGTTTTTTAGCTCTGTTGGTACGCCGCAAAATTTAACAGGACAAAAAGCCAATGCCGCTGTTGAATTGTTTCTCACCACCGGAGACAACTATTATTTGAATGAGTTGATAAAAATGCAGGATTCTGTTTTTGCAAATTTTCGTCAATCGGCATGGACTGTATCGCGGGTAATAGACAGAATAAATGATAGTGGATTTGTCGCTTTATATGAAAAACAACTAAATGTTTATGCCCGTGAGATTGAACAAGAATTGAATAGTAACCCTTTTGGCATATATTTTACAAATCAGATTTGGGGGCTTGGATGGAACAATTTATGGAATACTGTTGAGCATTTTTTCCTTGTCAAAAACTATCCAGAGTTGTTTCCGGCATCGCAAGTGCACAACCCATTGTTTTTTAATCTTGGCGTTCACTACGGTTCCAATCACTCTTTTGTATCTGCAGTGGGCAGCAATTCAATGATTCCTACTTTTGGTATCAACCTGCCTCATTATTCCGTCATTCCAGGTGGTAGTTTCTCCGGAACGGCCATGCTTTTTCCGGATTTTCCCGAGTTAAAAAGTAATCATCCTTTTTTATGGCAACAATCCGAATATATTGTTTTTGGTGGCAGTGCGTTTATATTTTGTGCCTTAGCTAGCGAGTATCTTGCTGAAAGAAAGTAAATTTATTGCCAGCATGTTCTTTATTAAATATATTTTTAAACCTTGGTTATGAACTTACTTTATTTGAGGTGTCTTTTTTTTCTTATAGTATTGGCCATTTTTACTCTTTCTTGCTCTAATTCATCCAAAGGGTTTCAGGGTAGCCAAAATGAATTCGAAAAATTCAGGGTAGTAATTCTTACTGATATGACCCATGATGATGGTAATTCTCTTATCAGATTCCTGTACTATGCTCCCTATTTTGATTTGGAAGCAATGATAGTAACCAACCAATTACCCGATTATGATTATAAGGATGAGGGTCCCTGGCAAAAAGCCATGGAAATACTATCAGCCTATCAATCCGAATTGGCTCAACTGAAAAAACACGACCCGGAGTTTCCAGAATATGAGGAACTGATGGCAGTTACAAAATCGGGCCATGGGGCTTTACCAATTATTTGGCTCACCAACGACCTGGAGTTTTCAGGGCAAATTGCCAGCCGAAACGTTATAACACGATGGGATTCCATCAAATTTAACGATTGGATTGGAGAGGGATTAAACCCTCACGGAATTTCAAAAGACTCGCCCGGCAGTGAATTGCTTATAGAAGTGTTTGCAAAAGAAGATGACAGACCCATTTACGTACAAGCTTGGGGCGGCACAATCGCTTTTGTGCAGGCTTTATACCGGTTTCAGCAACGTTACGGCGAAGAAAAATTTCAAAAACTCCTGCCGAAAATACATTTGTACGGCATCTTATTTCAGGACATTACTTTCGAGTATTTTGCAGACTTCGACGAATTAAAGAAAAAATCGTGTCCCTGGTATGGTACAGCAGTTCCAACATATGGAAAAGCCCCTGTTAATTTAGGAATGGTGCTTTTCGATGCGAGTCACTTTTGGCATTACTGCTGTAGCAGCGATCCTAATTGGGAGCGCCCCATCAATGCCAGCGAGGTGAACGGACACGGCCCTATGTCGGATATTTACGATAATGGTGGCGAAGGCGATACGCCTGCATTTCTTTATTTATTGAGCTCCGTTTTTGGCCTTAACAATCCGCTTGACCCAACCAACGGGAGCTGGGGTAGCATGTTTAAACCCATTGATGGAATGGCTGCCGGTTATTACCATACCTGTAATATCGCTCTAAGTGAGTTAACCCGATGGATTCCTCATGCGTCCAATAGCTTTAGAAACAGACTGTTGTGGTCGATTAAAAATCCTGATGAGGTAAACCATGAACCAATGGTTGTCGTAAATGGTGACGCGTCCAGCAATATTATTAGTATTCAGGCTAATGCAGGAGATACAATCACATTGGATGCATCTGCTTCATCTGATCCTGATGGAGACCAAATAACATTTAATTGGTTCAGGTATAATGAGGCCGATACATACCCGGGTATTGTTGATTTAGCGAATTCAACTTCAGCAATACAACAAATAACCATTCCGGATGATCTCGGCCCCCATAATGTTCATCTGGTGTTGGAAGTAAGGGATACCGGTACACCAACATTGGTGCGGTACAAAAGAGTTATATTAAAACAAGATGTAAAATAAAACGATCCTCCGCCACTGGCGGACAAACACCCATGAATAGAAACTCGACGAAGTCAATTAAAAATTGATGGAGTCATGATTCATCATGACAGCTTCTCTTATTTTCAGGGGTAGCCATTTCAGCAGCTCAAAGGCAGCCCGACCATATTTTTAAAATAAATTACGTATGAAAAGTTTTAGAAAGTGTATATGCCTCTTATTAGGGATATTTTTTTGGGGATGTTCAGTAGTTAAAAATGACAAATCTCCACTACCACGTGTATTTATTTTTACCGATATTAATATTGACTCGGGCGATCCCGACGACCGCCAATCCTTAATCCATTTGCTCTGGTATGCAAACGAGCTTGATATTTGCGGCATTGTACCCGATAGGTGGGATGCTCAGGGCTTGGAGGCGTGCTTGCTTGTAAACGAAGCATACGCTAAGGACTACATGACGTATGGTTTTGCTCAAAAGGGGTATCCCACCGCTGAACAGATTGAAAAGCTATTTGCTAAGGATTTGGAGCATGCAATAGAGATGTTTGCCCAGGCTGCTGCTGACACTTCAAGTGAACTTTATGTGCTGATATGGGGCAATATGGAGGTTTTTGGACAAGCACTGCGACGTCACCCCAATCTATCCAATAACATCAGGGTTATAACCATTGGCACCAATTTGATGATGGAAGAAGACAGACCTCATATTCCTCAAAATTGGGTAGTGACCACTGAACCCTGCACTCAATATAATTGGAACGGTTTCGGGCGTAATCAAATTTTCAACGATCAAAGGTTCAACAATATGTGGTGGCTCGAAATGAATTGGACTTATCAAGGCATGTTTTCGGGTAACGAACCGGTTGAAATGTTCGAACACCTGTTGAGGTACGGCTCTTTGGGTGCCCATATGGAAGAGGTGGTAAAGAATGAACCCTGGGCTCGCTATTTCAGGGTGGGCGATACACCTTCGGTATTATATTTAATCGACCCTGATAATAATTTGGATGACCCAACTTTTGGTAGCTGGGCCGGTAAATACTATAAACCATTCCCTATCGAAAGACCTAACTATTATACCGATTACAGGGGTGAGGTTGAATGGGATTACCACAACCCCTGTAATACATGGCAAAATCATAAAGCTTTTAGAGATGTTGCCAAAGGTACACTTGAAGCCCAACGTCCGCAGATGTATCAAGCTATGATAGAAAAATTGGATAGGCTTTACAACATTGAATAATTAAACTGTCAATTTTGAATGTCAGATTTAATTGCAATAATCCAAAAGGCAGAACGGGCAACGCAAAACTAACGGATAAAGCAATCGGAAAGCAATGTTGTCCTTATAGCTTTAGGTAACTCAAAGCATGTTCAACAATTAAAATTATTGACAGATGAAATATTCTATTTTGATATTATTGTTTTTGATAGTAAATGTATCAATGCAAAGCCAAAAATCTGAAATAAATACCCTTCTTAACTTCGAAGATAAAACCATCAGGCTCTGCCTTAACCAAGTGGTTGAAAACGAACCCGAAATTCAGATTGTGACGGTATGGGATAAACACTTCTTAGATCTGGTAGCTGATCCTATGAACAACAAGAATACAGTAATGCATTGGGAAAGAAGCATTAATAATCAGAAGTATGGCGGCATTGCGTTCGTGGTGTCAGATGTTCAAAATGGACTAAACGCTAAAGCTTGGGATTATTTCTCATACAAAATATGGGTGTCAGCACCAATCAAAACAAGTTTATTGAAATTGGTGAAACATGGCGATATTCCTGTTTATGAAGATTCTCAGGTTATCAATCTTGAACCAAACAAATGGCACACAGTGAAGCATCCTTTAAATGAATCGCTTTTTTATGAAGATGTAAATCCTATAGGTATCATGATTTTTCCCGCAGGTGGTGAAGATATGGAAGGGGTCGTTCTTATTGACGATATTAAACTTGAACGCTACAAGTAAATTAAATCAATGACAGTTAAAATACTCAGTGTATGAAAAAATCAGTTTTAATCATATTTTTATTAATTGTATCAATATCTACTCAATGCCAAACAACTGAGGTGAAAACGCTTCTGAATTTCGAAGATAAAACCATAAGACTATGTTTTAGCGAAGAAGTTGAAAACAATCCTGCAATTCAAATTCTAACGGTATGGGATAAACCCATCTTAAATCTTGTTGCTGATCCTGCAAACGCACAAAACACAGTTCTACGATGGGAAAAGAGCAGCGTGAATCAAACATATGGTGGGTTAGCCTTCACTGTTTCAGATGCTAAAAACGGACTAAACGCCAAAGATTGGCAATATTTCTCATATAGAATATGGGCATCAGCACCTATACAAACAAGCTTTTTGAGATTTTTGACGCATGGTGAAATTTCGATTTTTGAAGATGTTCAGGTTCTCAATATTGAGCCAAACAAATGGTACACAGTGAAGCATGCTTTTAATGAATCGCTTCTTGAAAAGGTTAATCCTGTTGGTATTATGATGTTTCCTGGTGGTGGCGATGAAATGAATGGTGTTATTCTGATTGATGACATTCAGCTTGAGCGACGTAAGTAAGCCATGTTAGCAACTTATTAGGAATACATGCAGGATGAGAGATTATTGAGGGTGGAACTTATGAAACTACAAACTATTGGGTTTTACTTCAGAATGAACCAATTGGAGAAGAGTAATACGATTGCTCTATAAGGGAATAAGTATTGAACTGATTACTTATCAATTTAAAAACACATGAAAACATCCATGAAGCCTGATGGCGTTACACAGGTGTAGGATTATGGGCATGGATGCTCCATTATACCACCAAAAAGCAATTAAAAACAGATGAATTTAAAATTTAACCTCCTTATTCTGCTCCTCAGCACAGTATCTTACATTCAGGCATCAAAACTTGTCAAGGTAGAGATTGTGGACAGGGAATATATCATGGTTCATTTCAAAGACGGTGACGTATTAAGAAAAGACGACGGGAAAGGGAAATGTGATTTTATGGTCACTGCCATAGTGCTGATGGTAGTTACGCCAAATATTATGGAGACAGACTGGATGTAGGTGTGGCCTCCAGCATTTCAGGCTGGCGTCTGCAGTCTAAAACAGACCGGGATTACAGAAAGTCAGGGCAACAACCAGTGGCTGTTCATCGCAAAACCAAGTTAAACGGAATGACCATTTCTCATTATGACCCGGAAGCAAATGATTATGTTTATGACCACACTATAGAGCATTATATCTACTTGAAGCTGCCAAGACCATTAAAACAAGGCGAATCATCCACCTGTTGTTTTGCTGAACCATGCCAACCAGTTAACGGTGAAAAGCAACCAGGAGGTGTTGCTGAATGCAGAAAAATCCTATGATCCTGACGGCGACTCGTTAACCTTTCATTGGTTTTTGTATCACGAGCCGGGCTCATATCTGCTGGAAGGAGAAATGATGACCGAGCGATATCGCTGTTTCACACTTAACATTAATGACAGGGATAAGCCAAATGCATCGTTCACGGCGCCCACTGTTTCAGAACCTAAAGATATGCATCTCATTTTGGAGGTGACTGACTCCGGCAGCCCCAGATTAACACGATATCAACGTGTTATTGTGACTGTCATGCCGTAGATTGCCATCATCATTAACCTATAATGCGGATAGAACAGGATAGTTGGGGCGAGTCAAATTTATTATTTCATGGAACTATTTTGAATTTAAACAAGTTTCTATGACGACTCCAAACTCCAGACGAAGGTTTATCAAGGATTCAACATCTCTGTTAGCTGCTTCAATAGCTATTCCTGCGTTGGCTGGTTGTGGAAATAATTCCGTACCGGTTTGTCAAACGGTTACTAATTCGTTTTTAGGTGACACATCCATGCTAAATGGTGGAGTGGCCGGATTGTTATATTCACAAATAGGCTATGAGCCGGGACATCCCATAAGATTAGTAGTCAGAATGTCGGAGAAGTTGGCCGGCGACAAATTGAGTGGAGTTTTTTCTTCTGTTGATGGAAAAGCCAGTTTTCGTTCTGCTTTTAATTATTGGGGGAAAATATGGAAAAGTCATTGGTGGGTATGTGAAGTTACCGAACCTAAGCTATCGGGAGTGTATAATATGGAAGTTTATGCCGGCAAGGAGTTACTTTTTACAGGCAAAGGCTTAACCATTCAACAAAACATTTTATGGGATAGCAGTATTGAGCTGGCAGCCGCCGATATGCTGGAACGCAGAAGTAAGTTTACCAGAGTTGGTGCAGGCTGGATGGATGCCGGTGTTTTATGGGTCGAAAGTCCTGCCCAGAGTGGAATGGTAATGGCACTTGAAGAAATTGTAGAGCTTAAGTCTGATAAAGTACCCTCAGATTTATTAAAGCGGATATACCATCAAATTACAGTAGGTTGCGATTATTTAGTAATGCTTAGGGCTGAGGCTGAAAAAAGAGGCCACCCCAAAGGAGCCATGAGTCACGATTTGCATGGGCATGAAGACGATATTGTTCCTTCAGATGCTGTTAAAGCTGTTGTGGCATTGGCCAGAGCAGTGAGACTTCTGCCAGATACTTACTCCGAAAAAAAAGCAGCGTACAAAGATACAGCGCTGCTAACCATGAATTGGCTTACAAATAAAGCCACGCCGATGGGCGACTATGGATTCAGCAGGTTTCAGCGAGGCATGCCCGAAGATACCCCAATACCAAAAAATGAGTGGCAAACACGTTATCTGGTAATGTATTGTCAGGCCTGCATCGATTTATTTAAACTCGGTGAATTAAAATACCGAGATATGGCGGTGACCACTGTAGAAGAAATTATGCAGCGGCAAATCAGTCAGGAGAATGGTGAAAGTGGATTTTATGGCCATTTTTATGAGTTTCCTTCACTTAATTTCAGCGAGAAATCATGGGCACACGGCATTGTTAAAAATCAGTTTGGAGCCGATATCGGCGAGTTTTTCCCAAATTACCTGATGCCTGTAATTGAAATGTGTCGCATCTGGAGCGATCATCCTGATGCCCCTCTCTGGGAAAAAATGCTGCGCGATTTTACCTATGGTTACCTGATTCCGGCATGTGAACGAAACCCGTTTAAAATAGTCCCGCTTGGAATTTTTGGCGATGAAGGGCCAATATGGTTCTGCGGTACGTTTCACGGAACCAACACCATTTATGGCTACACAGCTGCCCATGCACTGGAGCTGGCCAACTATCTGAAAGAACCAAAATTGATTGATATAGCCTATGGCAACATTCAATGGCTGGCAGGCTTAAATAGTGGCGTAACAAAAGAGGCAATTAAAGAGAGTGTTATTTATACCAGCAACATCCCTCCTCATTTGGCACTGCCTGCAAGTATGATGTTTGGCGTTGGGAACCGATGGGCTGGCACCTGGTTTGGTACGCGCGGTGTTATCTGCAATGGGTTTTCAACAGGCAAACAATTTGAGTACGATGTGGCACCCATTCGCGAAAACGATGGCCCCTTCTCCTTTACCGATGAGGACTGGATACCTCATTCGGCTGGCTGGCTTACAGCTTTGGTGAGACTGTAACCGGTGCTTGTATTATGCTTAAGGTATTAGCATACTGAAAATTCTTGGTATTTACTGAATGTAATATTAATGGTTCTAACTATTAACTTTAGTTCTGAATATTCATCCCTCCAGTTTTCAAGAATGACCAGGTACCATACTAAAAATCAGAAATAGAATGCCAGAACTATAAGCATCACAAAAACGCAGGATTGTCGAATAAGGCAATCCTGTTGTTATTAGCATAATACCTGCAAGTGCAGGATAGTTCAAATAGATAGCTGTTGTAATTTAGTATGAGACTACCGGGTATTTAAACATGTAGGTAATGTGTGAAACAAGACTAACCCTTGTAAAACCGGCAATTTAATGAAGCAGTTGAATCATTATTTATTCAACCAAAGGAAGTAATCCTAAAACTCTAATTGGACCCCTAAATAATATCGTTATAAACCAAAAATAAATTACCACGATGAACCAGAAAGTTTTAGAGCTTGCAAAGATGATAGACCATACGCTGTTGCATCCAACAGCGACTGACGCAGATTTGGAAAGAGAATGTGCATTGGCCATAAAGTACAATGTGGCCTCTATGTGTGTTAAATCATATTGGGTTCAGAAGACCACAGAATTATTGCAAGGTACCGATGTAAAAGTAGGTTGTGTTATTGGTTTTCCTGCCGGAAATTCAAAAATTGAAGTGAAGGTATTTGAGGCAGAAATGGCCTGCAAAGATGGAGCAGAGGAAATAGATATGGTAATTAATATTGCCAAAGCACTCGAAGGCGACTGGAATTATGTTGAGAAGGAAATCGCAGAGGTTACAAATATTTGTCATAAACATGGAGCTATTGTCAAAGTAATCTTGGAAGTAGATTATATTACAAACGAACAGGATGTTATTAAGCTTTGTGAGATATGTACCAAGGTTGGGGCCGACTACGTTAAAACATCCACCGGCTTTGGCTTTGTGAAGCAGGCCAATGGCGATTTCAATTACAAAGGGGCAACTGTGGATATTATCAGGCTGATGCGCAAACACTCAGGCCCTAAAGTGAAAGTTAAAGCGGCCGGAGGAGTTCGAACATTGGATCAGCTTTTGGCAGTAAAAGAAGCTGGAGCAACTCGTTCAGGAGCCACCGCTACAGCTGCTATTATGGAAGATGCCATGAAGCGGTTTGCCTGAGCGCGTGAACGATTTTGAGATCAAGGTGTTGGATCTCATTTTGCTGACCCATTAATGAACGCAGCATTTTTGGGTCAGTTTTTAAAGTAATATTTAGTTAATTGCTGTAAATTAATGATTGTCAGATTTATATTGGCGGATGTCAGTATTTCTGAGACAAATAGTATTGATTTGCCGGCATAAAATTATTCCTATGACCAAAAGTATTTTAGTAGTTGGAAGCTCCAATGTGGATTATATTATTAAAGGACAACGATTGCCATTAGTTGGAGAAACAGTTACCGATGGCTCTTTTTTAAAAACCTTTGGTGGAAAGGGAGCCAATCAGGCATTGGCAGCTTCCAGAGCCGGAGGAAATGTAACTTTTGTTTCCTGTGTGGGTAATGACCCTGAGGCAAAGGAGCTTATACAGAATTTTTCAGCCGAAGGGATTAATACAGAATTTATGTTCCTGGATGAGGAACAACCTACCGGAGCTGCTTTAATAATGCTCGATAAAGATGGTAACAACTACTTGTCTGTTGCACCGGGCGCCAATTATTCTTTAATGCCCCATCATGTTGATGAATTTATTGACTCAATAAAAAATGCAGATTTTATTCTTTTACAGATGGAAATCCCTATGGAAACCACTGAAAAAATCATTCAAACTGCATTCGGGCTAAAGAAGAAAGTCATCTTTAATGTTGCACCGTATAGAACTTTCAATACTGATATTTTAAAAATGGTATCCATTCTCATCGTCAATGAAACAGAGGCTACATCCATTACAGGATTGGAAATTACTACTGAAACTGATCTTGAAAAAAATGTAGAAGCATTATTGGCTTTTGGGGTTAAAACTGTAATTATTACTTTAGGTGCCAACGGAGCACTTGTGGCCGACTTTGAGCAGATAAGGTTTGTTCCGGCATATAAAGTACAAGCTTTAGATACTACTGCAGCAGGTGATACTTTTTGTGGTAATCTTGCTGTGGCATTAGCAGGAGGGAAATCATTATCTGATAGTGTCAGTTTTGCTTCTGCTGCATCTGCTATTTGTGTCACCCGAATGGGGGCTCAGCCATCGGTTCCTTATCGTAACGAGATAATTCAATTTATTGACAGCCATTAAAATAACCCTATTTTAAATATCGCTTCAGCCGATTTTTAATAGTCCAGTTATTATTTAAGATGGTTGAATAAAATGTGAACAAAAATGGGTGTGTTTTCAGATTTAATTTAATCACAAACTTTATGTGTTATTATAACGGATCCCGGTTAGGCAGGTTATTTAGGGCTCTTGCAGGCTGGATTATGGTTTCGGCATTTTTTCTCTCATGCAACATGTCGTTAAAAAAGCAACAGGTAATCACGCTTAGCAATAATGAACTGCAAATATCGGTATGTACCAAAAGTGGGGGTAGACTCGTTTTTCTGGGTTTGAAAGGTGCCTCCAATATGCTTAAAGTCAACCCGGATATATGGGAAGGCCCTACATCCATTCCTGCAAACCCTACTCCGTTTGATGAATTTGTGGGGTATAATGGTGCAATTATGTGGCTAAGTCCACAAAGTGAATGGTGGACACAACAGGATGTCAATCCCCAACGCAAATTGGAGCGAAGCGTTTGGCCTCCTGATCCATATTTGATTTATGGCAATAACGAGGTCATTAGTCTCAACGATTCCTCTGTAATTCTCCGAAGCCCATACAGCCCTGTTAGTGGCATTACTATGTATAAAACTTTTTCAATTAATAAGAATACCTTGTTCATTAGCACCCGTATTACCAATGATGCCGATTATGATGTGGCCTGGGGTATCTGGTCAAACGCACGCTTTGATATCAACACCCTTTTTTTTGTGC
>CAZFTD010000109.1:2870-11536 GCA_964521525.1 uncultured Marinilabiliaceae bacterium | reverse complement strand
GATGTCGGGTTTCTCAGGAGGCTCAGTGGCGAATGAAGACTGGTTAATTTCACCAGCTATTAACCTCTCAACCGTTTCGGGAGCATTTTTAAGTTTTGAACATGCGATTAATTATAGCACTATTCAAAGCCAGCATACTCTTTGGATTTCATCCAATTACACAACCGGTAATCCCAATAGTGCCACCTGGACTCAATTAACTATTCCCACTTACCCTCCGGGCACAAACTTGGATTTTATTGCATCAGGTGATATTACCATACCATCGGCATTTGTTGGACAGAGTAATGTATTTGTGGCATTTAAATACATCTCAACCACAAGCAATTCAGGCACATGGGAAGTTAAAAACTTTAAAGTAAAAGAAGGTTCCGGAACAACTGATCCGACCGACCCGACAGACCCAACTGATCCGACTACCGATCCGACTCAGATATTTTTGGAAACATTTGGCAATGGTACACATACAACAACAGAGACCAGACCTAAAATTGCAGATTTTACAGGATTTGACAATACGAGTGTAACCTTCTCCGATGCATCAAATTTGTGCACTGTGCGTTCAACATCCACTTTAAATGCCCATGTTTGGATGCCAACAGGTACCAGTGACACCTACTTAACAATCAACGGTATTAACACATCGGCTTATACCGACATTAAATTGCAGTTTGATTTTACAGGTAATGGCAACACCAACTCTGATAAAATCATCGTTAAAGTAAACGATGTAGCTATTACTGTTCCTTCGGTAGCTGTGGCATCGAATGTTTTCTCAACAATTAATATTTCAGAAAACATACCGGCGTCTGCATCACTAAAAATAGAATTTGTTGCAACAAGTGCCAACAATACCGTTGGTTTCCGCTTAGATAACATTAAACTTACCGGTACACCTATTGAATAACTGGTATCATAGCAATTATTAACCAAAAAACCTGCCGGCAGTTAAAACCCGGCAGGTTTTTATTCGTAAAAAAAGAATTCTCTTACCCTTGCCAGCTTTTTTAAAAGAAAAATTCATTACTTGTTTAGTTATGTTTAAGTTACGTTATAATTTAGTGTTCTATTTTCTGTTTTGGGTTCTATGTATTATTCCGGCTCAAAATCCAAATGGCTATTACAACAGTGCCAGCGGGAAGAAAAAAGAGCAGCTAAAAACAGCTTTGCATCAGATTGTTCGTAATCATACCGTGCTCGATTATGGAAGCCTTTGGACGGTTTTCAGGCAAACCGATCAACGGCCTGATGGCACAGTTTGGGATATGTACTCAAATATTGTGCGCACTTATTCTAGTTCGGGGTTAAACCGCGAGCACTCGTTTCCTAAAAGCTGGTGGGGTGGCGATGTAAATGCAGCCTATTCCGATATTAACCATCTTTACCCTTCGGATGCCACTGCCAATTCGGCCAAATCGAATTATCCGCTGGGAGTGGTGGGTAGCAATCCAAGTTTCAACAATGGTGTTTCTAAAGTTGGCAGCAATACATTCCCTGGGTACTCGGGTGTTGTGTTTGAACCTCACGATCAGTATAAAGGCGATTTTGCCCGTGCTTACTTTTACATGGTAACCTGTTATCAGGATTATTACAATAAGTGGTCGTATTTATATATGATTGATAATAATACATACCCGGTATTGAAACCATGGTCGGTTAACATGCTGTTACAGTGGCACCGTAACGATCCCGTAAGTCAAAAAGAATTAGACCGCAACGAAGCGGTTTTTCGCATTCAGAATAACCGCAACCCTTTTATTGATTACCCTGATTTGGCAGAACACATTTGGGGCAATAAAATGGAACAGGAGTTTGTAATCAACACCACCATTACCGAACCGGTTTTGGTAACACCAACCAACGATACCCGTTTAGAGTTTGGCACCGTGCTTGTTAATCAATCGAGCACCAAAACGCTTTATGTTAAAGGCATCAACCTAACCGGCCAAAACTTAACAGCCATTTTATACGGTGCCGATGCCAGTCAGTTCTCCATCAATACCACGTCAATTCCTGTAAATCAGGCCAACAGTCAGGATGGTTATCAGCTAAAGGTAACATATTCACCAAAAGCTGTTTCGGCCGAACATCAGGCGGCGATTATTATTTACGATGGTGGGGTTGATGGCAGTGTTTTAGTGAATATTACTGGTCGTTGCATCATTCCGGGTTCTCTCGAACCTCCTATTGCTCTTAATGCATCCTATATCACCAATAATAGTTTTAAAGCCAATTGGCAGGAGTCAGCCGGCACCGACTATTATATTTTGAATGTGTTTGTCTGGAATGGGAATGATCAGGTTTTGCACTTAAGTGAAGATGATATTAATGGCTTGTCGTACGATGTAACAGGTCTTGAACCTGGCCAAAAATACAGCTATCATGTTAAAAGATCGGTAAATGAGCAAATTTCCGACCCTTCTAACACCATTGTGGTATACACCCATACCAGTTTAAACAATCCCAACAGAAACGAGGCCATTTCGATGTTTACATCCGATAAAATCATATCAATCAACAACGACTCAAACATTAGCCAGTGGGTTGAAATTTACAATAGTATTGGCACAATGCTTTGGCGTTCCGAAAGCTTTACAGGACAAATATCGGTTCCGGTAACCGCTGCCGGGGTTTACGTTGTTAATGCCGGTGGCGATATTCGGAAAGTTGTGGTTAGGTAGAGTTAGTTCTTAGTTCTTTGTTCTTAGTTCTTAACTCTTAGCAGCTAACCCCTAACACCTAATAGCTAACAGCTCCTACAAACTGCCTTGTATAAATTATCCCTATAAATAAAGTAAACCTTTACGCACTTCCGTAAACATTTAATATCTTTATATGAAATTCCGGTAAAATTAAATCCGGATGTTATTTTTTTTTATTCCTTTGTGGCTCTCAAATTTTTGGGGTTTAACAAGTAAAAATTATTCAAAGAAAATGGGTAAAGTTTTAGTAATTGGCGCCGGTGGCGTGGGAACCGTTGTGGTTCACAAAATGGCCGGGTTACCGGAAGTGTTTACCGACATCATGCTGGCAAGCCGCACCAAAAGCAAGTGCGATGCCATTGCCGCTAAAATTGGAGGAAACCGTATTAAAACCGCACAGGTTGATGCGGACAATGTGCCTGAACTTGTTGAACTTATCAACAGTTACAAGCCCGACCTGGTAGTTAATGTGGCATTGCCCTACCAGGATTTAACCATTATGGATGCTTGTTTAGAGACTGGCGTATCGTATTTGGATACAGCCAATTACGAACCTAAAGATGAAGCCAAATTTGAATACAAATGGCAATGGGCTTATCATGACAGGTTTAAGCAGGCCGGGTTAACTGCTATTCTGGGCTGTGGGTTCGATCCCGGAGTTACCAGTGTTTATACAGCCTATGCTGCAAAACATCATTTCGATGAAATTCATTATCTGGATATAGTTGACTGCAATGCAGGCGACCATGGAAAGGCTTTTGCCACCAACTTCAACCCTGAAATAAATATTCGGGAAGTTACACAGAAAGGCAAATATTGGGAAAACGGGCAATGGGTTTATACCGAACCTCACGAAATTCACAAGCCATTGAATTATCCTGAAATTGGCCCAAAAGAGTCGTATCTGATTTATCACGAAGAGTTGGAATCGTTGGTTAAAAACTTTCCAACCCTGAAACGTGCCCGTTTCTGGATGACATTTGGACAGGAATATCTGACCCACCTTCGTGTTATTCAGAATATTGGAATGGCTGGCATTGAGCCTGTAATGTACAATGGTGTTGAAATAGTACCCATTCAGTTTTTAAAAGCCGTACTACCCAATCCGGGCGATTTGGGCGAGAACTATAAAGGATGGACTTCTATAGGTTGCCGCATCAAAGGAATTAAGGATGGCAAGGAAAAAACCTATTATGTGTACAACAATTGCAGTCATGAGGTGGCTTATAAGGAAACCGGCACCCAGGCTGTCAGCTACACAACTGGCGTTCCTTGTATGATTGGCGCTATGATGTACCTGAAAGGCCTTTGGAAAAAACCGGGTGTATTTAATGTTGAAGAGTTTAACCCCGACCCGTTTATGGACGAACTCAACAAACATGGTTTACCATGGAATGAATTGCACAATGTAGATTTGGAATTATAGATAATATATTTCTGCACCGTATATTAATAAATTAACGTAAGGGTTTCATCATAAATGAAGCCCTTACTCATTAATTTTAAAATATCAAAAATGCCCATTAATATCCATCAAGTCCCCTCCCCTTGCTATGTGCTCGACGAGCAATTACTTCGGAATAACCTTAGCCTTATTAAATCGGTTAAGGAGCGCGCCGGTGTGGATATTATTCTGGCTTTTAAGGCTTTTTCGATGTGGAGTGCCTTTCCCATTGTACGCGAATACATTCCTTATTCAACTGCAAGCTCCATTCACGAAGCGCGTTTGGCTTTTGAAGAGATGGGCAGTCTGGCGCATACCTACTCACCGGCCTATACCGAAAAGGAATTTCCAACCATACTGAAATACAGCAGTCACGTTACATTTAACTCTTTTACCCAATTTGAGCGGTTCTTACCAATGATAAAAAATTTTGAGCGGAAAGTATCGCTGGGCATTCGTATTAACCCCGAATACAGCGAAGTTGAAACCGATTTATATAATCCGTGTGCCCCCGGCTCTCGAATGGGTGTAATTGCCGCACAAATGCCCGATGAGCTTCCAAAAGAGATTGAAGGCATTCATTTTCACTCACTGTGCGAATCTACATCGTACAACCTTGAAAAAACCCTGGAAGCCATTGAGCAAAAATTTGGTAAATATCTAAAACAGATAAAATGGTTCAACATGGGTGGCGGCCACTTAATGACACGTAAAGGTTATGATGTTGACCACCTGATTAAGGTTTTGAAACGCTTTAAAAGTAAATGGAATCTTGACATTATTCTGGAGCCCGGTAGTGCCTTTGCCTGGGAAACCGGCATCCTGGTTTCAGAAGTGGTTGATGTTGTTGAAAACCATGGTATCAGAACCGCCATTCTGGATGTATCGTTTACAGCCCACATGCCCGACTGCCTTGAAATGCCCTATAAACCCCGCGTTAGAGGGGCATATCACGAGCCGGTGGAAGGCAAACCAACTTATCGATTTGGAGGAAACAGTTGCTTGTCGGGCGATTTTATTGGGTACTGGTCGTTCGATGAGCCATTAAAACCGGGCGATAAAATTGTATTTGAAGATATGATTCATTACACCCTTGTAAAAACAACCATGTTTAATGGCGTACCACATCCATCCATCGGTATTTGGAACGATGCATCCGGCCTGAAAATAGTGCGTGAGTTTACTTACAGCGACTATAAAAACAGGATGAGTTGATTTTTTGTAGTTGTTAGCTGTTAGTTTAGCAGATTGCACTGATTCTACAAATCTAATTTATAAAACTTTGGTATTCATCCTTAAATAATTTTTAGTTTACGGTTAGATTGCTTTCCGCGCTGCAGAACAGGTTGCCCCGCGTTATCGGGGGAACTCCATGTTGGCTATTTTTCGTTGGTGTTTCCCGAAAAGTCGGCACAAGTTGTGTTTTTTTCCCAAACATGTTCGTTTCATACGTAATAATTGTATTACAAAGCCTTAATAATAATTCTTACGCCTAAGCACTATGTTATGTATTTGTTATAACCTCACAATAGCTCATTTTAGGCTTCTTCTTAAGCTTAACCTTCCAGTATATTTTAAAAGCAGCAGTATTCAATGCAAAATTCGTCAACAAGAACGAAATTTCTGTAATTTTATTGGTTCAGAACGCATAAGTCACGCTGTAAAAAAACATCTATCAGGTCATTAATATTCGAGAACAGATTTATTGAAACTTAATATTAGTTTAAACAGTTTCGAAAAATCATAACTTTGCTTAATGAACAAAAAAGGATTGACTCTAAAAAAACTCATTCTCAATGAAAACATTAACTTATACCTTTCTAATCTTAATAATGATTTTGGGTTGCAGTAAAGATGATGACAACACTCTAACCGATAAAAATTCAATGTATTTTCCATCAGTTACAAACAATGAATGGGAAACAAAAGCTATTTCCAGTTTAGGTTGGAATCAAAATGCGGTGCAACCTTTAAAAGATTTTTTGTTTCAAAAAAACACTAAATCGTTTATGATACTTGTTGATGGGAAAATAGTAATGGAAGAATATTTTGATGGGCACACCTCTTCAACCCCATGGGAATGGAATAGCGCAGGAAAAACCTTAGTAGCCACAACCATAGGAATTGCGCAACAGGAAGGGTTATTAAACATAAATAATAAAGCATCGGACTATTTAGGAACTGATTGGACAAATATGCCAATAGCCAAAGAAAATCTAATAACTGTAAAGCACTTGCTTTCTATGACATCTGGTATTGACGACACAAAACAATTAACGATAAAGTCAAACCTGACGTACATAGCTGACGCAGGGACAAGATGGGCCTATGGAAATGTTTTTCAGAAACTTACAGACGTAACAGAGAATGCTGCTAACAAAAATTTTGAAATCTATTTTAATGAAAAACTGAAAAACAAAATTGGAATGGATGGCTATTGGAATTTTGGTTTAATTTTTACCATATACCATAGCACAGCAAGAAGTATGGCAAGATTTGGTCTTTTAGCTCTTAACAAAGGCAAATGGAACAGTGAACAAATAATTGACGAACAATATTTTACAGAAAGTTGCAGCCCTTCACAAAACTTAAATCCATCATACGGCTATTTGTGGTGGCTCAACGGAAAAGCAAAATATATGTTACCTGGAGATCAAAACATATACACAGGTCCTCTGATTCCGAATGCCCCAACTGATATGTTTGCTGCTATGGGTGCTAAAGACCAGCGCATTTATGTAATACCAAGTAAAAAAATGGTTATTATAAGAATGGGAGATGCTTCTGACCCCGCTAATCCAAATTTTGCAGTGTCAGGTTTCGACAACGACCTTTGGTCTAAAATAAATGCTGTTATAAATTAGAATATAATTAACTGATATAGAGCACTATAATATCATTTTTATACCACTCTGAATTACAATTAATTGTTTTTAATTAATACTTAGCTTTAATAAACTATGGTTCATTATATAACTTTATTACTATCGGTTTTTATTGCACCTCTGGTTTTATCACAAACTCCTGATTCAGTGTTTATTTCCGGGCAAATAGTAGCAAAAGACTGGTGCCCATTAAATTTTTGATGTCCAATTATTAACTTTATTCACCAGAATCTCATAATCACACTTCGTTACTATTTTATTTCATTAAATAATTGACTTTCTTTGTAATTAACAATTCATTACTGCCTGATGTATCAGCAGTTCACTAACCCTGTTTATTGTATTGGCAATCAATTGCTATTTTAATTCGTGCACACACTAACTTTATATCAATATAGTATTTTAAATGAGATGGGCAACCGCCTTTGGCGGTCAAAAACGGATGATTCGAAGTTTGGCAGTGCCAATTGGCTTCATGCGAACTTGCCTCTCGAACAGACAAGTCACACATCTAACACTTTAAATTAAACAAATGAAACAGACTATTTTATTTTTACTAACTTGGCTGGTTATGCATTCATGCACAACTAAGGAAACCATTAAACCAGCCATTGCAAAAGATGATGATATTGAGCAAAAAGTTGAGGCTCTTTTAAGTAAAATGACGCTGGAAGAAAAAATTGGGCAAATGACCCAGTTGGTTATTGATGTTCTTAGAGTACCGGGGACCTGGAACCAGGAATTTCAGATGAGTGAAGCAATGATGGACTCAGTTTTCGGAAAGTACAAAGTGGGTTCTATCCTGAATGCACCGGGCACTCTGGCCCAAACTCCCGAAAAATGGCAGGAGATTATTACCCAGATTCAGGAAAAATCAATTAAAGAAATAGGTATTCCCTGCCTTTATGGTCTCGACCAGAATCACGGTACTACTTATACAATGGGTGGAATTCTGTTTCCTCAACCACTTAATCTGGGAGCAACATTTAACCGCTCATTGGCGCTCGAAAGTGGCAGCATTACCGCTTACGAAACAAAAGCAGGCAGTGTGCCATGGACCTTCTGCCCCACTGTTGACCTCGGGCGCGATGCCCGCTGGCCACGCATGTATGAAAATTACGGCGAAGACGCTTATTTGAATGCAGAAATGGGGCGTGAAGCTGTATTGGGCTTCCAGGGTGAAAATCCGAATAATATCGGTAAAGAAAAAATTGCTGTTTGCATAAAGCACTACATGGGTTATGGGGCGCCTGTATCAGGAAAAGACAGAACACCCGCCATCATAAGTAAGCAGGAACTTCGCGAAAAACACTTCGCCCCTTTCCTTGAAACCATCAGGGCCGGCGCCTTATCAATTATGGTTAACTCGGCCTCCATTAATGGAATGCCGGTGCATGCCGATTACGATTTACTAACTGTTTGGCTAAAAGAAGACTTAAACTGGGATGGCGTAATTGTTACCGACTGGGCTGATATCAACAACCTTTATACACGCGAAAAAATTGCGGCTAATAAAAAAGAAGCCATTAAATTAGCCATTAATGCCGGTATTGATATGGCCATGGAGCCTTACAACTGGGATTTCTGTATTTATCTGAAAGAACTGGTGCAGGAAGGCGAAGTAAAAATGAGTCG
>CAZFTD010000109.1:0-2770 GCA_964521525.1 uncultured Marinilabiliaceae bacterium | reverse complement strand
TGGTCGTACACATGGCAGGGTAAAGGTGCAGATATATATGCTGCCGATTACAATACAATACTTGAAGCTTTTACCGCTAAATTTGGAAGCAAAAATGTGGTTTACGAACCCGGCGTTACCTATAACAATGAGGGTCAATACTGGGAAGAGAATACTCCTGAAATTGCAAAAGCAGTAGCTGCCGCCCGTGGCGTTGATGTAATTTTTGCCTGTATAGGCGAAAATTCTTATTGCGAAACACCTGGTAATTTAACTGACTTAACCTTATCGAAAAACCAATTGGATCTGGTTAAAGAGTTAAGTAAAACCGGCAAACCCATTGTTTTGATTCTTAATGGCGGACGTCCGCGCATTATCAACACTATTGAACCACTTGCAAAAGCTGTTGTAAATATCATGCTACCCGGTAATCTGGGCGGAGATGCACTGGCCAATCTCATTAGTGGTGAGGTTAACTTCAGCGGAAAACTGCCGTTCTCGTACCCCAAAGCTGTAAATTCGTTGGGTAGTTACGATTATAAACCCAGCGAGCAAACCGGAACCATGGAGGGTGTTTACAATTACAATGCTGAGTTATCGTTCCAATGGGGTTTTGGTTTTGGCCTAAGCTATACTGAATTCGAATACAGCAACCTTGCCGTTAACAAATCGTCGTTTACAGCAAATGATGAACTGATTTTCACTGTTGACGTTACCAACAAAGGCAACCGCGCCGGTAAAGAAAGCGTTTTACTGTTCAGCAGCGATTTAATAGCCTCATTAACGCCCGATGTGCGTCGCTTACGTGCTTTCGAAAAAGTTGAAATTCAGCCGGGCGAAACCAAAACCGTTACCCTGAAATTAAAAGGTTCAGACCTTGCCTTTGTAGGATATGATGGAAAATGGGTGCTTGAGCAAGGCGATTTCCGTATTCAAACAGGCAATCAGGTTGTAGCAATCAATTGTACAGAAACTAAAAAGTGGGTTACACCCAATAGATAAGCTATTGTTCTGTTTCCGGAAAATAGAATTCCACCCGAAGACAGTCAACATCCCGGGAAAATTAAAGTGCGGGTTTGTTTACCAAACAGGCTCGCACTTTTAACAGAAACGCCCGCAAAACAGAACCATCTGCTTCATATTAAATAAATCGGGGCAACCTGTTCCGCAGTGCGGAAGGCAATCTGGCCGTTAAAAAACAAATTATAAACAGATGAAAATACTTTTTATTTATTCTGTTCAAAAATCGGTTTTGTTTGGCAAACCATTAGCCGGACAAGAGGGAATTCAATTTGGTATATCTTATATATCATCCGTTTTAAAAAACAACAACCATTGCACAGATTTAATTGTAATAGACCGCAAACATGGACATAGAAATCTGAAATTAATCACCTCCACCATAAATCAATTTCTACCTGATTTAATTTGTTTTACCTCAGTTTTCTCTCAGTTTAATTTTATTTTAGAAACTGCCAGCTACATAAAACAGCAGTTTCCGCACATTCATTTGATGGGGGGTGGCGTGCACATTACGCTCAATCCTTCGGAAAAACTACTTGATGTTTTTGATAGTATTTGTATTGGCGAAGGTGAATATCCTGTATTGGAATATGTTACATATTTAGAAAGAGGCATTAAACCAATTGAAATTCCAAACCTTTGGATTAAATCGCAAGGCAGAATCCACAAAAACAAGGCTCGCCCCTTTATTAGCAACCTTGATACGTTGCCGTTTCCCGACCGTTCTATATGGCAAAAATGGATACTTGAACCACAAACACGAATCACTTTATTATTGGGACGTGGATGCCCCTACAATTGCACTTATTGTTGTAATCACCGACTGCGAAAAATTGCCGATGGCCAATACGTCAGATTGCGCCATCCTGATAATATTATTCAGGAAATTGAATTACTTCATAAAAAATTCCCCACTGTAGAGGAATACTTCCTTGAAGTTGAAACCATTGGATGCGATATGAACTGGCTGCATGAGCTATGTGAAAAACTGCAACTGTTTAATCAATCAACAGCCAGCAAACTGCGATTCAGCACTAACCTGCGAATTGCACCAAACATGGATTATGATGCGATATTCCGCTGTTTAAAGCACGCAAATTTTGATTCAGTGACTATTGGCCTCGAATCGGGTAATGAAAAAATAAGAAAAGAAATTTTAAACAGAACTTATTCGAACGATAATATTCTGCAAGCTGTTGGAAAAGCAAGAGAATATGGAGTGAAGATAGGCCTGTTTAACATGGTAGGCATACCAACCGAAACGCCTGATAATTTTGCCGATACGGTAAAAATGAACCAGCTCATTGAGCCTGATTGGCATTCAACTTCCATCTTTTTCCCTTATCAAGGCACAAAGCTTTATGAACTTGCCCGTGAAATGGGACTTTTACCGGAAGAATTAAACACAAATTCGGAACGACAAAAGGCTGTTTTGGATCTGCCTGGATTCCCCAGAAAAAGAATACAAAAAAGCTTTGATTCGTTTCATTATCAGGTTTACAAAACCCACAAAAACAAAAAGTTATCGAAACTGTTCATCTACTACATTATGCAGTATTTAGGGCATGATTTCTTTGCAAATGCGAAACTAAAAATAACCGGCATTCTTTACTTTTTAAGATTAACCCAGGTAACACAGAGGCTTAAATTATACGGTGTGTTCCAAAAAACATAACTAAAAAATAATCAACACTATTAATCAATCGATAAGTAAAGAAATCAAAAAAAAAACGCCACAAGTATTAACTTATGACGTTTTTTTTGATTT
>CAZFTD010000108.1:0-11609 GCA_964521525.1 uncultured Marinilabiliaceae bacterium | reverse complement strand
GAAGCAGGACTTGTGGCTATTACTATAAATCCTGGAAAAGCTGATACCGCTGCCATCCGAAACAAAGTTACAGAAACAGGTTACACTCCGGTTGGAGAGTTTAAGCGGCTTCCTAATTAACCAACGTTTTTAGAATTTTTGTTTCCAGTTTTAACCACCTTAATCTGCTATTTTATGAACGATGAATCGTCCAATAAGGTACCCGATAACCAGAATACGAATCCCAGAAAATCGAGACGTGATTTTTTAAAAAACATTGGCTATACCGGAGCGGCCATAGCTGCAGGTAGTGCAGCTATTTATACAGGCTACCGCTATGAACATGCCAAAGGTAAATCGGGAATGGTAACTGTACTCACCAACGATAACCGATTAGTGCTAGTTCCTATTGATCAGGTTCATGAATTTAAACCCGATCCCAACGCTTTGCAAAAACGAGGCAGAAATGGGCTTGAAGGACGAAGATGGGTAATGGTTATTGACCTCGCTAAATGCCGAAATGCCAGGAAATGCGTTGAAGCCTGCCAATCGGCTCACCATTTGCGTCCACACGAATATCATATCAACACCCTTATAATGCAGGATTCACCCAACACGGCGCCATATTACATGCCTAAACCCTGCCAGCATTGCGATAATCCGCCTTGTGTATCGGTTTGCCCGGTGGATGCTACCTTTAAACGGCAGGATGGCATTGTTCTAATTGATAATGAACGATGTATTGGATGTCGGTTTTGCATGGCAGCTTGTCCTTACTCGGCCCGTATGTTTCATTGGCAGGAGCCAGTTTTGGCACAGGAATACGAAACCAATTATACTGAATACGATGTTGAATTGAACACCCCGCAGCGAAAAGGAACCATAACTAAATGTTTATTCAGTGCCGACCGTTTAAGAGAAAACCAACTGCCTTATTGTGTTTCAGCATGTCCCAATGGTGTGTTTTATTTTGGCGATGAAAATGAAGATGCAGTAACAAATGGTACCACCAAAGAAACTGTTCGTTTAAGCCAGCTTTTGAAACAAAATGCGGGTTACCGTTTAATGCCCGAACTGGGAACTCAACCAAGGGTTTATTATTTGCCTCCAAAGAATCGTCTGTTCGATGCACCTGACAAAACGCTTACCGGTAATCATAGCACCCAAACCACCTAAGCAAACTCATTATGGCACAGAAAAATACTCATATTACATCTCAAAACTCCCAATTGGAGATCATTGCCGGAGATATCCTAAGGCCCGTAGGTTTGAATATAAAATTTCATGCATGGATGGGATTTTTAACGATAGCTTTAATGGCCTGTTTATATGCTTACTGGATACAGTTTAACGAAGGGCTTATAGTAACCGGATTGCGCGATTATGTAAGCTGGGGCATGTATCTGGCCAGTTTTGTTTTCTTTGTAGCAGCCTCGTTAATAGGTATGCTAATAAGTGGCGTACTGGGCTTACTTGGTCAGGAGTGGATTAAACCCATTGCCCGCATTGCCGAAATCATAGCAGTGGCTTTTGCGGCTGTTGCAGGACTTGTTATTGTTTCTGATATGGGGCGTCCCGAGCGATTGCCCTATGTTTTTATGTATGGTCGCATTCAATCGCCCATATTATGGGATGTTACAGTTGTAACCACCTATCTGGTAATAAGCCTCTTGCTTTGGTTTATCCCTTTACTACCCGATTTGGCCATAGCAAAAACGCGTATGCACCATGCCCCCAAATGGTTAAGAACTGTATATAATTTTTTCTCATTAAAATGGACACATCATCCCGACCAATATAAAATATTGTTTCGTACTACACGCATTTTACTCATATTGGTAATACCCACAGCTTTTGCCATTCATACTGTAACATCGTGGTTATTTGCCGTAAACCCGCGTGCCGGATGGGACAGCACTATTTTTGGCCCTTATTTCCTTACAGGGGCTTTTGTTGCCGGAGCTGCCGGTTTAATTTTAGCCATGTATTTTTTCAGTAAAAACTATAAACTCAGCAATTATATTACCTCCGAGCACTTTAATAAAATGGGTAAATTATTGCTGCTTACCGCCATTGTTTACCTCTATTTTAACATCAACGAATTTCTGGTACCCGGTTATAAACTCAAAACTGCTGACGCTATACATCTAAAAGAATTATTTACCGGTCACTACGCCTGGTTGTTCTGGACAGTGCAATTGGGAGGATTAGTAATTCCAATACTACTATTATTGTTCAAACCAATGCGTAAGCCCCTACCCTTAACCATTATTGCACTGGTGGTATTTATTGGTTCCTGGTTTAAAAGATATTTGATTGTTATTCCAACCATGGAGCATCCCTATTTGCCCAAGCAGTTTGTTCCGGCAGAATGGATTGTATATGAGCCAACACTTATTGAAACAGCTATTACCATAGGCCCTTTGATTATGGTTTTAATGATAATAACCATTCTTTCCAAGCTATTTCCGGTTGTACCCATTTGGGAGATGGCCGGAATGGGGGAAGATGAAACAAACGATCAAGAAAAAGCTGAATAACCAATGACCCAATATCTAAAGCTATGAGGAAACTAATAATATTACTGGTGCTGATAACAGGTTTTTGCCTCCATTTATTGGCTCAAAGTGAATGGATTGTACCACAGGAAAGAAAAGGGAGGTTGAGTCCGTTCGAGTTCTCGGACGAAAGCAGGGCAAAAGGATTAGACCATTACAATAAGAATTGCGCTTCGTGTCATGGGCAACCCGGAGCCGGCAATTATCAAAATTTGGTTCCTCCACCCGGAGACCCTGCTTCGGTAAATTTTCAGATGAACCTGGATGGTGAAATATTTTACAAAGTGATGGAAGGGCGCAACCAAATGCCATCGTTTAAATCGGTTCTGACTCAGGATGAAATCTGGGAAATAATTTCATTTTTAAGAAGCTACAACCCCGATTACGTGCATGCATTTATGCCCACAGCCGAAAAATCGGCCTATGGCGGAATTGTATCTATAACTTTAACACATTTAAAAGACGCCGGGAAAATTGAAGCAAAAGTTACAGGTACCAGAAACGGAGTTATTGAAAATATTGCCGGCGCTGAAGTAGTGCTGCGTGTAAAACGCACTTTTGGAAGCCTGTTGGCAGGAGAACCACAGGAGACCAATCAAAATGGAATCGCTGTTTTTAACGAGCCTTCTGATTTGCCCGGAAATAAAGATGGATTACTGGAACTTACAGCCCAGCTTACCAATCAGGATGCATACGGCATAACACGAGCTGATACAGCATTGGCAGTTGGTAAACCATTTGAAGCTGTTAGTCTTACCGCTGAAAGAGCCATGTGGAATACCGTCAGAAAAGCACCCATCTGGTTGTTAATTACTTTTTCGTTGGCTGTTTTACTGGCTTGGGCAACCATCTTTTATATTCTGCATCAGTTAAAAAAAATAACCGACATAGGTAAAAATGTAGTTGAGGAATGGGATTAAGCTATTACCTGAACATTTTCATTTTGAATTGTTTAAATAACTAATATACATTTAAACCCTTAAATTTCAGCGCCATGAACAAACTAACAATAATTGGGCGGATTCTGTTTGCAGTACCATTCGCCATTTTCGGATTAAACCACATTTTTCTGTACGATTGGTACTTGGGCAATTTTACATCTTTTCTGCCTCTGGGACCATTCACTATTATAATGACCGGTTTACTGATGATAATTGCCAGCATCAGCATTATTACAAAAAAATATGTAAAACTAACCACACAAACATTGGCAGGTTTGCTGCTGATTTTTATTGTATCTATTCATGTACCTCATCTTTTCGAAGATGCAGATAAAACCATGACCCTCATTACACTTCTTAAAGACATTTCTTTAATGGGTGGCTCATTAATGATTGCCGGAATGTGCTCAAGTGAGAATGACGGATCCCAAACAAAAGCCAAATAATTATGAAGAAAATAGTTTTAATCGCAATTGCATTGTCCGTTTCGGTGGTAACTTGGGGACAAAAACCAACCGAAGACCAAATAGAGATTGGTGTTTATGAAAAATTAGGCGACATCATTCCCTTAGACCTTACTTTTTACAACGAATCAGATTCGCTGGTAACACTGGGTTCGTTGATTGACAAGCCCACCATTTTATCGTTTGTGTATTTCGATTGTCCCGGAATGTGCAGCCCATTACTGAGCGGCATTTCAGATGTAGTTGGAAAACTGGACATGAAACTTGGCAAGGATTACCAGGTTATTACCATCAGTTTTAATACCCATGATACGCCTGAAAAAGCCCGTATTAAAAAAGTGAATTTTGTTCAGAATATAAGCCAGGAAAACCGTGAACATTGGAAATATTTAACCGGAGAAGAAGAAAACATTAAAGCCATAACCCATGCTGTTGGCTATAAGTACAAGCCTCAGGGTTTCGATTTTGCACATCCGTCGCTTGTAATACTGTTGAGCCCCGAAGGTAAAATCACCCGCTATTTGTATGGCATTGAGTTTTTACCTTTCGATGTTAAACTGGCCATAATCGAAGCTCAAAAGGGATTACCCATGCCTACCATTAACCGTATTATTGATTTCTGCTTTGCTTACGACCCGGGTGAGAAAACCTATGGACTTCAGGTTACCAAAGTTGTAGGAATCATTACCATTTTTATCGCTGTAATTGTTTTTATCTCCCTTTTAATAACGGGGCGGCGAAAAAGCGTTAAAGCATCAGCAAAAGAATAAACCAATACTTAATCTTTAACAATGAGTAAGAACGAAAAATATACGCACGTAAGCTATCTGGAGTATCAAGGGAAATATAAGGGTATCTGGGGATGGCTTTTTTCAACCGACCACAAACGAATTGGGCTACTTTACCTATATTCCATTGCATTTTTCTTTGTAGTAGCTGCTATACTGGGGTTGCTTATCAGAATTGAGCTTATAGCACCGGGGCCTACCATAATGGATGCCCAAACCTATAACGGCTTGTTTACCGTACACGGCATTATAATGATTTTTATAGTGGTCATTCCGGGTCTGGGTGCGGTATTTGGAAACTTTTTTCTCCCCATAATGATTGGGGCCAAGGATGTTGCATTTCCACGGCTGAATTTGTTATCGTGGTACATTTTTATTTTAGGAGCCATTCTGGCAGTAGCCTCACAATTTGCAGGTGGCGGAGCGCCCGATACCGGCTGGACATTCTATGTTCCCTACAGTTCAACCTCATCAACCAATGTAATTTTTGCTTTAACGGCGGCCTTTATCCTCGGATTCTCGTCCATTTTAACAGGTATTAATTTTATTGTTACCATTCACCGATTACGGGCTCCGGGTATGGGCTGGTTTAAAATGCCACTGTTTCCCTGGTCGTTATATGCCACTGCCTGGATTCAGGTTTTAGCCACTCCCATTGTTGGAATAACACTTTTAATGGTAATTGCCGAAAGAGTATTGCAGATTGGATTTTTTGACCCCGCTTTGGGTGGCGACCCATTATTATTTCAGCACCTTTTTTGGATTTACTCCCACCCTGCTGTGTACATCATGATTTTACCTGCCATGGGTGTAGTAACAGAAATATTTCCAACTTTTAGTCAAAAGCCGGTATTCGGTTACGGAGCCATTGTTATATCGAGCATAGCCATTGCTGCTGTTGGTTACTTTGTTTGGGGGCATCATATGTTTACTACCGGTATAAGCTATTGGTCGCGATGGTTTTTCTCGTTCCTTACTTTTATTGTGGCCATTCCAAGTGCCATTAAGGTATTTAACTGGATATCGACCATGTATGGAGGCTCCATCGACCTTAAAACGCCGCTGCTGTATGCCATATCATTCATTTTCTTATTTATGATAGGCGGATTCACCGGTTTAACACTTGGAGCACTGGCCACCAATGTTCATTTGCACGACACATCGTTTGTGGTTGCTCATTTCCATTATATCATTTTTGGAGGTATGGGTTTTGCCTTCTTTGCAGGCATACATTACTGGTATCCGAAAATGTATGGAAGAATGTACAACATAAAACTGGCCAATATTGCCTGGGGCGTTTTATTTACAGGATTCAACGTATTGTATTTCCCGTTGTTTATTATTGGAATTCAAGGTATGCCAAGGCGTTATTTCGATTACCTCGACCAGTTTCACACCGGCCATTTTATTTCAACCATTGGGGCCATAATTCTAATAATCGGGATTTTTATGATGTTGTTCAATTTGATTTATTATCGGCACAGAGGAGCAGTAGCTCCATCAAATCCATGGAAAGGTGTTACATTGGAATGGCAGATAGAGTCGCCCCCAACCCACGAGAATTTTGAAGAAATTCCGGAAATAAAAACGCCACCCTATTTGTTTAAAAAAGAAAGTTAATCCCGAAAACTATGACACAAAGCGCGAGTCATGCACATCCAACCGATAATGAAGCCGGTAAAATGGGAATGTGGATTTTTCTGTTCACCGAACTGTTCCTGTTTGGAGGATTATTTCTGGTTTATGCCGTTTTCAGGGCTAAATACAGCGACGACTTTCACAGAGCCGCATACGAACTGGATGCTTTAGTTGGCACACTCAACACTGTGGTATTATTAGTAAGCAGTATGACTGTAGCCATGTCGATTACAGCTGTTCAAAAGGGCAATTCAAAACTGGCAATCAGGCTGTTGCTGGTAACTCTTTTAATGGCAATAATTTTTATGGTTAATAAATATTTTGAGTGGCATCATAAATTCGACCTTAAAATTTATCCGGGCTCTGAAGTTTTACAAAATCTGGAACGCGGTGAGCTGCTATTTTTTGGACTGTATTATATGATGACAGGCTTACACGCTTTGCATGTAATTATTGGAATGATTCTTCTGATTATTTGTGTATTTAAAATTAAATCGGGATATATCATTTCAAACAGATATTTATTATTGGAAAACAGCGGTTTATACTGGCATTTGGTTGACCTGATATGGATTTTCCTGTTTCCGTTGTTGTATTTATTAACATAGGTGCTAGGAGCTAAGAGCAAAGTGCTAAGAGCTAAATCCCCAAATTACTGAACTAACATTAAAAAAAAATGGAAAACAAAACACATATTTCAAGTTACGAATCGCACGGTAAAGTATTGATATCATTATTATTACTAACCATGGTTTCCGTTTTGGTAACATGGATGCACTTTGGAGTGTTTACCATTGCCGTTGCACTCACGGTTGCCTCGGTTAAAGCAACAATTGTTTTAACATGGTTTATGCACCTTAAATTTGAAAGCAGCTTTATAAAATGGATGGTGGCCGGTGTTTTTGTGCTTTTCACGCTGGTACTCATTATTACCTTTATTGATTATTTTTTCAGATAACCTCAAAAACTGAAACCTATGTTTGGAGGAGCATCCAATTTGGCCGAAGGTGTTGATAGGGCCTTTGTTTTTATTTTCACCATATCGTTTATATTCATTATAGGGCTCACGCTTTTAATGATATATATTCTCATACGTTACCGCCGAAGCAAAGTTAAGGAAGCCATGCAGTTTACCGGCAGCATAAAACTTGAGATTTTGTGGACAGTTATTCCATTAATTCTCGTTTTATTAATGTTTTATTATGGTTGGGTTGGATTTGCTCCCATGCGTGATGTGCCCGATGATGCGCTGCGCATTAAAACCATTGGCCGCATGTGGGAGTGGGAGTTTGATTATGGCCAGGGCAAATTGTCGAAAATACTGGTAATCCCGGTGAACAAACCCATTCGGCTCGATTTGGTTTCAGAAGATGTAAATCATAGTTTGTTTATACCTGCATTTAGGGTTAAGGAAGATGTGGTACCCGGTTACGATAACTGGCTTTGGTTTACACCACTTTATACAGGTGAGTATGAAATAATGTGTACCGAATATTGCGGATTACTGCATTACGATATGGTTACAAGAGCGCGGGTTGTTGAGCAGGATGAATTTGAGGAATGGCTCGAGAATCTGGAAGCTAACGGTCTTGTTCCCGACCATCCGGGACTGGCCGTTTTAAAGAAAAATGGCTGTATGGCTTGTCATTCGCTGGATGGTGCCAAATTGGTAGGCCCTACGTTTAAAAACCTGTACAATTCGCAAAAAACAGTATTAATTGGAAGGGATGAATCGGTGGTTTTAGCCGATGACGATTATATTAAAAGAGCCATTTATCAGCCCAATGATGAAATAGTTAAAGGATACAGCCGGGGACTTATGAACTCTTATGAGAAGCTTATTACGCCTGAAGAAATTCAACTTATTATTGAATATCTGAAAACCCTGAATGGTGAGTAAATTTAAAGCGATTATATCATTATACCGGTTAGGACTTTCGGCCATGGTTGCTTTCTCAGCCATGGTTGGGTACTGTTTCTCCGGAAACTTTGAGCCCCTCAGTTTTTTTCTTATGGCCACGGGCGTATTTCTGATGGCTGGCGGCACATCGGCTCTTAACCAGATTCAGGAGTGCAGAAAAGATGCCTTGATGAACAGAACATCGCTAAGACCCTTGGTAACTGGGATGCTAAGTAAAAAGGCCGCTTTGGGAATCTCATTATTCGGGATAATTTCAGGCCTGATGGTACTCTTAACCACAAGCGTTATAGCGCCTTTACTGGGTTTATTAAATATTGTATTATACAATCTGATTTACACGCCCTTAAAAACTAAAACCAGTTTATCCATAATACCCGGTGCCCTGGTTGGTTCCATTCCGCCGCTTATGGGCTGGAGCGCCGCCGGGGAGTTGTTGTCCACTCCTGCCGTTTGGTTTATTGCGGTTTTTATTTTTTTATGGCAGCTGCCCCATTTCTGGCTGCTTTTAATGCAATACGGCAAAGAATACCAAAAGGCCGGATTTAAAGTTCTTCCGCCAAAATTATCGCATAGTAAAGTCAGAACAATTGTTTTTGTATGGACGACCATAACTTCAGGCTTTCTTTTCCTGTTTCCCTGGTTTGGCATTAACATGAACACCACTCAGGAATGGTCGCTGGTTTTGTTAAACCTGTTGTTTATATTGCTTTTTTACCATTTACTTTTCGGCGCTGAATCGTCGCCCCGTAAAGCTTACATAGCTCTAAACTCCTATATGGCGGTTATATTTCTGTTTTTAATTTGGTTGGTTGGATAAAAGGAGACGGGAGACAGGAGACGGGAGATGAAGCGAAACGAAATTCCGCATAGCGGAACAGGAAAACGGAAACCGAATTATCGTATAAACCTATCATCAAGCAACTTATAAAATTTATCTTTGACTGTAGAAGAGATGGGAATATATACTTTTCCAAAAATTATGCGGTTTCGTTCAATGGTTTGTATTTTATCCATTTGAACAATAAAGGATTTATGAACCCTTAAAAAAGTTGGCGAGGGAAGCTTTTCCTCCAGACTTTTCATGGTCATTTGAGTTAGAACCGGTAAAGCAGGGGGCTCCAGATGAATTTTCACATAATCGCCCAAACCCTCAATGTACAGGATTCTGTTTAAATCGATACGTACCAGACGCGATTCAGACTTTACCATGATGGAAGAAGAGTGCACTGAATCCGGCTCTGAATTCTTCCCGGCCAATACCATCGAAAACCAGGTTAACGCCTTATTGGCCGATTTTAAAAACTCAGTATAATTAAAAGGTTTTACCAGGTAATCGAGCGCATCCACTTTAAATCCTTCCAGAGCATAATGGCTATAAGCAGTGGTAAAAATGATTCGAGGGCCATTCTGCAGCGTTTTTGAAAACTCCAACCCGGTAAGGCCGGGCATCTCAATGTCTAAAAATACCAGATGTATATTTTGCGATGCCATTAATTCCATAGCTTTAAAAGCACTGTTACATTTACCGGCCAGCTCCAGAAATGGTGTTTTAACCACATAACCCTCAATTAAATTGAGAGCTAAGGGTTCGTCATCGATAATAAGGCATTTTATTTTATCCATTATATTTTCAGGCAGAAAAGTCTGTTTTTAGTTCCAAGATATTAGATCCTATTTCGCGGCAACGAGCCACTATCTATTTCTATATTTAGTTGACATGACACCATGATTTGTTAATGTAAATTTAGATGATTAAAATTTACGTTACTCAAGGAAAAGCTAAATAATTAACAACAGTGCCGCAACTAATAATCCGGTACATGTTATTATAATGCCCCTCTTAAACAACTTTGAATTTGGCTTGTACATCCAAAATGACGATAAAGCCAGAAATAATAACAATATACCATAAATCATAGAAAACCAATGCAACCAATTTCCACTTGGAGCCTTATGCAATGTATTTAACTTACGGAACAATGAAGGCAATTCTTTTATTGTATAAACAGCCTTTCCGGTGGTTCGGTTATATGTTCCGTTATCAAAACTAATTACTTCATCCCCCACCTTTACATCCCCTATGTTTCTCAATCGCAATTCCTTACCAAGCTCAGAAGATTCAAGATTTGGCTCAATCTGTTTTTCAACTGTTTTCTCGTATATCAGAAAATCAGTATCCCTAAAAATTAGAACAATGCCGCTTGCACAGAAAACCACCGTTAAACCAATTACAAAAAAGCCTATATCGCGATGCAAAGCCCTGATATAATGGTTAAATGATTTTTTATTTTTAGCTTCCATAACAGATTTTTCAAATTAGAGATAATCAATAAAAAATAATAAAACAGAAACGTATTTATAAACACAACCTTCTTATTTTATGTGAATTACAAGCTTTACCATGAAAACATCTCCTTCTCTACCCGATTCGAAGCTATAACGGTTAGGATAAATTAGCTGTAACCGCTTTTGCAGGTTATCCAGACCTATTCCTTTATTCTCAATGAGTGTATTTGATGCAGTAACTATTGAGTTCTCAACTAAAAGAGAAAGTACATGATTGCGCTCGTCCAGATTAATTTTAATGAACGATTGCTGGTCGATGGTTACACCATGTTTAAAGGCATTTTCAAGTATTGGAACAAAAAGAAGCGGTGCAACTAAATCATCGCCATGTTCATAATTAAAAGCCGATTCAACTTTCACATTCTCGTTGGTGCGCAGTTGCATCAGCGATATATAGCTTTTTATAAATTCTATTTCCCCGGCAACCGGCACCATTTCGGCATTGGTTTCGTACAAATGATACCGCATGAGTCGCGCCAATCCATGAACCGCTTCCATAGCTCTATCGGGGGAAAGCTGTATGAGCGAATAAATATTATTGAGCGTATTAAAAAAGAAATGCGGATTGAGCTGCATCTTCAGATTGTTGAGCTCCGACTTTAAGTTTTCATTCTCAAGCGATCGGCGTTCAGCATCTAATTTAAGCCACCGGGCCGTAGTTTTAATGGCCACACTGATACTGATAATAAACACAAATGAAAACACCATACCACTGATAACAAAGTGTTTTGGTGGCCTGGGACGGTCAAAAGGTATAAAGGCATGTTTAATGGTTTCGGCTAAAAAAACACTCAACGCAATGATGGCTAAATTGAGAAGAAAAAATTGCAAAAACCGCTTTCTGAATAATAAACGATCAACAAACCAAATGTAATTGACATAGAACAAAACAACCGAAAAAAACATGGGAATCCAGTTATGAAAAAAAAACGAACCAGGTTTAATATCATCAAGCGAAAATAAAAAAGGAATAA
>CAZFTD010000107.1:0-11932 GCA_964521525.1 uncultured Marinilabiliaceae bacterium | reverse complement strand
GAAGAATCGTCGGCACATCAGGCATTTAAAGAGCTTTCCATTAATTCGGCTGAAGGCGATACCATGCTTTCACTTAAAAAACTGGCCCCGGTTCGTTTATTACGCAATCCGTTTTTCGATAAGGTTAAAGAAGCCGAAAGCCGCGGGGCAGGCGAGGAGGAGTTGAAAACGCTGTTAGGGAAAGGGCGTGCCAAAAAAGGCATTTTTGAAGGCGATTTAACCGAAGGCGAACTTGAAATAGGGCAGGTTGCCGCCATGATTCAAAAAATTGAACCGGTTAAAACCATATTTGAACAACTCATAGGCGAGTTTAATAACGTGGCCGCGAAGATTAAGAAGATGGAGTAGTTATTAGTTGATGGTTATTGTTGATAGTTGAGGTTTTTTAAGCAGACAGGTTTTTTCTGAAACAAGAGCCCGTGCGGCTTGAGCGCTTAAACGAAGAAAGTATTTTTTACCGGACAATAGTGATAAAATATTAATAGCTTCTAAGTAATGTGTTGATTTATATATAGGTATGCATTATAATGATGAGGCTGAAAAACTGTTATAAATAAAATCTGAGCATGATTGAAATTTACAAGCATATATTATCCAATGGTTTACGTGTTTTGGTGCATCCCGATAAAACCACACCTATGGCAGCGGTAAACCTGTTGTACGATGTGGGGGCCCGAGATGAAGAACCTGGTCAGACTGGATTTGCACATTTGTTTGAACATCTGATGTTTGGCGGTAGTCGTCACATACCATCGTACGATGAGCCGGTGCAACGGGTTGGTGGTGAAAACAATGCCTGGACCAGCAACGATTTCACCAACTACTATGTAACCTTACCCGCCGGAAATATCGAAACTGCTTTTTGGCTGGAGTCGGACCGGATGCTTGAGCTCGATTTTTCGGAGAAGAATCTTGAGGTACAGCGAAAAGTTGTTATTGAGGAGTTTAAACAGCGCTACCTCAATCAACCTTATGGCGATGTTTCATTGCTGGTACGCCCCATGGCTTATAAAGTTCATCCGTATCAATGGCCTACAATTGGCAAGGAAATATCGCATATTGAAAATGCTGCTTTGCCCGATGTTGAACGTTTTTTTTACAGGCACTATGCCCCTAATAACGCGGTTTTAGCTGTTTCGGGTCATGTTGACCCAGATGATATATTCAAAATGACCGAAAAATGGTTTGGCGATATTCCAAGGCGAAACGTACCCGTTCGCAACCTTCCCGTTGAGCCGGTTCAGACTGAGGCTCGTACACTTTCAGTGGAACGGGATGTGCCGGCAGGTTTAATCAATATAAGTTTTCATATTGGCGGGCGGAAAGATGCAACCTTCTTTGCCACTGATTTGTTGTCGGATGTTTTATCCAATGGTCAATCATCAAGGTTAATTCAGTCGCTCATTAAGGAGCAAAGATTATTTTCTGATGTTAATGCTTATATTTCGGGCGATGTTGACCCGGGTTTGCTGACTGTTACCGGCCGGTTAATGCCGGGTGTTTCCATGGATCAAGGCGAGAAAGCCATTTGGGAGCAGCTAAACAGCATTAGTCAAAATGGCGTTACTCCTTATGAACTGGAAAAAGTTAAAAACAAAATTATTTCCAATCTGGTATTTGCCGAAATCAGTTTTCTAAACAAAGCCATGAACATGGCCCAGTACGAATTATTGGGCGATGCCAATGAAATAAACCGTGAAGTTGACTATTACACGGCTGTAACGCTTAGTGACATACAGCAATGCGCCCGTGAAATATTCTCGCCGAACAACAGCTCAACACTTTACTATCACTCTAAAAAGAACAATTAAGAAATACTGTTCATGATAAAACATCCTGAAAGAACGAAGGGACCCGGATTTGCCCCGATTGATGATATAGATTTTATTCCCGTTAATGAGTTTAAACTCCCAAATGGAATTCCGGTTTCTTTAATGGAGGCCGGCAGTCAGGATGTTACCCGCATCGACCTGGTTTTTCCGGCAGGCTCGGTTCAGGCAGGTGTTCCCTTGCTGGCTTCTACAGTGGCCAACCTCATACTGGAAGGTACCACCACTCGTACCTCGGCACAAATATCGGAAATGCTCGATTTTTACGGTGCTTACCTCAATGCGCAAACCTATCATCATAACTCGGTTGTAACGTTGTTTTGTTTGAGCAGCCATTTGCCGGTGTTGCTTCCTTTGGTTGAAGATGTGGTGAGAAATGCTGTTTTTGATCAGCTGGAGTTCGATATTTATATGGACAAACGGCGGCAGGAACATCTTATCGATTTAGATAAGGTTAAAACCATATCAGCCCGTAAATTCAGTCAGGTTATTTTTGGAGAGGAACATCCATACGGGCGAAAACTGGAATTGGCTCATTTCGATATGCTGAAACGCAACCACCTTGTCGATTTCTATAAAAAGGCATATACTCCGCAGGATTGTCGCATTGTTGTGGCAGGGCAGCCCGGCAAAAACCTTCGCGACTTGCTGTCCAGCCATTTTGGGGCAGAAGCCTGGATGCGCGGCCCTTTTAATTTAAACGGAGTGGGCGATATTATGCCAGATGCCGAAAAGTTTCATTTGATTCATAAAGAAGGTGCTTTACAATCGGCCATCCGCATCGGCAGGCCTCTGTTTAACAACCATCATGCCGACTTTATCCCGCTACAGATACTCAATACATTACTTGGCGGCTATTTTGGTTCAAGGTTGATGACCTCAGTTCGCGAAGAAAAAGGTTTAACCTATGGTATTGGTTCATCCATTGTACCTTTCAGGAAAAGTGGCATGTGGATGATTGGTACCGAAGTGAAAGGTGAGATGCGCCAGGCGGCTATCGATGCTATCTTTGAAGAAATGGAGAGGCTGATAAATGAACCAGTTTCTGACCACGAGCTTGAACTGGTGAGAAACTATATGCTGGGCGAATTGCTGCGAAATTTTGACGGCCCCTTCTCCTCATCAGATATTTACCGGACACTTCTGGAATATGACCTTGATTTTGAATTTTATGCTCAGATGAGCCGCGAAATACGAACCATCACCCCAGACCGTATCCAGAACCTTGCTGCTAAGTATCTTAAGAAAGAAGATTTTTATGTGGTGGTGGCAGGCAAATAGTTTGAGTAATCGCAGGAAAACGCTATATTAGGGGTTTATTCAATTCGATTGTTTATGTTTTAATTTGAGTTGTTTAGATGAATGGCATTGCTTAGTTCAGATTGATAGATAAGACTGTATGGTTGAAATCTTCTTTTCTATCCTTCTAAATATCTTACATCTAATTATCCAAATTAATAGTTAGAATTGAAACAGTTTCTTATAAGCCAAACCAATTTTATTGATTTTTCATTATGGCAGTTTTCTCAAAATCTGATAACTCAGTTGACACCAGAATAGCGGAAGAGCAGGAAGCTAAACGACAGCTTGAGGAAATTTTGCGGGTTTGCACAAGATGCCAGTCGGTGGAAGATCATAAAATGATTTATAAGGCCTTTGAAGTTGCCATGGCTGCCCATCAGGGAGTTCGGCGCAAATCGGGCGAATTGTACATTATGCATCCGCTGGCGGTTGCCCGCATTGTTGCTGAAGAAATTGGATTGGGATCAAAAGGAATTTCAGCAGCCCTATTGCACGATGTTGTTGAAGATACCGATTATACCCTTGACGATATACAAACCATTTTTGGCGAAAAGGTGGCATCCATTGTAGATGGATTAACAAAACTGGAAGGCGCCTTTGACCAGACAAAATCGAAACAGGCCGAGAATTTCCGAAAACTTCTGCTCACTATGGTGGAAGATGTACGCGTGATTCTGATTAAACTTGCCGACAGGCTTCATAACATGCGCACGCTCGACAGCCTTCCCGAACACAAGCGTCTGAAAATAGCGGGTGAAACACTTTTTATATACGCTCCGCTGGCACATCGCCTCGGGTTGTATGCCATTAAAACAGAACTCGAAGATTTAAGCCTTAAGTACGAGCACCCCAGAGTTTACAACGAACTGTTATCGAAGCTTCAGGAATACCAAAGCCGCAACGATCATTTAATAACACGTTTTTCGCTTCCCATAATTGATAAACTGACCGACGAAGGGTACCAGTTCGATATCAAAGGCAGACCAAAATCTATCTTCTCCATCTGGAACAAAATGCAGAAGAAACAGGTTCCTTTTGAAGAAATTTACGACCTGCTGGCACTGCGTATCGTTTTTAAGCCAAAACAAGGAGTCCCCGAAAAGGCTCAATGCTGGAACATATACTCCATAATTACTGATATTTACAAGCCTAAACCCGATCGTTTACGCGACTGGGTCAGCGTTCCCAAGGCCAATGGGTACGAAGCCTTGCATGCTACTGTTATGGGGCCTGCCGGCAGATGGGTTGAAATTCAGATACGCAGCGAACGTATGGATGAAATTGCCGAGCGGGGTTTTGCTGCACACTGGAAGTATAAAGGCCAGCAGGATAAAGAATCGGAACTGGATAATTGGTTAAAACGCATTCGCGAAATTCTTGAAAATCCGGAGTCGGACTCACTTGAGTTTCTCGACGATTTTAAGCTCAACCTGTTTAGTTCTGAAATGATGATTTTTACCCCCAAGGGCGATGTTAAAATTATGCCTAAAGGAGCAACAACACTCGATTTGGCTTTCGAAATTCACACATCAATAGGGTATAAATGTATAGGCGCTAAAGTTAATTACAAGTTAGTGCCATTAAGCCACGAGCTTAAAAGTGGCGACCAGGTTGAAATTCTAACCTCCGAAAAGCAAACCCCAAAATACGAATGGCTGAATTATGTAACTACGGCAAAGGCCAAATCGCGTATTAAGGAAGCCTTTAAAAAGGAACGAAAAGTATTGGTTCAAACAGGCGAAAAAATACTGGAAGAAGCGCTTAAACAGAAAAAGCTCACCACCAATGCTAAGATATTAAAGAAGATTCAGCTCTTTTACAATATTCCTGTTAAGGAAGAATTGTATTTTAAAATTGGTCGCGGTACCATTCGTTTGGATAACCTTCAGGATATTCTCAGCGATAAAACTTCCAATAAGTGGGTGCGATACTGGCGGCTTTCGTTTGGAAAAGGGGAGAGTAAGCTTAAAAACGTGCTTGGTGCAAGTAAAAAGAAACCAACTGCAATGGTGCTTTCTGATGACATGAGCACCGACCAGTACCAAATTGCTCCATGCTGCAACCCCATTCCGGGCGATGATGTGGTTGGATATTTGGATGATGCTGAAAAACTGATATTGCACAACCGCAAATGCCCTATCGCCATTCGCCTAATGTCGAGCCAGGGTAACCGAATTGTTTCAGCCAACTGGGAATCGCATAAAATATTATCCTTTTTGGCTATTATCAATCTCTCAGGCATTGACCAGATTGGCATCGTCAGTAAAATTACCAAAGTTATCTCCGACGATCAGAATGTGAATATGCGCTCCATTCATTTCGAAAGCCACGATGGAATTTTTGAGGGCACCATCTATCTGTATATTCACAATACCGAAGACTTGAACAATCTGATTTTTAACATTATGAAAATTAAGGGAGTGCATAATGTGACGCGTCAGGAACGAATTGGTAAGTAAAGGGAGATAGGAGGAAGACTGAAGACGGGAGACCGAAGACAGGGGAGATGTTTAGAAAATTTATGTGGAGCCTGCTACTTTACACTCATTTAGTTTTAATCTAAATAAGTTTCGTAAATTTGGAAAAATTACCTATTTTTAAATCGCTGTTTTAAATAGGATTAATTATGGATAAGGCCAAAAATAAAGAGATCGTTAAACAGATCTTTACTGAATATTTACAGAAAAACGGACACCGCAAAACCCCAGAGCGTTATGCCATTTTAGACGAAATCTACAGTCGCGACGGCCATTTCGATATAGAATCGCTCTATATTTTTATGAAAAATAAAAATTACAGGGTAAGCCGTGCCACCTTATACAACACCATAGATTTGCTGCTCGATTGCAAACTGGTTATTAAGCATCAGTTTGGAAAAAATATTGCTCAATTCGAAAAAGCTTTTGAGTCGAAACAACACGACCACCTGATTTGCACCAACTGTGGCAGTGTTACTGAGTTTTGCGATCCCAGCATTCAAATCGTTTTAAACAATGCCACCAGTATTATGGATTTTGATGTGGTACACCATTCTATGTATATTTATGGTGTGTGCAAAGTTTGTAAATCAAAAAATTAAATTTGCACTCTGGCAATTGTAGTTGTATTGTAATTGTCAGGTTGTCAAATGGTTATTTAAAAATAAAAATAAACCATTTATTTATCGAAAATACCATTTAAAATAGCTAATTTTACACATCGGAAAGTCATCCTCTTTGGAAGGCTTTCCGATTTTTTGTTATTAGAAATAATTCCGGAAAGCCGGTTAAACAAGGTTAAGGAGCTTTACTGCCAGATGATGATGAGTCGATTTGTTTCGGTAAAACACATCAAGGTAATAAAAGTTGCTTCTCCAATTATTAGCTGGCAACGTTCCTTTAAAATTATCTTTATTATGATTAAAGTTGATGTTTTACTTGGTTTGCAATGGGGTGACGAAGGAAAAGGTAAAGTAGTAGATGTACTGACCCCGAAATACGATGTAATTACCCGCTTTCAAGGTGGCCCAAATGCAGGACATACACTGGAGTTTAATAATATTAAACATGTACTGCACAATATTCCTTCCGGAATTTTTCATCCCGACAAGATAAACATCATTGGTAACGGTGTTGTATTGGATCCAATTACCTTTAAAAAAGAAATAGATAACTTGGTAGCCAGAGGTGTTGATCCTGTTAAAACGCTGTTTATCTCCAAAAAGGCTCATCTGATTTTACCCACTCACCGTATTCTTGATGCTGCCTCTGAGGCTTCGAAAGGGGCTACTAAAATTGGTTCAACATTAAAGGGAATCGGTCCCACTTATATGGATAAAACCGGTCGCAATGGGTTGCGGGTTGGCGATATTTTGTCTGATTTTGACAAAAAATATGCTGCCTTAAAAGAGAAGCATGTGAAATTATTGTCGATGTATAACTTTGATTACAACATCGAAGAGTTTGAAAAGGGATTAAAGGAGGGTATTGATTGCATCCGGCAATTCAAACTCATCGACAGTGAGCATGAAATTAACCGTTATCTGAAACAGGGTAAAACCGTGTTGGCCGAAGGCGCGCAAGGAACCCTGCTTGATATTGATTTTGGTTCGTATCCCTACGTAACATCGTCGAATACCGTTTGCGCGGGAGCCTGTACCGGTATGGGCATTGCGCCTAACCGTGTTGGTGAAGTATATGGCATTTTTAAGGCATATTGTACCAGAGTTGGGTCGGGGCCATTTCCTACCGAGTTGCACGATCAAACCGGTGAAGATATTCGCAAAAAAGGGAACGAGTTTGGTGCTACAACCGGACGACCCCGTCGTTGCGGCTGGCTCGATTTGGTTGCTTTAAAGTATAGCATTATGATTAACGGCGTTACTCAGTTAATAATGATGAAAAGTGATGTGCTTAGCGACCAGGAAACTATTAAAGTTGCCACGGCTTATAAAATTGGTGACCAGATTGTGGAAGAATTTCCCTATGAATTGCCCGATAATCTGGAACCGGTTTATACCGAACTTCCGGGCTGGAAATGCGATTTAACCCAGGTAAAATCGGAAGATGAGTTCCCTGAAGAACTCAATAATTACATTCAGTATCTGGAGGAAGAACTGGAACTGCCCATTAAAATTATTTCAGTAGGCCCCGACAGGTCGCAAACCATTGTCAGGTATCAGGAATAGATTTTTTAATGATAGGCTTATTTTAATGCAGGCTTTTTTAAGGTCTGCATTTTTTTTAGTAGTTGGCACTTAAAATATTTATAACCAATGGAAATAACCAAACCTACTCTGATAATTAAGCAAAGTACAGCAAAAAAGAATATTGAGCGTATGGCCCAAAAAGCCAAAGAGGCCAACGTTTTATTCAGGCCACACTTTAAAACGCATCAATCTGCTGAAATCGGAAACTGGTACCGCGAATTTGGTGTAGAGGCCATCACCGTTTCATCGGTGGATATGGCCTTGTATTTTGCCAATGCCGGCTGGAGTGATATCACCATTGCTTTTCCGGTAAATATTCTACAATGGCCAACCATTAATGATTTGGCTGCAAAAATCAACCTCAACATCCTGGTTGAGAACCTGCAGGCCATTTTGTTTCTTGAAAAACAATTAGAAAACCCGGTTGGAGTGTTTATAAAGGTAGATACCGGCTACCAACGAACAGGTGTTCCTGCCGATGACTTTGACCGGATTATGGCACTTCTTAATAGCCTGAAGGATTGTCATAACCTTATATTTATGGGTTTTTTAACGCATGCAGGACACACTTACAAAGCCAAAAACCGCAATGAGATTCTTCAAATAATGGAAGAAAGTAAAAACCAGATGCTGGCGCTGAAACTCTTTTTTAAACCCCACTTCCCTTTGTTGCAGCTTTCGTGGGGCGACTCACCTTCCTGTTCGGTTAGTGACAATTTCTACGGGTTTGATGAAATCCGTCCCGGCGTTTTTTTGTTTTATGATGAGATGCAGCTGCAAATTGGAAGTTGCCCGGCTAATGATATGGCACTTGCTTTGGTTTGCCCGGTGGTATCGGTGCACCCCCAACGGAATGAAGCAACCATTTATGGTGGAGCCGTTCATTTTTCAAAAGATTTTATCCTAAAAAACGATAAACCTTGGTTTGGGCGTGTAATGCATTATAATGAAAGGACTTGGAATGTAAACGCTCCCATTGGTGACTTAATAGCCATATCGCAGGAGCATGGAACTATTAAGTTGGTTAAACCTGATATAAACATAAAACCCGGCGATTTGGTGGCTATATCGCCTGTACATGCCTGCTTAACTGTTGATTTGCAAACATCGGCAATAATTGCCGAAACAGGTGAAGTAATTGCACTTAAGAGTTAGTAGAGGGCAATCCTATAAACATATAACCCGAAAGGGTGGGCGTAGTGTCAAGTTTAAAAACAAACATCCGATGACCAACATCAATTGTTTCGTCATCGGATGTTTTATTAATTCTCTTATCAGGTTACTAAGAACTAATAACTAATAACTCCAGCTTCCTAACCTTTCTCTAATATTTTCCCAAAACCCTTTCAGTTTTGGTAGTTCCACCAGCAGTTACTTTCACCACAAACATGGCGTCAACACGGGGCAAGCTGATGAGAGTTTCTGATGCAGCGGTGATGGTTTCACTCACTTTTTGGCCTTCCAAGGAATACACCTCAATCAATCCATCATCTGTATTGAGCATCTGACTGTCGATTTTCACTACCGCCTTACCTCTTATTCCGGTAATGGTAATGCCATTGGCGGTCGTTGCGTTTTCCTCCGGATTAACTACAGAGGTAGGTACATAGCTGATGTGAATAACAAACCTGTCGTGAACATCGCCCATAACAGCAGGGGTGTATGTATATGCGTTGGTTTCCCTTAAATTTGACCATTGGCCATTCAATTTATCCTCCAGGTAAATTGAATAAATCGGATTAAACTTATCCAGATCAAAATGAAGCGTTACATTTTGATTGTTTCGGTTGCGCACACTTAACGGAATGGTTCTGCTGTTGTTATTGAGGGGTGTTAAGCCGTTGATGGCAGCAGCTGTGGTTCCAATACGGGTGTAAACCTCCGGAATAAGTTGCGAATCGTTGAAACGTTTTTCCGAGTCACCTTTATCCAATGTTTCCTGCGACTGATCACTAAAGTAAACCACTGCTCCATCGCGCGAACTATTATTGCTGGCTACAATACGTATTATATCTGCATTGTTTGCAGAACTACTCTTTAACTGTGAACCACTAACGCCATGGTTTCGGGCATCATTGTTTACCGATATGGATGTGGGTGTAAATGCTTTAATCCAAACAGCCTGCATTGGTGGGATGTTAGCCAAATCAGACTCGTTGCCCCAGGTTCCGTTGGGGAACATGGCAACTCTTGCACCGGCAGCAGCCCATCTGTTGTAGGTAATAAAGACCATATCCGACCCCACTAAAGTTCTGTACCACATGGTTCCGTCAATATTTGGTCGGTTCCAGCCTGCATCATCCTGCCAGTTAATAAAACTGGGGTAGGGGTTGCCAAACAGGTACCATCCATTGGTGGTGTAATTACGCGTTATGGAGCCATTGTTAATTGCACCTGCATAATCAACCGTAAATGTTGGGTCTGATGCGTATTTAACAAGAACACCTTCAAGTGGGAGCAAGGCCGTATTAACATTGGCTATACCAGTACTGTACCACTGATTGTTACGATGGACATGCACTGTTGCTGCCGCATTACCGGTGCTGAAATTGCCCAAAACAGCGTTGTTAACCGCGCTGGAAATGTAGTACCATCTGTCTTTGGGCAAAGTTAGCTGCATGCTGGCTGCTCCGGTAACCGTGCCGTGAGTGATAACGGAGGCAATATTTCCTTCACCGGTCTGGCTTCTAATTATGAGTCCTCCAGTATCGGTAATGGAAAGGTTTCCATTAACAGTGAGTTTTCCGCTTGGGTTAACTGTAAGCGTTGCTCCTGATTGAATGTTTAATCCATTGGTTTGTGCCACAGTATTACCTGCAATCACCGGTTTATTGGAGGTGTTTGCAATAGTAGTGCTTGAGCTGGCTGAAGGTACTATGGAATTGCTCCAGTTGTTTGCATTGAACCAGTCGGTATTAATGGCGCCTGTCCAGGTATAGGCAGGTAATGAAATTGACCCAAATGTAATGTAATTACCACCTGCATTGGCATTAAAACTCATATTAGCCGATGTGCGAGCCGTTCCCGAAGAGGCATTTCCTGTTATATTTGTTAACGCCACCTCATTCCAGGCATTAGTTAGCCACTGAGCAGCTCTTAATCCGGTTTCAGCAGGGTTAATTCCGCTTGATTCATCCCAACGCAAAAACAAACGTGCTGTTGATGTGGTTGGTGCCAGTATGTTCCAATACTCATTCTGACTAACAACCGACAAAGGAGCGACTCTTTCTGAGGTACTGTATCCTTGAGCCGATGGGGTGTTATTGAAATACTCAACACTCCATAACCCTGTAGAAGATGCATTTTCAACCACAACATTTCCATACCTGCCTGCTTTGCCTATTTGGAAATTGAAACTATCACCGGCATTTATTCTCTTTATCAATCTGCCATCCACATAACGAGCCGAGTTGCCTCCTGTTAATGCGTTGGTTGCTGAATTGGTAATAGTTATAGTTTTTCCTGGAACTATTGAAAGAACACCCGACGACAATGCAAGATTACTACTTACTTCCAAATTATTAACAGAAGTTACCCCGGTAGAGTTGTTAACTACCAAAGAATTGAAAGCATTGCCACCAACAAAAGATACACTTCCATTAATCATTTGTAAAGCAGACCCATTTAAAACAACTTGAGCATTATTACCAAAGCCGGCATAGAAAGCACCACTATTGAAAACCATATCACCTCTAACCGATAGTTTTCTATTGTGCTCATTTCGTAAAGTAGCTCCATCGATTAAAAGATTACCCAACAATTGTAGGTCGAGATTAGGCAGTCGGCGAACTCCGGTTCCCGAAAGCGTTAAGTTTCTCACCTGCGTAATATCACTCAATATGTCATAATTTGCATTACCTCCAAAATCAACAGTACCTCCTGTGGCAGAGAAAAACTCATCGTAAACACCGGCCGGTAAATCTCCTCTTTCAATAGACAAACGTCCGGTTCCGGAAACTTCACCTAGGCGGTGCCCAAAAGTAGTTCCCACTCTCAAATTTCCGCTATTATTAATAGTGGTTCTATAAGAAGAAACAAAATTTGCTGTAACATCTACATCATGGGCAACAATAACCATTGCTCCGCGTGGACGACCACCCGGCACAACACCACC
>CAZFTD010000106.1:0-11987 GCA_964521525.1 uncultured Marinilabiliaceae bacterium | reverse complement strand
CGGAAAAGGAACAGTAGGCAGTAAATTGTTGAAGAAAATTGAAAGTCAGTCGCAAAAACTATTGAAAGATAATAAATTAAGAATTCGTTTGGTAGGGGTTTCAGGCAGCAAAAATATGATTTTCGATAGGGAAGGTTTAGATCCGGCAACTGTAATCGAAAAAATGAATAAGGAAGGTGAAGCGGGCAATATCCGTAATTTCCGCGATCGAATTATCGAAATGAACTTAGCCAATAGCGTTTTTGTGGATTGCACCGCCAGCGAGGAGGTGGCATCAGTTTATCAATCTTTGCTGGATGCTAACATTTCAGTAGTTACAGCCAATAAAATTGCCAGTTCTTCATCGTATAAAGCATACAGCAAGTTGAAAGAAACTGCCCGTGAGAAAGGGGTTAAGTTTTATTTTGAAACCAATGTGGGAGCCGGCTTGCCAATAATTTCACCCATTAACGATTTGGTGCGAAGCGGTGATAAAATTGTTCGTCTTGAAGCAGTTGTTTCAGGTACTTTGAATTTTATTGTAAATACTTTATCTGAGAAGAATCCATTGTCGGAGGTTATTGCTGAGGCCAAAGCCAAGGGTTTTAGTGAGCCTGATCCGCGTGTTGATTTAAGTGGTACCGATGTGGTACGCAAATTGCTAATCTTAGCCCGTGAGTCGGGGTATATTCTGGAAAAAGAAGATGTTGAAGTGGAACCATTTGTTCCTCAGGAGTATATTGGTTTACCATCGTTGGATGAATTTATGAAGCGGGTGGGTGAATTAAACGATATTTACGAGAAGCGAAGAAAGGTGCTTGAAAGTCAGGGGAAAAGACTTCGTTATGCTGCCAGACTGATTGATGGTAAAGCTAAAGTAGGATTAATTGAGGTGGATAAACAGCACCCCTTTTACGACCTCGAAGGAAGCAACAATATAGTTCTGATATGGTCGGAGAATTATTTTGCTCACCCAATGCAGATTAAAGGATATGGCGCAGGAGCTGATGTTACGGCTTCAGGTGTTTTTGCCGATATTATTAAAGTGGCCAATATTTAAAGTAAAACTGTTAGCAGGTAGTAAAATATAGGAGCTATCTGCTAACAGCTATTTTTTGATCTTAGAAGCTATTCCAAATAAGTATAGCCATACAGGCCCGAACGGTAATTCGATAAAAATTCTTTACCCTCTTCGGCTGAAATTTTTCCGTTTTTAACCGAACTGGTTACCCAGGTTTCTACGGTTCGTACCAATTTTTTGGGGTTGTATTGCACGTATTCCAGAACTTCTGCAACCGATTCTCCATCAATAATCTGGTCAATTTCGTAGCCATCCTTTGTTACGTTAACATGCACCGCGTTGGTATCGCCAAAGAGGTTGTGCAAGTCGCCCAGAATTTCCTGATAAGCACCCACCAGAAATACACCCAGATAATAAGTTTCTTTTGATCGGAGCGGATGCACCGGTAAAAAGTGCGATATGTTGCGGGTAGCAATAAAATTGTCAATTTTCCCATCCGAATCGCAGGTTATATCCTGCAAAGTGGCTGTTTTGGTAGGCTTTTCGTCTAACCTGTGTATGGGCATTATTGGAAATATCTGGTCAATAGCCCATGAATCGGGCAGTGACTGGAAAAGCGAGAAGTTGCAGAAATACTTATCAGCCAGTATTTTAGATAAATTTCTAAACTCGTCAGGGGCATGTTTGGAGCTGTTGGCCATTAAATGAATTTCGCGGGCTACCGACCAAAACAGGCGTTCTACTTTGGCGCGAGTAACCAAATCCAAAACCCCAAGGCTGTAACGATCCAAAGCTTCTTCACGAATCTGAAGCGCATCGTGCCAGGTTTCTATCATTCTGGGCTGGGTTAACCTATCCCAAAGTTCATACATCTCTTTCACCAGTTCATGGTCATCCTCATTAATTTCGTCTTCATCGTACCACTGGGGTGGGGTAGTAGCTTCCAAAACTTCGAAAACAAGCACTGAATGATGCGCTGTGAGCGAACGACCTGATTCGGTTATAATATTTGGATGAGGGAAATTGTTTTTATCGGCAGCATCCACAAACGAATAAACCGAGTCGTTCACATATTCCTGAATGGTGTAATTGATGCTGCTTTCACTGGTCGAAGAACGTGTACCGTCGTAATCAACTCCCAGACCACCGCCAATATCAACAAAATCGACTTTAAAGCCCAGTTTGTGAAGCTGAACATAGAACTGAGCAGCTTCGCGCAGTGCATTTTTAATACGCCTGATTTTTGTTACCTGACTGCCAATGTGGAAGTGAATTAAACGAAGGCAGTCTTCCATTTTATTTTTCTCGAGAAAATCAACGGCCTCGAGTAGTTCCGACGATGTTAGGCCAAATTTACTGCTATCACCACCCGACTCTTCCCACTTCCCGCTTCCGGTAGAAGCCAGCTTAATGCGCATACCAATGTTGGGCCTGATTTTTAATCGTTTGGCAACACTGGCAATGAGCTTTAACTCGTTCAGTTTTTCCACAACAATAAAGATGCGTTTACCCATTTTTTGAGCCAACAGAGCCAGCTCAATGTAATCTTCATCTTTATAGCCGTTACATATTATAATTGAATCACTTTCGGTATTAATGGCAATTACGGCATGAAGCTCAGGCTTTGAACCGGCTTCAAGACCAATATTGAACTTTTTACCATGACTCACGATTTCTTCCACCACCTGCCGCATTTGGTTAACTTTAATGGGGTAAATGATGAAATTCTGAGCCTGATAATCGTACTCCTCAGCAGCAGATTTAAAACAGTTTGATATAGTTTCGATACGGTTGTCGAGGATATCCGGAAAACGGATCAGTACGGGATTGGAAACATCCCTTACTAAAAGTTCGTCCATCAGTTCTTTTAAATCAACTGCGGCACCACCTTTTTTCGGGGTTACAATTACATTTCCATTTTCGTTGATGGAAAAATAATCAACTCCCCAACCACGAATGTTGTAGAGTTCTTCCGAATCTTCAATACGCCATTTTCTCACTTCTTGTAAATTGTTTTTTAGGTTAATAAATAAACTGCGAAATAACCACTTTTTTATGACATTATGAACTTCAATTTTAGTTTTTTAATATCCATTAATTCTATAATAACAAAGAGTTGACCGAACTATTTTAACCGGTACCTGGTTGATGTGTTTTTAATACTTAACGGATGTGTAACTGCAACTTCCAAACCCCAGTCGGTAAGGGCTTCAAAATAACCCCTGTTTTCGCCACGGGTCATATCCATTTCAGCGCAATCTCCATTTTTTACATACCCCCACGACCACGCCAACCATCCAATTTTATGCTTTTCGCATTGTTCCATTATGGTATGATAGTCGATTGACCGGGCGCATCCAACGCCCATAGGGGCAAATTCGCCAACAATCAGCGGCAGATTCATCTCTACCGATTTCTCAATTCCTGATATAATACGTTCAGAAGAACCATTGTCGGCCACCCACCACATGTGAACCGAGAAAATCAGGTTCTGAAGTGGGTCGTGGCTTAGAAGTTCGGGGCCGGTTGCTAAAAGTATATCCAAGTCCTGTCCCCAGCCGGATGCGTCAATTACCAATGGGCACCTTAATCCTGTGGCTCTAATTTGGTCAATGGCCTTTTTATAACCTTCCAGAAACTCTACTGGTTTAATTTCGTGCCCGCCACACTCGTTGGCTATGTTTAATAATAAATACGATTCATGCTTTTTTAAAACTTCAACAACGTTTGGGTTTGTCCAGTAATCAACCTGTTCCTGTAGTTTATCCCATTTACCGGTTGCTCCGTGTAATTCGGGCATGGGTATCATTTGAAGATTTACACAATTTTGTATGATTTTATCAAGGTTTTCAGGGGAGGCATTGGCCTCCTCTGTATCGGTAAGCCATACAATCCGAACACTATTGGCCCCGGTTTTAGCAATTTCGGGAAGTATTTGTTCGCCAGTAATATCGTTCGACCAGATAAACATTTCATTAACTCCGCGCAGTATTACCTGATCGCCCAATGGAGTAAAAATATCTTTTCCTTTAACATAAATGAACTCCTTGTTTTTCGAGGAATTCTTAATACATCCCGTAAACAGGATGTTGGCAAAGAGCAAAATCAATAAGAGTTGTTTCATAATTTTTGTTTTAACAAGGGACTAAAACGATTAATTAACTGCTAAAGTTAAACCAAATTATAAACAATCAATTCAACTGAATTTCAAATTATTTAAATTTAGGACCTTATCCTAATAAAAATAATTATGCCCACAAAAATCTATCAGGTTGATGCTTTTACAGATGTTTTGTTTTCAGGAAATCCTGCTGCTGTTTGTCCGTTAGAAAGGTGGCCTGATGACAAATTATTGCAAAATATTGCCATGGAAAACAATCTGCCCGAAACAGCTTTCTATGTAAAAAAAGGGAAGCAATACGAAATCAGGTGGTTTACTCCGACTGTAGAGATTGATTTATGTGGCCATGCAACATTGGCCGCGGCTTTTGTTTTGTTTAATTATGAATGGTTTAATGGTATTTATATTGATTTTTTATCGCCACGAAGCGGTGCTTTATCAGTTAAGAAAGAAAATGAGTTTTTAACATTGAATTTTCCTGCCGATAAAATTCAACAGGTGGATGATTTTGATGCCCTGACTGCAGGTTTTAATGAGCAACCTCTAAAAGTATTCAGGGGGAATACCGATTATATGCTGGTATACGAAACTGAGAATCAAATTTTAAGCTTACAACCAGATTTAGCAAAGGTTGAAAACGTGAAAGCGCGTGGAATCATTGCTACAGCCCCAGGCAAAGAGGTTGATTTTGTTTCAAGATTTTTTGCACCCCAATCGGGAATAGCCGAAGACCCCGTAACCGGTTCGGCGCATACAACATTAACCCCATATTGGAGCAGGCAGCTTGGAAAGAATGCACTTACTGCCTTACAGCTATCGGCTCGGGGCGGATTTATTAAATGTGCCAATTTGGGAGAAAGAATAGAAATTAGTGGCAAAGCCAGATTGTATATGTTGGGGGAGCTTGCATTGTAAGGTTTTTATAATATTCCAGCATCATATTTAAACGCTTCTTTGGTTTTATTTCGTTAAAAATGGTAGAATTTTATTAACATTGTACCCGTTTTGGGGCGTGTTTTATTTCAGAATGTAATTCTTTTACCCCCCTTCCGGTTAGCAATATAGTAATCCACCAGGTTATTAAAGTTGTTGAATGCCTTTCTGGTTTTTCAGGAAGGGGATGGTTTGCAGTATTATTTTCCAATAATCAACATTGCTCAATATTCAGAAATTTAATTAATTAACTCTTCTAATCCCCTCATTTTATGCCAAAACGGGACGACATTCACAAGATTCTTATCATTGGCTCAGGTCCTATTGTTATTGGACAAGCCTGCGAGTTCGATTACTCGGGAACACAAGCCTGCAAAGCGTTGCGGTCGCTTGGTTACGAAATAGTATTGGTTAATTCGAACCCAGCAACTATTATGACGGACCCTGAGATGGCCGACAATACCTATATCGAGCCATTAAATGAATATGCACTTACCGAGATTATTAAAAAAGAGCGTCCCGACGCCTTATTGCCTAACCTGGGAGGCCAAACAGCCTTGAACCTGTCGCTTGATTTGGCTAATAAGGGTATTTTAGAGCAATATAATGTAAAAGTTATTGGTGTTAATCTTAAGGCCATTGAAAAAGGGGAAGACCGTATAGAGTTCAAAAAATCGATGGAGGCCTTGGGTATAGAAATGGCCCGCAGCAAAGCGGTTTTTACGGTTGAAGATGCTGAAAAAGTTGCTGAAGAACTGGGATATCCGGTGGTAATTCGCCCGGCATACACAATGGGAGGCACAGGCGGCGGATTGGTTTACAATGTTGAGGAGTTAAGAACCATTGCTGCCCGCGGCATTGCAGCCAGTATGATTAACCAGATTTTGATAGAAGAGTCGGTTTTAGGCTGGGAAGAGCTGGAACTGGAAGTGGTACGCGACCAGAAAAACCAGATGATAACTGTTTGTTTTATCGAAAATGTTGATGCCATAGGCGTGCATACCGGCGATTCGTTTTGCACAGCTCCCATGTTAACCATATCTGGTCAATTGCAGGAAAGACTGCAGGATTATGCCTACCGCATTGTTGAAAGCATTGGTGTTATCGGAGGTACAAATGTTCAATTTGCACACGACCCAAAAACTGGACGCGTGGTGGTAATCGAAATTAACCCGCGCACATCACGCTCATCGGCATTGGCATCTAAAGCAACCGGTTTTCCTATTGCTTTAATTTCGGCTATGCTGGCTTGTGGTCTTACACTCGATGAATTACCCTATTGGAGAGAAGGTTCTCTTGATAAATACACCCCCTGGGGCGATTATGTGGTAGTAAAATTTGCTAAATGGGCCTTCGAAAAATTTGAAGGACTTCAGGATAAATTGGGAACCCAGATGCAGGCTGTGGGCGAGGTGATGAGCATTGGTAAAAATTATAAGGAAGCCTTCCAGAAAGCCATTCGCTCCCTCGAAACAGGACGTTACGGATTGGGTTTTGCCAAAAATTTCAATCAACTTTCGCTCGACGAGTTAATGCTAAAACTTACTTATGCCAGCAGCGAAAGGCAATTTATAATGTACGAGGCGTTGCGTAAAGGTGCTACAATTGAACAATTATCGGCCAAAACTTATATAAAAGCCTGGTTTATTGAGCAAATGAAAGAGTTGGTTGACCTGGAGGAGAAAATTCTGTCGTTTAAAGGTTCGCATTTACCCGATCAGTTGTTTATTGAAGCCAAGAAAGATGGTTTTGCCGATAAATATCTGGCCAAATTATTAGATATTCCCGAACTGGAAATCAGGAACCGTCGTTTGGCGCTTGGGTTAGGCGAGGCATGGGAAGCTGTTCCCGTAAGCGGAGTAGAAAATGCTGCGTATTATTATTCAACCTATAATGCGCCCAATCAGGTTAAAGTTGATGATGAAAAGAAAATCATGGTACTTGGTGGAGGTCCAAACCGTATTGGACAAGGCATTGAGTTCGATTATTGCTGTGTACATGCCGCCTTTGCCATTCGCGATGCCGGTTTTGAATCCATTATGGTAAACTGCAACCCCGAAACGGTTTCAACCGATTACGATACATCAGGAAAGCTATATTTTGAGCCGCTAACTGTTGAAGATGTTTTAAGCATCTACCATAAAGAAAAACCCGATGGGGTAATTTGTCAGTTTGGCGGACAAACACCATTGAATATTGCGTCTGAATTGCAGCAAAACGGCGTTAAAATTATTGGTACGTCACCTGAAACCATCGATTTGGCCGAAGACCGCGACCAGTTCAGGAAAATAATGGAAAAGCTGAATATTCCTCAGCCTGAATCAGGAATGGCCAGTACCGAAGACGAAGCCATTGAAATTGCCAATCGTATTGGTTATCCTTTAATGGTTCGGCCATCGTATGTATTGGGTGGCCGCGGTATGAAAATAGTGCTAGATGAAGCCATGTTGCGACAGTATGTAAAAGCTGCGGCTGCAGAGGTTTCGCCCGACAGGCCTTTGCTCATTGATAAGTTTTTGGAAGATGCCATTGAAGCCGAAGCCGATGCCATTTCTGATGGTAAAGATGCTTTTGTACCTGCCGTTATGCAACATATTGAATATGCAGGTATTCATTCGGGCGACTCGGCTTGCGTTATCCCTCCGGTTATTATTACCGATGAGCAGATTAAAACCATTGAAGAATACACCCGACGAATTGCAATAGAAATGAAAGTGGTTGGTTTGATGAATATTCAATATGCTATTTACGAAGGTGTTGTGTATATTTTGGAGGCCAATCCTCGAGCATCGCGAACAGTACCACTGGTATCGAAAATATGCAATATCCCAATGGCCAAAATAGCTACGCAAATAATGTTGGGTAAGAAACTGGCCGATTTTAAACTTAAGAAGCCCGAATTTTCGCACTTCGGTGTTAAAGAAGCTGTATTTCCTTTTAATATGTTCCCCGATGTAGATCCGGTTCTGGGTCCTGAAATGCGTTCAACAGGAGAAGTTCTCGGTATGGCCGATTCGTTTGGTTTGGCTTTCTTTAAATCGCAGGAAGCTACCAAATTGAAGCTGCCAACCGAGGGTAAGGTGTTGATAACCATTGCCGACCGTGATAAGGATAAAATTATTGATGTGGCAAAGAATTTCGTAAACTTAGGCTTTGGTATTGTTTCAACTTCCGGAACCAAAAAGTTTTTAGCCAGTCATGGCATCGAAGCCGAAGAAGTGCTTAAAGTGCACGAAGGTCGTCCAAATATAGTTGATTTGCTTAAAAATGGCGAAATAACACTGGTTATTAACACGCCGGCCGGCAAGCAAAGTGAGTTCGATGATTCTTACATTCGTAAAAACGCCATTAAACACAATATTTTGTACATAACCACCACTGCAGCAGCACGTGCAGCTACAGCCGGGATTAAGGAGCGGTTAAATGGTAATTACAAAGTAAAATCGCTTCAGGAGTACCATAAAGGTATTGTTTGGTGATTATTTTTTTTAAAAACTTTGAGTATTATTTGTTTCTGATATCAGAAAAGCCGGATCCGTTTTGGTTTCGGCTTTTTTTGTGAATTTGTATTAAGGTTAAAGTTCATTATTCCTCAGTCTTTGGTCTCAACCAGTTTGTCTTTTCCCAATTAATTTTTACCTTGATACTGTTTTAAACTGATTCTTAACGAGAAAACCTAACCTATTATGAAAACCAATATGTTTAAATGGGCTGAGGAATTGATGCCAGTTTCCAGTCAAATCGCTTTTCCCATAATAACTTATCCCGGATTGGCACTTATAAATAAATCTGTTTTGGAAATGACAGTTTCCGGAGCAATACAATTTCAGTGCATCAATGCTTTGGCGCAGCGTTTCCCAAAAATGCCGGCCATTCCATTAAGTATGGATCTTTCGCTCGAGGCCGAAGCTTTTGGCTCAAAAGTTAAGTTTTCTGATGATGAAGTTCCTACCATTGTTGAACGGTTAATTCATCAATCGTCAGATATTGAGATATTTAGTGTGCCTCAATTAAATTCAAAAAGAATAATAGAATACCTTAAAGCTGTTGATTTAATTGCTACTGCAGGTTTCGAGAAACCGGTATTTGGCGGCGTTATTGGCCCATTTTCGCTGGCTGGCCGACTTTTAGATATGACTGAAATAATGACAGACATCCTCATTGAGCCAGACCTGATGCATCAGCTGTTGAGCAAATGTACCCGTTTTATCGGTCAATATATTGAAGCACAAATAAATGCTGGAGCTAATGGTGTTATCATGGCCGAACCGGCAGCAGGTTTGCTGGCTCCCGACCAATGCAATGAATTTTCGTCGTTTTATGTTAAGCAACTGGTTGATAAATATCAGAACCAGGAGTTTATAATAATGCTTCACAATTGCGGCCAAACCGAAACATTGGTAGAATCAATGGTGGCAACTGGTGCAAAGGCTTTTCATTTTGGAAATGCAGTAGATATGATGGATATTCTGCCTCAAATTCCTGCTGACAGGTTGGTTTTTGGAAACCTTGACCCTGCGAATCTTATTAAAACAAGCAGTCAAGAATTAATAAAGGAAAAAGTTTATGAATTGAGGCGCAAAACCCAAGATTACAAAAACTTTATTATTTCATCGGGGTGCGATATTCCACCCGGAACGCCACTTCATAATATTGATGCTTTTTTTAATTAGGGCTGATTTAAAATACAGAAAAAGGGGATTAAAGAATAATAACTTCTATTTCATTGGATTGGCTGAAGCATTTTTGATTAACATCCTGAAGCAACGGTAGTTTTAATTTGGTCTCAATGCCGTTGAAATCCTGTGCCACCGGATAGAAGTTTCCAATATTTATTTTATTGAATTTCAATTGGGTAGTTTTTGCCTTAGCATCACAAATAGTAGCGGCAGTGCTGGCTGCCGATAGCCTCGAATCGGGTGTCAATTCCTGCGTGAAACCATAACCAATTTGGTCACCTTTTACAGTTCGAATTCCTACTCCAAGCGAAATATCGCCATAGGAACGGTTTACTTTTCCATCTTCCAAACCAATGTAATTCATTACACTAAATTCAAAGAACAGATCAGCATAATCGCCACGCTTCGAGAGCGCCACAGCAAGCAATTTCTGACAAATGGATTCATCAATCCCAAACTCAGTCAGAAAATATTTTTTGGATTCATTGGCATTAAACAGACTAAATGCCGACAAATCGGGCAGGAACAACAGGGCGCCACCAGCCATGGCAGTGCCTCTGATAAATCCTCGTCGCGAAAGTTTCATCATTGAAAAAAAAATTGGGTTAAAAATTTTTTACCTCCCCAAATGGCCATCACTTGGGTAAATAGATGAATGATACCGCTTATTGGTGGTTAATAGAGGCTTATGAAACAAAAAATGGAAGCGTTTAAGCTTTAAGTTCCGGTCCATTCATGATAATCAGAAAGTGAGCGTAAATCATTCAAACGCGTACCGGTTATACAAGGCGCTCAGGCCGTAGGCTGTCATGGTAATTTTGATGAAGAAAATTAGACCTTTTTTTATAAAAAGTAAATAGTTTGATAAAAATACATTAGCGCAGCATAAGTTTTTTTAAATGAAGTTTTTTAAAAAAAAACAATGCTTTTAAATAATTGATATATAGATTAATGTAAGTATTTTGATGCCCAAGGGGTATTGGTTTATAATAAAAAAATATAATAAAACAAACTAAAATTGACGAATGTGCGTATTAAGGTTATTAATTAAATATTTTTGAGTATGAAATTATTTGGTGCGTTGATTTTAGGGCTGGTTTTATTGATTTCTTGCTCTAAGGAGAATGTCGCTTTCGACCAGGAAGAAAATCAAAACGATAATTTGGATGAGTCTTTTTTATCGGGAGGAGTTTTGGGCATTGCCTCCAATTATGTAAACGATGCAGGCATTGAAAACAATCCATTTGTATTAGCGGTAGAAAATTTTGAAACGGGTCAGGTAACCATTCCAACTCAGGAAGACCGATATAAAAAAAATGTTAAAGTAGTTACGTCTCCGGCCTTAAATGGTAAGTATTCGGGAGAGCATTCGTGGGCCAGTGGAGTTGAGGGCCCCACTTGCCGGTTCAACATTCCGGCAAAAGCGCACGTTGGTGAAAAACCTACCTATTTTGTGCGTATGTATTTCCGATTCGATAGCAGCTTCCATCCCGGAGATGGTATGGAGCCAATCGGTGTGAAAGGATTTGGTATATACAATGAATCCGCCTCAACCAGCGAGCCTTGTAATGGAAGAAACTGGTATTCAGTAGCCTGTCAGTTTACCGGTTGGGGACCTTCAGCTAAAAGCGATGCCAATAATAAATACCTATGGTTTGGGCATATGTATAGTTATAGTCCACAAGCTGCTAATGCAAAAGCTGCAAAAGGTGAAATAAACCTGACGAACTTTGGCGATGGCATACCATCTTATAGATTCTCAATTTACAGCAATCCGTATTTCTATATCAAATTCGACCAGTGGTATTGCTATGAGGTTGGCCTATATTTAAATACTCCCGGGAAAAGTGATGGTGAAGCCAAATTTTGGATAAACGGGGTTTTACAATCGCACGCCACCAACCTGCGATTCAGAGATATTGAAGATTTAAAACCGCAAACCGTACATCTGAATTTACACCGCACAACACCTAATTTCCCTCATACCATGAAACGGTACGTGGATAATATTGTTATTGCCACCAGGTATATTGGGCCTATGAAGGGGAAATGAGGATTATTAATATAAATGAGGCTGTCTCATAAGTTTATGAAAGCCTCTGAGAATTGAATATTTTAAAACTATCCGGAAATAGTGCGAATAAAAAGAGGGTGTCTTCGACTATTGAGACACCCTCTTTTTTCATCGAGCGGAAAACGGGATTCGAACCCGCGACCCTCAGCTTGGGAAGCTGATGCTCTACCAACTGAGCTA
>CAZFTD010000105.1:0-12075 GCA_964521525.1 uncultured Marinilabiliaceae bacterium | reverse complement strand
TTCTTACCTGGAGACAGGATTCGGTGCACAACATGAAACTATCGGTTTTGGGCGGTTATGCCTTTTCGAAAGAGAAAGCATTTGGCCGGTTTGATTGGTCGCAAACCTACCAACCACTAAAAAGAGGCCAAATAACAATATCAGGATTTACAGGCTCAGAAGATTACAAAAGAGAAATGGCCATTCCCGGATTGCTGAGTATGACCTCTTCGTTACTTTTTAAAGAAAACTATCAGCGGTTCTTTAGTAATAACAGCCTGCAAATTTCAAACGAAATTGACTTAGCCAATGGATTACAATGGACTATAGGAGCCGGCTACTACTCCTATAAACCGTTGCAAAACAATACCAATTTTTCGTTTCGAAAAAAAAATACCGATTATGATGCCAATATTATTATTCATCCCAGTGTAAACGAAACCAATTTTAAAAAGCAGGATGCTTTAATTGCCCGAATGAAACTGGAGTACACACCCAAACAGTTTTACTACATACGTAGAGGGCAAAAAGTGAATGCACATTCCGATTATCCAACCTTTACATTTGGTTTAGAGCAAGGCATAAAAGCATTCTCGACCGATGCCGATTATTTGCTGATGGAAGTTGGAGCTTATAAAAAACCGGAATTTTCATTCAGGCCGGTTTTCGATTGGAACGCTAATGCCGGCTGGTTTGCTTATCATAATCAGATGCATTTTTCAAACTTCAAACATTTTCAGTCATCCACCATACCGGTTCTTTTCAGCAACCCGGGTGCAGCAATGGTTTTAATAAACGATTATATACCAGCCACCAATCAATGGTTTTTAAGGGGGAATGTAACCTACTCATCGCCATATCTTTTCCTGAAAAACCTGCCGGTATTCAGCAATCGTCTGTGGAATGAAGATTTACATCTCTCCTATCTTCACACACCGGTTATGGGCCATTATATGCAAACAGGCTATAGCATCAGCCGTATATTTATGGTTGGAAGCGTTGGTATTTTCGCAGGATTTTCAGATGGGAAATATCAACATTGGGGAGTAAGGGTGGCATTTACGGGTTTGTGATGGTAATATAATTAACGCTGTACTACTATTTGAACACCATAAGGTACAGAATCACTTATCATTTGAGGATTGTTTTTTTCAGATTCAAGTATGGTATATGGTAAAGAAAACCAAAAGCGTGTGCCGTTATTAAAACAAGAGTCTATATTGAGGTTCCCACCGCTTAGTTCTATAAACTCTTTACATAGTTTAAGCCCAAAACCTGAACCATTCTCATCAAGTAACCCTTTTTCCGAGAAGTTTATATTATTATTTTGGAAATCATTTTGAAGTTGTTTTGATATTCCAATGCCGTTATCTGTGACTGAAATCATGATATTGTCATTTATTAAAGCTGCTTCAATCATTATTTTTCCATTTTGGGGAGTAAACTTTATGGCATTACTAACCAGGTTCCGAAAAACGCAGCTCATAAGGTCCGGGTCAATATTGAGGTGATAATTAGTATTAATATCAATTTTTAATTCAATTTGCTTTTGTTTAATTATGGAAGTGAAAATTTGAGTTGAAGATTTCACCAGACTATTAAGATTAGTGATATCAGGCTTTATGGTAATTCTGTTTAACCTGGAACGTGACCAATAAAGCAGGTTATTCATCAGGTGAAAAGTGTTTTTTGCCGACTCATCAAGGGATAGTAGAGATTTTTCCAGTTTTTCAGGTGGCATGTCGTGAAATCGCGTACTAAGATATTGTGTAAGGTTCTGAAACCAATAAAGCGGGTTTCGCAGTTCATGTGCAATTATGCTCATTAATTTATCTTTTTCCTGATTAGCTTTCTCCAGTTCATGGTTGAGCCGTTTTTGTTCCTGAATAGCCAAACGTTTGTGATTTAGCTGCCAATAGAATAATGAAATAATTACCGCAAGAAAAACAAACGATGCAAAGAAAACCCCAATAATTATATTTTTTCGTTTAATGGCGATTTCTTTTGTAGCATTTTCAGCAATAAGAATTTGGTTGAGTTTCTCTTTTTTTTCTGATTCAAAAAGAATAAACAGCTCTGACATCTGTCTGTGGTTTTGGGTTTCGAGTCGTGCTTTTTCCAATTCGGCATAAAGATTCAGATGTTCAAGGGCCAAAACCGGGTTGTTTTGATTAAGATAGCACAAATAGAGTCCATGGTGAATTTGAGGAAGAAGCTCTGTTAAACGGGATTTCAAGGCCTTTTCCAAGGATGCATTATAATGTTCAATGGCTTTTACCGTTTTATTTGTGGCATAATATTGTTTAGCAATATGGAGATTAGCGTTTGCCATACCAGCATCGTATCCGGCCTTTGATGAAAGATTTAATGCTTTATGAAGATGGCTGTTGCTTTCAGTTTCTGAGTAGGGCAAACGGCCAAGGTTGGTCAATGCCTTAACCATTCCTTTTTTGTAATCGGCTTGAATGCTCATTTCAAGGGATTTGGAGAAATTTACAGCTGCGCTATCTATTTGGTTATTATTAAAATAAGCCTCCCCCAGATTATTGTACGACTTTGCCATATCGGCAGGGCTTTTCATGGTTATTCTTAACGAGAGTGCCTGCTGGTGATAGCTTATGGATAAGTTGTATTGTTCAAGCATATCATAAACTGAACCTAAATGGTTGTAAGCATCAGCAATAATTAAAAGATTTCCCGATTTTTTACTAATGTTAAAAGCATTCTGATAAAGTTGGATGGCCTCAGTTGTGCGCCCTTCATTTAAAAGCGCCTTACCTAAACTAAGCAATATATTTGCACGTAATATTGTTTCACCGGGTTCAGCTGCGAGCGCAATTTCATAGAGTTCCATTGATTGTGCAAACTTTCCGGTAGTGTGGTAGTATTTTCCTATATAATAGATGGCTTTGTTCTCCATATCAGAAAACTTATTCTCACGCGCCAAATCGCGCACAGCAATAAACATCTCTAATGCCTGATGATACTCACCTTTTATGTAATAAATTCTACCGGATTCGAAAAGAACCTTACACATAATTTCTGCGTCATTTTGGATAGGGGGCAATAAAGCCTGATTAAACAGAGATAGAGCACCATCGTTATCTCCAAAAACAGTTAAAAGCTGTCCTTTAATAATGAGAGCCTCTGACATGAGGCGATGATGGTTGATAATACAGGCTTGCTGATAAGCATTTTCAATCACTTCCAAAGATTTGTCAGGGTCATTATTCATCAATACTTCTGCAAGCTCAACAAGATCAGGTATTTCAATTACAGCCATTTTTTGGCTTGGTTGATTATTTGAGCATGCAGATAAAACCAGAATAACTATTACCAAAAGTATGTTCCTTATTTGAACCATCATTTTACTATTCCATTTTTTATTGCGTAACGGGTAATTTCCACATTATTAACCATATTCATCTTTTTAAGAATAGCCGTACGGTGGTTGGCGATGGTGTTTTTACTCACGTTGAGTTTATTGGCAATTTCATTGTTTTTGTATCCTGATGCCAGAAGGAACATAATCTGAAATTCACGATCGGTTAGTTTCTGGTGGGGTAATTGCGCAAAGTTATCGGGTAGACTCACCAATTCAGCCAGCATCTCTGCCTGTGCTTGAGAAAAATACCGTTTCCCTCCCAAAACAGTTCGAATGGCCTGTAATATGTTATCAGTATCGGTTTCTTTATTTATGAAGGCAGCAGCGCCGGCTTTAATCATTCTTATGGCAAAATTCTCATCATTGTTCATCGTAAAAACAATGACAGGCAATCTGGGCTTAATTTTCTTCACATCTTGCAATAGCTCAATTCCATCCTTCCCGGGCATAGAAGCATCCATAATAAGCAGGTCATAGTCGTTGTTAACAATTAGAGCAGTTAGCTCATGCCCGTTTGATGCTTCACCGGAAACACGCATATCATTAGTTTCGTCAATGATGAGTTGTAACCCTGTTCTTACAACTGCGTGATCGTCAGCAATAATGATGTGTTTCACGATGTTAGAATTTGAATTCTTAATGTAATTCTCAGGTTATTATATGTTAATGATTTACAGGTAATCCCCGCATGACTTTCCAATCTATATCGGGATTCATCCTGGTATATGATTAACGAATCATGCACCTAACAATAGAAATTATTCTTAAACCCTTGATTCAACAAGCATTTGATTGACTGTTAATTGAATACACCAAATTGTGTTTACCAGATGTTTTTGATGTAAAGTAAACTTAAATAAGGGAGCTTAATGTTAAGCCTGTCTTAAAAATTCTGATGGCGGTTTGGTATATAAACAGCCTAAACCTTTTGAATGACGGTGAATTAACATTGTCTTAATCTGACCTGTGAGTTTCTACTATATGGTTTTAGGGGGTTTTACCAGTAGATGTTTCGGATTTTGATTATAAAATTGCACCGTGAAATGTCATTGAGGATAATTTTATGCAAAAGAGTTTTATCATAGGTTTTTTATTTTTCTGGGGATACCTGTTTTCTCTTAATGCAGCAATTATTAAAGGAAAAATTGCTGATGCAGTAACCGGTGAAGAATTGGTGGGTTGTGCTATTTATTTTTCCGGCCTTCAAATAGGAACCACAACAGGCTTCGACGGCACTTATGAGATACGGAATCTCCCGGTGGGAAAACACAGGCTCGAAGTGCGTTTCATTAGTTACGAAATCTACGTTTCCGAAATTACGGTTCTAGCAAATGATGAGGTTATTACCCATAATGTAAAGCTTAGCCCCGTGGTTTCAGCCCTAAACGAAGTTGTGGTGGTGGCCCGTTTCGATAAAAGCACCGAAACCAGTGAGCGGGCTTCAGAGAAAAACGCCGGTAACATAATCAATGTAATTAGTGCAAAAAGCATTGAGCTTTCGCCAGATTTAACAGTTGCCAACGTTTTGCAACGCATGTCTGGTGTCACAATTGAGCGTAGCAGCACCGGAGAGGGTCAATATGCCATATTACGTGGAATGGACAAGCGATATAATTATTCATTGGTAAATGGTGTAAAAATACCGAGTACCAATAATAAATACCGTTATCTGCCTTTAAACCTGTTTCCTTCGGATATGGTTGACCGGCTGGAAGTAACCAAGGCTTTAACACCCGACTTGGAGGGTGATGCCATTGGTGGTGCCGTAGATTTAATTATGAAAGATGCCCCTGAGAGGTTTCAGTTCAGGGCTAACCTTTCGGGTGGTTACAACCAATTGTTCATAGACAGGAAATTTCAGGGCTTTGATGCAAGTGATATTAATAAAGAGTCTCCATACCAGTTATACGGCTCCGCTTATAAAGCTACTGCATCTGATTTTCCTGTTTCTAACCTTGATGTAAAAGAAAAACACCCATTGCCCGCAATCAACGCCGGATTCTCAGTTGGCGACCGGGTATTTGGAAACCGCTTGGGATTGCTTATCTCAGCAACCTATCTTTCGCAAAACAGAGGCAGCAATAGTACCTATTTTGATGCATCAACCACCAGCGATGAACGTAACCTTCCCGAGCTTAAGAATCTGGAGAACAGAAGTTATTCAGAATATCAGCAACAGTACGGGCTACACAGTAAAATTGACTGGCGTATCAATAATCGTAATTCCATTAAGTTATACAACGCTTATTTGCATCTTCATAATCAACAGGTTAGAGATATTAATAGTATAAGCTTCTCTTCGGGCTACAATCCCCAGTCTGAAACCTATACGCAAAATTTTGATACCCGGCTTCGAATGAACAATCAATGGCTGCACACATCTACGCTTCAGGGTGTTCATCAGATATCGGGGCCTATTCAGTTTAATTGGTCGGCTAATTATTCCAAAGCATTTAATGAAACACCTGATAATGTTACCATTAGTTTGGTTGGCTCAAAACTCAATGGTGTACAACAGTCTGTATATGTTGTTGAGAAAAGCAGCAACAGAAGATGGGAGCACAACTCAGACCGCGACTACTCTTTTTATGGCAATATGGTAATAAAGAACCCAATTGTTTCCATTCCTTCATCGTTTATGGCAGGAGGTATGATTCGTGATAAGTATCGCACAAGTTATTATAATCAATATAGACTAATTCCGGTTTCGCAGCGCCCGGCACCCTTTCAGAATTTTTCAGAAAAGGGGGTAGAGTGGAACAAATTCTCTGAAATTGGCTGGGATGTAGTTAATCCTCCCGACCCAACCAACCCTCTAAACTATGACGCTACCGAAGTTATTATTGCCGGTTATGTGCGCGGCGATATTACATTGGGTAAATTGGAGATAATTTCAGGTGCAAGGGTTGAGCATACCAATCAGGGATACATATTACATTACGAACGATTTGGAATTGAGGCAATAGGTAATCAGACTTACCTTGATGTTCTGCCATCGGCACATTTAACCTATCGTTACACCAACAAAACCAATTTCCGGGCATCGTATTACCGGGCCATAAACAGGCCAGGTTTTCTGGAAATTGTGCCATATGATGATATCTCAGAAGATTACAGTGAAGGAGGCAATCCTGAATTAAAGCACACTGTGGCCGATAATTTTGATTTGCGCTATGAATTGTTTCCAAGTTCACTTGATCAATTTATGGTAGGTCTTTTCTATAAAAGCATTAAGGACCCAATCGAATATACATTTGTAATTAAAGATTCCCATGGAAACCTTAAGTACCAGCCGGGAAATTTCGGTACCGCCCGCAACTATGGAGTAGAAGTTGATTATATACGTTACTTCCGAAATATTGGTATAAAAGCTAACTATACCTTAACCAATTCTGATATAACCACCTCAAAGATATTACGCATCCGAAATGAACAAGGAAATATGGAGGTAGCAAATGTAAACCAAACCCGTCCTTTGTATGGTCAGTCGGAACATGTGGTAAATATTTCACTGATGTATAAAAACACCAATCGTGGTTTTGATGCCCAACTGGCTGGTGCCTGGAACAGTGACAGGATTTATGTGGTGTCGCCATTCTTGGATAATGATATTTGGGAAAAAGGAGATTTTAAGCTTGACTTGTCTGCTGAGAAGAATTTAACCGGAGGATTCACTTTATTCATGAAAGTAAACAACCTTTTAAACACACCCAGAGAATTGGTTGTGAAAAAGGAAAACCCTTTGTATGCCAATTACCCCTATCAGCAAACCATGAGTGGCGAAACGCTTATCCGACGCGACTATTATAAGCAATTCTACCTTGTAGGTATTAGATACCGGCTTAACAAGTAATGAGTGTTTTAAAAAAAATATCAATAATAAACTAAAGCAAAAAAAATGAAACGTGCACTTAAAGTGTTTAACACAAACACGAATGAACAAAAGTCGAATTCACAACAGCAATTGAAAAATAATTGCGTTAAGATGAATTTTTTAAATTTAGCAGTAATGGTTTTGTCAGCAGGATTTTTGTTGGCATCATGCGAAAAGGATGAGAAACTACCTGTTAAAGCAAACATTAAGGGTGGTGAAGTTTCTGGTGTGTGGGAACGAAATGGCACCTATACCATCGAAGGACATGTTTTTATTCCTAAAGGCCAATCACTGGTTATTCAGGAAGGCGTTACGGTAATAATGGCAGATGAAACCATTGGAACAGAGTTTATTGTTAGTGGAAACCTTTATATTAAAGGAACTGAGTCCAATCCGGTTACATTCACCGTTCCTACTGCTTTACGCACCGAGGAAAATGCCATGACAGGGCTTTGGGGAGGTATTCTCTGTGACAGTGATGTTGAAGAGGTATTGATCAAACATGCTATTCTGGAATATGCAGGAGCACTTACTACAGAGAACTCTCCTTCAGTTGAACGTTCACTTTATAAAGGTAGTGCTGGAGAGCGAGTGCCTGCTCTATGGAGCATTAATAGCAACACCCGTATTGTTGTTACCAATTCAGTAATACGAAATGTTGCAGATGACTGTTTTTACTTTGAAGGAGGTAAAATTATTGTGATGAACAACATCTTTCATACCTCAGGAAATACTGGAGGTGAGGCAGTAAACATCAAGTCAGGGGTTACTATGGATGCGGCGTTTAACTTAATTTACAGTGCCAATACCAACGCATTTAAACTCAGCAACTCGGGTGACCGCACCCCCCAAGCCGAACCTTATGTTTACAACAACACCATCTTAAATACCGGCTGGAGGCGTCCTTCAACAAAAGGCGGCTCTATTTGGATGGAAAAGCAAGTCAACGCTAAAATATTTAATAACCTACTGGTTAATTGCCGATATGGAATAAAGTTTAGCAAAGCAGATAACAGAACCGAGTACGATTATAACTTTTATTATGGTCACAACCAGCTATGTGTTGACCAGTTTCAAACATCAAGCGATGAGGTTGTGCGTGGAGCCAACGACATAGCATCTACTTTAGCCGGTGAGAATAACCCTTTGTTTGTTAATTACCCACTTGATACGGATATGCATAATGCCATATTTAACAATGCATGGGATTTTCGCTTAAAATCTGGTTCTCCTGCTATAGGGAAAGGGAAAGCTACTGTAAATGCTCATTTTCTCACAAATGGACTTTCAATTGGTGGCGAGATATACCGTTCACCTGCAGCTTCTACTACCATTGGCGCTTTTGGAGTTAAACAGTAATACTCTATTAATCATTTTTTATTGAGTGTGATTCAATCTGATTTTTTACATATTATTGATTATGTAAATGCAATTGCTATTCAGGATTGTATTTCGCATAATCAATGTGATTAATGAAAATAACATGCACAGAATTGTAATTTCATTTTTGTTTTTTGGGGTTTTCTGCAGTTGCGGAAATGTAATCCGTCCCGTTCCGGGGGTTCCTAATTCAGAGGAGGTTTTGCCCATTGTTATAACAGAAAAATCACTCAGCGATACCGACGACCCGGCAATCTGGATTAACAGGGGCAATCCATCTAAAAGTCTGGTTTTGGGTACTGATAAGGATAAAGATAATGGGGGAATATATGTATATGATTTAAATGGAAGAATTGATCGTGAACGGACTGTTCTCGGTCTTAAGCGACCAAATAACATCGATGTTGAGTATGGTTTTGTCCTGAATAATGATACTGTGGACATCGCTGTTTTTACAGAACGAGGCCGTAGCATGATTAGAGTATTTACCCTTCCAAATATGATCCCTGTTGATGGTGGTGGAATTCCTGTTTTTGAAGGTGAAACCGGACGCGACCCAATGGGATTGGCGTTATATAAAGATTTACAAACAGGCTACATCTATGCCATCGTATCTCGCAAAGAGGGTACTGACGGTTCATATTTGTGGCAGTACCTGTTGTCAGAATCTGACAATGGAGCTATTAAGGGACAGGTGGTCCGTAAGTTCGGGACATTCAGCGGAAAAAAGGAGATTGAAGCCATTGCGGTTGATAATCAATTGGGCTTTATTTATTACTCCGACGAGCAGGTTGGAGTACGGAAATATTACGCCTCACCTGAAAGAGGCAATGAGGAATTAGCCCTTTTCGCTACCAACTATGTGGTAGGTGATCATGAGGGGTTATCTATTTATCCAACCTCACCAACTACAGGGTACATAATCTTGTCTGATCAGCAAGGAAACCGGTTTCAAATTTTTCCACGTGAAGGCGCAAACGGAAATCCACACCATCACCCATTGTTAAAAGTTGTGCCGGTTTTGGCACGCGACAGCGATGGTTCAGATGTTACACCTTACCCTCTTAATGAAACATTCAAATATGGTCTTTTTGTTGCAATGAGTAATGATAAAACCTTTCATTTTTATCGGTGGGAGGATATTGCCGGCGATGAATTGTCTGTTAATGGGTTTTGGGAGTAATGTGATAACCAGTCTGTTATTGCTGTTTGGCAATTACGCAAATATAAGTTCATTAATAGTTCCATAAGAGGGATAGCCGGTAACAAATGTAGACTCTACTTTCTCATGGAGCGTATTCAAGTGTGCATCAAGAGCCGGGTAGTTTATAACAATTCATCCGGCTTCACTCTATTTAAATTTCTCTTTTACTTAAAATAAAGAAGACTGTCAAGACCTTAATTTTCATTCGATATAATATACACACGTCCTTAAGAATATTATTGTTGCTTATAATTCTCTCCGGATGTAAAAAACCAGACGAGCGAAGTTTCTGGTCACCCTATCAGGAACTTAATTGGGAGTCGGTTGGGCATTATGATTCTGAATTTCATACTCATCCGGGTTTTGGTGATGAACAATACAATCCTCATCAGACCATCGACCGTTACCTGAGCGAAGGTTATTCTATTCTGGTACTGGCTGCCCATGATTATGATATCCCTCATGTGTATATGAACACAATTTATCACTGGAGTGAACTTGCCTCTATATAGAAATCCGATGGTTAACTTTTAATCCTTATCTAAACCTTACTGAGATAATACATAGTGGAAATTCAATAAACATTAATAATATTCCTGCTTTCAGTAGGTTTTTGAGAGCAGAAATAAAGGGTGAGGCAGGAACAATATATACCCAGCCGTATTACATCAGGGCAAACTAATTGTTCAACCTGTCAGCCACCATTTCAACTTTTAGCAGTTCTTTTCTTACTTCGTTAACCGTTTGAAAGAATGATGTGGAAACATTGTCTGAGGTTACACGATGGTTGCCAATGTGGTCATATGATACCCGAAGTTCATCCATTACATTAGAGACCCGGGAAGCTTGCTTTTTGAAATCTTCTGACAGTTTAATAATTTCAGTGGCAATTATCCTGAAGCCATTTCCTGAGAACCCCGATTTGTTGAAATTGTTAACCATGCTTTGCATGTTAGCTGCTTCAATGGAGGCATTAAACCCTAATATTTTAATTTTGTCAGATGTTTCGTTGATGAACTTCACCACCGAAATTGTATCCTCAAGCAAATGTCCTGAAGCTTCAATTCTTTCCATCATTTCAGAACTGCTTTTTATAAGTTCTTTTTGTTGCTCTGAAAGTTTATTGATTCGTGAAGATAACTGCTCAATGGCCTTTAAAAGTTCATCACTGCTCTCTTTTCGTCGACTAATATCTGAGTCTATTGCTGCAAGGTAAGCAAGGTCTCCATTGTCATTGTAAATCGGGGTAAGCGATGTATGTGTCCATAATTCCTGACCATTTTTCGTTATGTTTAGGGCTTCATATGTAACCGATTGTCCTAGTTTGGTGCATTTATAGATCCTCTCTTCTATGTCGCTGTTAAAACTGGTTTGCCTGATGTTCGTGCCAAGTTCAGCCGTAAATTCTTCAAAGGTATAGCCGTACATTTTTGTGAACCCCTCATTTACCCATTCAATATTTCCATCAGGATCCATTATCATAATTGCATTCTCTGTTTGCCTTGCAACAATTGATAATCTTTCCATTTCTTTGTTCAAGTTGCTTTCTTTTTCTGACGCCTGAGCATTAAAAACCTCTAAAGGTTGTAGCTGTAGTTTGTTTTGTTTTTTTGTTTTAAGTGAGTACAGAAATAGCCCCCACCCAACAATCGCAACAAATAACAATATGTAAGTAAACATGGCAATAAACACGATATATATTAATAATAGTGCGTAAAAATATAAAAATATAAAACAATATCGATGTCGTTAGTAGTAAAATGTAAAAACGAATATTGAGTTTAGTAATAGTCACAGATTCTAGTTTTTTATTAATTCTACTTTGACAGATTAATAAAAACGATAAACGCTTGATTTAATGAAGACAATGCTTTGAAAACAGCCCTGAAATTACTAATTTCAGGGCATCATAGAAAAACAAACCTATCGTTCGTTTCAATGTTTAATACAACGTAAAAACACAAAAAAATATGGAAGAACACTGGCCGCTAGTGCAAAGCGGATCGGTGATTATCTTGTTGATTTTCAAGATTGTTTTAAAAACAAAACCAAAAAACTCTTTGGCAAAGCTGAAAGTATGCCCATGGCGTTTTTATTAGCAACTATCGTAACATCGAAAGAATTTGCGAACAGCAGCCTGAATTGGACTATTACCAGATGCAACATTTCATTACCAATTCCATTTGGGATGAACGAAAAGTTATTGATCGGTCAGCAATTCACACAAGCCAAGCTCTTCCTAAACAAAAACTG
>CAZFTD010000104.1:0-12079 GCA_964521525.1 uncultured Marinilabiliaceae bacterium | reverse complement strand
AACTTCAGGAATTCGCTTCGTACACTGATAACCTTGAAGAAGTTTTTGAAAACCGTGAACAAATAGAGATTTCAAGATTTTATGAGCGTTTGCCTAAAGCTGTTTCAATTGCCACTTCTGAATTCATCGAAGGTAATGTTTATTACCGTAATCCGGCAAAGGATATTTTACCCGAGTAGCGCAGAGAGCAGTTTTGCTTTTTTGTTTGAATCATATTATTGAAGATAGGAAAGATTAGTTCTTTCTTATCTTCTTTTTTTTGTGCCCAAAAGAGAATAAAACCGATTTTGAATCGCAAAAGGTTTTTTGAATCCGGAATAGGTTTTATCTTTGAAAACAGAACTTGAGGGTTAAAACTAACCTATACAAATTAATTATGTTACAAGGTAAAAAAATAATCCTTGGTATTACCGGAAGTATTGCCGCTTATAAAGCTGCTTTTTTGTTGCGTTTATTGATTAAGGAAGGCGCTGAGGTACAGGTTTTAATTACGTCGACAGGCAAGGAATTTATTACCCCGGTAACCTTGTCGGCCTTGTCGGGTCGTCCGGTTTTAGGCGATTTTTTTGAGAATCGCGATGGTACCTGGCACAGCCATGTTGATCTGGGATTATGGGCTGATGTAATGCTGATTGCTCCGGCCTCGGCCAATACTCTGGCTAAAATGGCTCATGGAATTTGTGATAATTTATTACTCACTACTTATTTATCAGCCAAGTGTCCGGTTTTTATTGCCCCGGCCATGGATTTGGATATGTTCGCGCATCCATCCACTCAAAAAAATATAGAAATTCTTAAAAGTTGGGGATGTCAGGTAATTGAACCAGGAACCGGTGTGCTGGCAAGTGGTTTGCATGGCAAAGGCCGTATGGAAGAACCTGAAGCCATTGTTCAGCAGTTACATACATTTTTTGGCACGCCCGATAAAAAAAAAAGTCTGACTGGTAAACGGTTTATGATAACCGCAGGTCCTACGCATGAAGCCATCGATCCGGTTCGTTTTATCGGCAATTATTCGTCGGGAAAAATGGGTTTTGCCATTGCAGAGGAACTGGCATTGCGTGGCGCTGCAGTTGATTTAATTGCCGGGCCGGTACAAATGAGTATCAACAATCCCAAAATAAACAGATATAATGTGGTATCGGCTTCAGAAATGTACCAAAAAGCCTGTGAATTGTTTCCCCTGGCCGATGGGGCTATTATGGCGGCTGCCGTAAGTGATTTCTCACCTGTTAAAGCTGCCAGTCAAAAAATAAAACGAACAGGCGATAATCTATCTATCGAACTTAAAGCAAACCCGGATATTGCCAAAAGTATGGGCGAAATAAAAAAGAAGAGCCAAATTTTGGTAGGTTTTGCTCTTGAAACTGAAAACGAAGAAATCAATGCGCTTGCAAAACTTAAATCGAAAAATCTTGATTTTATCGTCTTGAATTCTTTGGCAAGCCCCGATGCAGGATTTATGGTAGATACTAACCGGATAACCATCATCGACAGAGAAAATAAAAAGATTGAATTCCCGTTAAAATCAAAAAAAGAGGTGGCGTCGGATGTTGTGGATTATTTGGAATTTATGTTAGCAAATTCGTTGAATGCTTAAAGGCAAATCTTAATATACGATGCGAAGAATATTGATTATTGGTCTGATATTGATTTCATTCGGTCTAAAAGGCCAGGAATTCAGGTGCATGGTTCAGGTGGTATCACCAAGTATTCAGGGCACCAACCGCGGCGTATTCGAAACTTTGCAAAAATCTATTATGGAGTTTATGAACGGTCAGCGATGGACCGAACATAAATACAAACCCGAAGAACGTATAGAGTGTAATATCCTTATTAACATTCGGGAACAAATTGGTTCCGACGAGTTTAAGGGAACTATGCAAATTCAGGCCCGACGACCGGTTTACAACTCTTCATACAGTACAACCATCTTTAATTATCTCGACCAGAGCCTTCATTTCAGATATATAGAATTTGAACCACTGATTTATAATCCGGCTAATATAGAATCAAATCTTATTGGCATGTTGGCTTATTATGCCTATGTTATTTTGGGGTACGATTATGATTCGTTTAGTCAGCGGGGTGGAACGCCCTATTTTCAGAAAGCCGAGCAAATTGTAAATATGTCGCAGAATGCCCGGGAGAGTGGCTGGCGCTCGTTCGAAAGTACGCGTAACCGATATTGGTTAGTTGAGAACATGCTGAACGAATATCATGTTCCTTTGCGCAACTGCTTTTATCAATATCATCGCCGGGGACTCGATTTAATGGCCGAAAAACCTGAGGAAGGTCGTTCAAATATGGCCTCATCGCTCGAATTGTTGCAACGGGTTTACAGGCAGCGCCCCAATTCGTTTGCGCTTGGTTTATTTTTCGATGCCAAAACTGAGGAGCTGCTCAATGTTTTCTCCAACTCACCATCAATGGAAAGGAGCAGAGTGGTTAATATTCTTACCGAAGTAGACCCGGCCAATTCGGAAAAATACAGGAAATTACTGAGTAATACCGGAGGCATTTAGAAACTGTTTATTTTTTTTAGACATAAGACGCGAAGTTGGAATGAAGTGGAATGCCGAGAATCGGTACCCGAGTATCGGGAAAAGACAAACGACTTTAAGATACGTGTTCCGGTTCATCGGAAAAAGACATGAAAAATAACATGCTTAAAATGAGTAAAATAACTTAACTGTCTTGTTTCTCTGTAATTTCTATTAAGTCTATTCCCGGATATACAGGGACACGTCTTTCTGTCTATTATATAGGCTTCTAAGAGTCTATTATAAATTCAGGTAACTAAATTTAAACAGATACTTAATTCCTTTTCTTTTTTTATTTTTGTGAGATAAAGCATCTCTCATGTTAAAACAACTGATTATTTCCAATTATGCATTAATTGACTCGGCCGATATAAGGTTTGAAGAGGGCTTCTCGGTTATAACAGGAGAAACAGGCGCCGGAAAATCGATTATGCTGGGTGCACTGGGCTTGATTCTTGGGCAGCGAAACGATACTTCGGCCATGCGCGATAAAGAACAAAAATGTGTGGTGGAAGCTCATTTTAACATCGAAGGTTATGGCCTGGAGCCTTTGTTTTCTGCCGAAGATGTGGATTTCGACAAGGATACAGTGATTCGAAGAGAGGTTTTACCCAATGGTAAGTCGCGGGCTTTTGTGAACGATACTCCTGTCAACCTGAATTTTTTAAAAGAACTGACTCAAAGACTCATAGATATTCATTCCCAACATCAGAATCTTTTACTGGGCGATTATTCTTACCAACTAATGGTGGTTGATACCGTAGCTAAAAACACTCACCTAAGAGATAGCTATCGTAAGGAATTTATTACGCTTCGTCAATTACAAAAGGAGCGAAATCGTTTGGTGGAGATGCATGAAAAGCAAAAAGCCGACCGCGATTACTGGGAATTTCAGGCTGCACAGCTTCGTAATGCGGGTCTTAAAGCTTTAGAACAAACAGAGCTGGAACAAGAGTTGGAGCAATTAACCCATGTTGAAGAGATTAAGGCTGCCCTGGTTTCGGCCAATCAACTGTTGGTTGAATCGGAATTTCCGGTGCTGGATGGTTTACATCAGATACAAAACGAAATCAAACGAATAGTGAAATATCTGCCCGATGCAGAAGAACTTGTTACCCGGCTCGATTCGGTTTATATTGAAATGAAGGATGTTGCCAGCGAGATTGCCGACAAAACCAGCAGTATCGAGTTTGACCCTCAACGTATAAGACTGGTTCAGGACAGACTGGATACCATTTACTCCCTTCAGCAAAAACATCATGTCGATTCGGTTGAAGCTTTGTTAGAATTATTGACCGATTTCGATAACAAATTGCAAAATCTGGACTCATTTGAGGAGCAGCTTGAAAATCTGAATGGTGCTATTGAAAAGCAAATATTTACCGTTGAGCATTTAGCGTTGCAACTTACCCAATCGCGAAAGGCTGTGTTTACTCAAATTGAAACAGCTGTTGAGAGCCAATTGCATGAATTAGGGATGCCACATGCAAGGTTTAAGGTGTCGTTGGAAAAGGCAGAAACCCTGCGCGATGATGGTGCCGATGAAATTCAATTCCTGTTTACTGCCAATAAAAACAGCCAGTTGGCCGATATTCCAAAAGTTGCCTCCGGCGGTGAACTTTCCAGGGTTATGCTGTGCATTAAAGCGTTACTTTCGTCGGCCAAAGGACTACCCACCATTATTTTTGATGAAATCGATACAGGAGTTTCTGGTGAGATTGCCGATAAAATGGGACGCATCATGCAACAAATGGGTTCAAATATTCAGGTGGTCAGCATTACTCATTTGCCGCAAATAGCCGGAAAAGGAGTCCATCATTATAAAGTATTTAAATCCGATGCCGGTAATCAAACCGTTTCTGAGATTAAAAAACTCACCTACGATGAACGGGTTGTAGAAATTGCCGGAATGTTGAGCGGTGCCCAATTAACTGATGCGGCTTTGATTAATGCACGCGATTTAATGGGTCTTTCTGATCAGGATTGATTCATTGTTTAGGTGTATTGTCTTGCTATATAAGCATATAAATCAGATGTTCGTCATTTCAATATCTATAAAACAACTTCAAATTACAGCCTTTAAATAGACTTAATAAAAACAAAAAAAAGTTTAATCTTTCATTGTGGACAATTAAGCCTTATATTTGTAACCTCAAAAATCAAAAACTTGATATGGGATACAATCTATTGAAAGGAAAACGAGGGATTATTTTTGGCGCACTTAACGACATGTCAATCGCCTGGAAAGTAGCAGAGCGGGCGCATGAAGAAGGCGCAGTATTTACCCTCTCTAACACACATGTGGCCTGTAGAATGGGAAGTGTTATAGAACTGGCCCAAAAAACAGGCGCCGAAGTAATTCCGGCCGATGCTACCAATGTAGCTGACCTTGAGAATGTTATTAAGACTTCAGTTGAGGTATTAGGCGGTAAAATCGACTTCATTTTACATTCCATCGGGATGTCGCTCAATGTTAGAAAGAAACGTGTATACCACGATTTGGATTACAACTACCTTGAGAAAACACTCGCTATTTCAGCAATTTCATTCCATAAGCTTATTCAAACGGCTTTTAAGCAGGATGCTATGAGCGAGGGCGGTTCAATTGTAGCACTATCATACGTGGCTGCTCAGCGTACACTTTACGGGTATAACGATATGGCGGATGCCAAAGCATTGTTGGAGTCAATTGCTCGTAGTTTTGGTTATATTTATGGCCGTGAGAAAAAAGTAAGGGTGAACACCATTAGCCAGTCGCCTACCATTACAACAGCCGGTAGCGGTGTTAAAGGTATCGACGGACTGATTGATTTCTCCGACCGGATGTCGCCTCTGGGTAATGCAGATGCTGCTGATTGTGCCGATTATTGCGTGGTGATGTTTTCCGATTTGACACGTAAGGTTACCATGCAAAATCTTTTCCACGATGGCGGATTCTCCAGCATGGGTATGAGCTTGCGCGCCATGAAACAATACAACAAGAGTTTCGACTCTGATGATGTTCAGGAACTTTATTAGTATATGGTTTTGCTATGAATAAAAATGGGCTGTTTCTGTTGAAATGGCCTTTTTTTATTGGGTTTGTAAAATACCGGGTTTCTTATTGTCGGTTTAAAACATTAAATTTGCACCGGTTTATTTAAGTATTGCCCTACCTATAAAATATTTTAGCAGGTTTAAGAAAATAAAATAGTTCATGGATAAGTATCAAATTAATCACCTTAAGGAATTGGAAGCTGAATCCATTTTTGTGATTCGCGAAGTGGCTGCACAGTTTGAAAAACCTGTAATGCTTTTTTCCGGCGGTAAGGACTCTATTGTGATGTTTCATCTGGCTTTAAAAGCTTTTTGGCCTGCCAAGGTTCCTTTCCCTTTGCTTCACATCGATACAGGGCATAATTTTCAGGAAACACTTGATTACCGCGACCGGTTAATGGAAAAGACCGGTGCCAAATGTTTGGTTGCTCTGGTACAGGATTCAATTGATAAAGGTCGTGTAAAAGAAGAAACCGGATACAATGCAAGCCGCAACAAATTGCAAACTGTTACCCTTTTAGATGCCATTGAGGAGCACAAGTTTGATGCTGCCATGGGTGGTGGTCGGCGCGATGAAGAGAAGGCCAGAGCTAAGGAACGTTTTTTCTCGCACCGCGACGAATTTGGACAGTGGGATCCCAAAAACCAACGGCCTGAATTATGGAACCTTTTTAATGGACGCAAAAATATGGGTGAGCATTTCAGGGTTTTTCCAATTAGTAACTGGACTGAAATGGATGTTTGGCAATACATCTACATGGAGAAAATTGAATTGCCTTCGTTATACTTTACCCATAAACGTGAAGTTTTTGAACGCGATGGTGTTATATTAGCCACTGCGCCATTTATGAAACTGCGCGATGATGAAAAGCCAAAGGTGATTGATGTGCGTTGTCGCACCATTGGCGATATCACCTGTACAGGTTTAACCTTGTCATCAGCCAACACCATTGAAGATATTATTCAGGAGGTAGCCGCCTCGCGCGTTACCGAACGTGGTGGCAGGGCAGATGATAAAAGGTCGGAGGCTGCTATGGAAGACAGAAAAAAGGAAGGTTATTTTTAATTGATGATTGAATAAAATCATGAGCGGAAAAAATTCAGGTTATCTTGATATGGAGTTGCTGCGCTTTACCACTGCCGGAAGCGTTGACGATGGAAAAAGCACTTTAATTGGCCGGTTGCTTTACGACTCAAAAGCAATTTTTGAAGACCAGATGGAAGCTATTGAGCGCGCCAGTGAGCGTGCAGGTGGCGAGCAGGTTAATCTGGCCTTGCTTACCGATGGTCTTCGGGCCGAGCGCGAACAGGGAATCACCATTGATGTGGCATACCGATATTTCGCCACCCCTAAACGTAAGTTTATTATTGCCGATACTCCCGGGCACATTCAATATACCCGTAACATGGTTACCGGTGCCAGCACCGCCAACGTAGCCATTATTCTGGTAGATGCCCGGTTGGGCGTTCTTGAACAAACCCGTCGGCATGCTTACATTGCCTCTTTGTTACAGATACCACACATCATAATTTGTGTCAATAAAATGGACCTGGTTCAATATCAGGAAGATATTTTTGAAACCATTAAAACCGATTTTGAAGCCATTGCTTCCAAGTTATCGGTAAAAGATGTTCGCTACGTTCCCATTAGCGCTTTAGATGGCGATAATGTGGTTGACCGAAGTAAGAATATGGACTGGTATCAGGGGCCTACATTGATGTACCTGCTTGAGAATATTCATATTGGCAGCGATATTAACCGCGATGATTTTCGGTTCCCTGTCCAGTATGTGGTGCGCCCCCAATCGCGCGAGTGGCCCGATTACAGAGGCTATGCCGGACGTGTGGCCAGTGGAGTGGTTAATGTTGGCGATACCCTTATGGTACTGCCGTCAGGCTTTTCTTCCAAAGTGAAAAGCATCGACCTTTTTGGTGAACAATATCAGCAGGCTTGTGCACCTTTATCGGTTACTATTACTCTTGATGATGATATTGATATAAGCAGGGGCGATATGTTGGTTAAAATTGGAAACGGACAACCTCCGCGTGTTGACCAGAATATTGATGTTATGATTTGCTGGTTTAACGAAAAGAAGCTTGTTCCGGGAGGCAAGTATGCATTAAAGCATACAACATCCGAAGTGAGGTGTATGGTAAAGGAAGTGCAATATAAAGTTAATATTAGCGATCTGGAGAAGGAACATAATAATCTGGAAGTTGGAATGAACGATATTGCACGCATTTCGCTACGCACTACAAAACCTCTTTTTTTCGATTCATACAACGTTAACCGAACTACAGGCAGCCTTATTTTAATTGATGAGGCAACTAACGAAACTGTTGCTGCCGGGATGATTGTTTAGGTTTTTTTATAGCATAAAAAAAGCGGGGTGGTTTGAAATAACCTCCTCGCTTTTTTTGTTATCTAATTTGACTAAAATATCGTGTTCATCATTTAGTTGTTATCTGATAAGAGCTAATACCTAATACCTAAGAACTAAAAATTCTGCCTTGCTATTAGTTTATCGTAATCTTTGGCAGCATCTCCATTAATGGCGAAAAAATATTCTGAGTTTGCTTTAAATGCGCCGGAGGAACGGCCACTTTTAAGGCTAGTGGTAAAATTTCTACCTCAACATCTTTTCCCAAATGCACAGGCTCACCATCAACGTGACCTAAAATATTAACCGGATGATGAATCGTTACTTTTCGGGCTTTAACAATTACGTCATATTTATTTTTATCAATGCTCTGGTCTAAAAGACTTATTAAAAGAGCCGGTGCCGTAACTTTAGGAAAATCCCTTATAAAGCAAACATCAATTAATCCGTCATCAATGCGGGCCTGAGGGGCAATGTGAACATTGTTGCCGTATTGGGTGGAGTTGGCAAAACTAATTAAAAAGGCATCCCAATCCTGTGTCTGTTCATCAATGGTTACTTTATATACCGATGATTTGTAGGTAGCAAACTCTTTGGTTATAAGTTGCATATAAGCCAAAGGGCCACGGTTTTTACGGTTGGCAAAGCGGTGACTGATGTAAGCATCGAAACCAATGCCTGCAACGTTTAATGAATAAAACTCATTAACCTTTATAACATCAATGGCTCGAAATTTTGCTTCGCTAAGGGCCTGAAGTGCCCTGTTTATTTTAAAAGGAATTTCAAGATGCCGGGCCAATCCATTACCTGAACCTGTAGGGATAATTCCAAGAGCTGTTTTGGAGCCTATTAATCCGCGACCAATTTCATTAACGGTTCCATCACCACCTACTGCCACAACTAAATCGTAGTGGCCGGCTGCCCTGCTGCTGATTTCAAAACCATGTCCGGCATGAGTGGTGGTTATTGTTTCAACTTCCCATTTTTTTCGGTTCATTTCTGATTGAATAATATCCTCAATCGATTTTTGCCGGCCTATACCTGATACAGGATTTATAATAAATAGTGCTTTCTGAATCATTTTTTAATGTATGGTTCGATGTGCAAAGATACAATATTATTGAAAGCTAAAAACAAGTTTTTTCTAATCGGCATTGATTCAATTAGGTTGCAAAGGCAAGTAAATCTGGATAATATAAAATTCTGTTGATAAAAGCTTTTTATACTGTTTTAGTACCCATCTTAAAGTCTTGGTTAAAGAAGGTTAAAACATGAAAACTATTTTGGTTTTATTAGTTTTCTAAATATTTTTGTTCCGTTCAAAATTAATGTAACATGGAAATTAAGGAACGCATAATCGAAGGAGCAGGAAAACTATTTGTCACCGAGGGAATACGGCGCGTAACCATGGATTATGTAGCCAAAAAACTAGGTGTTTCAAAGCGTACTATTTACGAGAATTTTGCCGATAAAACCCAGCTTTTGAAAGCATGTCTGGAGAAATTGTATGCCATTAACGACGATAATTTCCGATGCTTGAAGGAAAATTCAACCGATGTAATGGAAATTATGGTAGGGTCATTAAGGTATGGTGTATCAGCAATTAAGAAAATTAACCCCCAGTTTTTTGAAGATCTTGAAATTCATTACCCTTTAATTTGGGATGAAATGGTTGCAATCAGGAGAAATAATACTATGAAGGATTTTGAAAAGTTACTGTTACAGGGCGCTGATCAGAAAATTTTTAGAGATGGTTTAAATGTAAGGATGGTTGCCAAAATTTTTATTGAACAAATGAATATGATGGGACGCAAGGAGATTTTTCCTCCCGATGAATACCCTACAACTGAACTGTTCGAAACACTGTTTATCAATTTTACCAGAGGGATATCCACACATGAAGGAATAAACCGTTTGGAGGAGCTTTTGCAAGCAGAAAACTAAATATAACAACTAAATAAGGACAAATTATATGTATATCAATAAAAACTGGTTTCGGAGTATTGCTTTTGTCGCTTTGGTTTTTCCAGGCCCCTTAGGTATAGCTCAGAACAACAACCAACAAAACGATGTTTTAGAGCTTACGCTCGACAAAGCCATTGAAATAGCCCTTTCTGATAACCCAATGATTCGGATTGCCGATAAGGAAGTACAAAGGGTTGATTACTCACGCAAAGAGGCTCGTAGCGCTTTAATCCCATCTTTAACAGGTGAAGGTATGTATACCCGGAATTTCAACAAACCGGTAATTTTTATGCCCGAGGGATTGTTTGGGCCTGGAACCGGTGGTGCCATTGAAATGGGTTACGATAACAGCTATACAGGAACACTCTCGGCTTCGTTACCGCTTTTTTCTTTGTCGCTATATCAAAATATTAAAATCAGTGAGCACGATATGGCGTTAGCCCTCGAATCGGCACGAGCCTCCAGAGTAAATATGATTGCCGAGGTGCGTAAGGCTTATTATACCATGCTGTTGGCCAACGATTCTTATCAGGTTATGAGCAAAAGTGTTGAGAATGCCAATGATAACCTGCGAAATGTTAAGAATTTGTTTTCGCAGGGTATGGTGGCCGAGTATGATGTTATCAGAAGTGAAGTTCAGGTGCGCAATTTAACACCAACGCTCGTGCAAGCCGAAAACGGAGTACGTCTTTCTGAAATGATGCTGCGGGTTCTGCTCGGAATTAATCAAAATGTTACCATTAAAGTTACTGATGCGTTAGGTCAATACCATCACGATGGACTTTTTGCTGCAAATGCCGATTACAACCTCACTGAAAATACCGACCTGCGGCAGTTGGACCTTCAACTGGAAAAAATGCAAACGCAGTTTAAGTTGGTTAGGTCGCAACGATATCCCACATTAGCCGCATTTTCGCAATATCAGTTTGTTTCTCAGGCCAACGATTTTCAGTTTAGCAATTATAAATGGGCCAAACCCTTTATTGCAGGGGTTCAAATTTCTATCCCCATTTTCAGGGGTGGGGCCATAAATTATCAGGAGAAACAAGTGAAAATTGCTAAGGAGCAAATGTCGGTTCAACGCGATTATTTAAACCGTAATCTCGAACTTCAGGTAAGAAATGCCTATACCAACATGCAAAAAGCATTTGAACAGATTGAATCAAGCAAAGTTGGTGTTAACCAGGCCGAACGAGGATACTCTATAGCCAAAACACGTTATCAAACAGGCTCAGGGACCCTGCTTGAACTGAACGATTCTGAAATTGCCCTTACTCAGGCCAAACTTAATTTAAACCAGGCCATGTTCGATTTTTTATCGGCTGAAGCCGACTACTATAAAATTATTGGCCGGAGTGTGGATATTAAGTAATTTAAATACAGCTCGATTATAAAACTATAACAAATAATACTAAAATGAAGAGGTCAATTTTATCTATAAGTTTTTTGAGTCAGATGCTTATTTTTTCATTGTTGTTAACAGCATGTGGCGGAAAAAAAAATGTGTCTGACGAGGATCAGAATACCAGCTATCGGGTAAAAACAGAGGTCGTTAAAATACAGCCTGTTGAGCAAATAATTACATTAACGGGGACTGTTGAACCTTTCGAAAAGGCATTTATCAGTTCTTCAATCCCTGTCAGAATTGAAAAAATCTATAAAGAGGTGGGCGATTTTGTGAAGAAGGGAGATTTACTGGTGCAAATGGATGCTTCAAATTACAGACAAGCTAGAGTTCAACTCGAAAATCTTGAAGTGGAGTTTGCCCGATTGGACACACTATTTCGAATCGGAAGCATTTCGCAGCAGCAACTCGACCAAATGGCCACCCAACTGGAAGTTGCACGCACTGCTTACCGCAATTTGACCGAAAATACTCAATTACGTTCGCCCATAAATGGTGTGGTTACCGGACGATTTTACGAAAATGGTGAAATGTACAGCATGTCGCCGGTTTCTGGTGGCAGAGCAGCCATTCTTACCATAGAGGTGTTGCAACCTGTAAAAGTTTTGGTGAATTTAGCCGAACAGTATTTTCCTATGGTTGAAAAGAACTTGAATGTGTCACTGGCGCTGGATGTATATCAGGGTAAAACATTCGAAGGCTCTGTTTATCTGAAATATCCTACAATTGATGCGGCCACCCGCACTTTT
>CAZFTD010000103.1:0-12097 GCA_964521525.1 uncultured Marinilabiliaceae bacterium | reverse complement strand
GGAAGCCTTAAAAGCACTAAAAGTTCCAAACGTACGCTGGCCGGGCGGTTGCTTTGCCGACCAATATCATTGGCGCGAAGGCATCGGTACTCCCGAAGAACGCAAATCCCGAATCAATGTGAGTTGGGGTGGTGCTCCAGAGCCAAATACATTTGGTACCCACGAATTTTTCGATTTTCTTGAACAAATTGGTTCCGAAGCTTTTATATCGGCCAATGTTGGCTCGGGAACTGTTAAAGATGCCGCCGACTGGTTAGAGTATCTCACAGCCACCGGCTCATCCCTAGCCATGGAAAGGGCCCGTAATGGCCGCATCGAGCCTTGGAATGTGGCATTTTGGGGTATTGGTAACGAAGTTTGGGGTTGCGGAGGCCCTTTTACTGCTCAGGAATATATAACAGAGCTTAAAAAATTCGCCACTTTTAGCACCAATTACAATTCAAATTTAAATACTCAATTCGTAGCAGTAGGGCCCGATTCGTTTGATGAGTATAGTTTTGGTTATACCGAAGCCATTATGGAAGCCTGGGCTAATAAAACCTGGACATGGGATATTCAAGGGCTTTCGCTGCATAAATACACCAGGGGTGGCTGGCCGCCGGTTATTCCTGCCACTGGTTTTGGAGAGCTGGAGTATGCTACTGTTATTAAGGAAACCCTTGGAATGGACCAGTTCATTGTTGAAAATAAAGCCATTATGGACAAATATGACCCCGAGAAAAAGGTTTCGATTCTGGTGGATGAATGGGGAGCATGGTATGCACCAACCGAAGGTACCAATCCGGGCTTTCTACAACAGCAAAACTCTCAGCGCGATGCCATTATAGCGGCCTTGAATTTCAATATTTTTGCACGCCATGCCGACAGAGTGCATGGAGCAAACATTGCCCAGATGATAAACGTGTTGCAGGCAGTTATTCTCACTGAAAATGATAAGATGATTTTAACTCCTACCTATCATGCTTTCAGGATGTATGTGCCATTTCAAAGTGCAGAATTGATACCGGTTAATTTCGATGCAGGTATTTACAAGGAAGGAAACCTGATTCTACCTCGTGTTGATGCCATTGCTGCTAAAGGAAAAGATGGTAATATTTACGTAGCCATTACCAACATCGATCCCAAAAATACAGCATCAGTTAACCTGTCGTTTAATGGTAAAACCGTCATAAGGGTCGACGGCGAAACCCTTTACGCATCATCCGTAGATGCCATTAATACATTTGATAATCCTGATAATGTGTCACCTAAAGCTATTGAAGCCAGTGCTACTGGTAGTAACATATCAGTTACAGTGCAACCACAATCAGTTACGGTTTTAAAAGTGAGCTTATAAGTAATTTATCATAAAGGAATGGCTTGAGATCGCTGAGAATTAACTTGTGTTGTTTGCTATTTACCTATTGACATCATGTTAGCAAGCAAATCCTTGGTTAAAGTATTTATCGATAAAGAGAGAGTTTACTGCCCTTTGGTCAGAAAACATTTGAAAATGAATTCAGCAGGGAATTGCCACAACATGGTGCCGGGCTATAAGAAATTTCACCCGGAAAATAATACGGATACGATGTTAAAATTGAAAAACCATATTATTCGATACGCCTTACCGGGATTGCTTTTTGCCTTTTTGGGTAGTCATAAAATGATTGCCCAGAAAGCCCTTTCTTCTCTAAGGGAAGAAATTTACAAAGATTTTAAAACTGAATTAATTCTTGAAGCCAGAGTGAAAATTGGCAATATGATTAATGTGGGCGAAAGCAAACGTGGCGTAAGGCGGGTAATTCCAATAACAGGTGGCTCGTTTATTGGCCCTAAAATAAAAGGCAACGTGTTGCCGGAGGGCGAAGACTGGCAGTTGGTGCGTCCCGATGGCGATACCGAACTATATGCCCGTTACCTTTTGAAAACCGATGATGGGCACGTTATTCAGATAATTAATCAGGTACTTATGAGTATGGGAACATCCGGGGAAGGTTTTTATTGTAAGTCGGTAATCGATTTGGAAGCTCCCCGGAATAGTCCCTACGATTATCTGAATCATGCCATCTTCATCGGCACGCTTAATATGCCAACATTGAAAGCCGGAGAAGAACCTTATGTAATCATTACGGTTTACAAATTGCTTTAGCAAAACGTTTTTATAAAAGTCGTTGAAAATGAGAAACAATAGAAGTTTGCTGATTTTTTTATTAGTTGCTTTCGCATTAAACATATTCTCTGGCTGTACACCAAAGTCCCAACCCGAGCCTTGTTATAATAATCCATTGATACTTCAACGGGCCGACCCGATGATTGTCAGAGCCGACAATAGTACCTATTATTTTATTGCCACCGCACCCGAGTACGACCGCATTGAGATGCGAAAAGCCAAATCTATTAACCAACTGGCCGAGGCAGTGCCTGTTGTAGTTTGGAGAAAACAGAAAAGCGGTCCCATGACTTATCATATTTGGGCACCAGAACTGCATCGGATAAATAGCACCTGGTACATTTACTTTGCAGCCGGCCATTCCGACAATAAATGGAAAATCAGGATGTTTGCCTTGTCTAATACTTCGGAAGACCCTACCCAGGGTGAATGGAAAGAAGAGGGGCAGATTGTTACCGAAAGAGATGCTTTTGCACTCGATGCCACTGTTTTTGAACATAACGGTGAGTATTACTATGTGTGGGCCGAAAGAACAGGGCCTGATATTAATTCGGGTTTAATTATTTCTAAAATGAAAGACCCCGTTACCCTCGAAGGCCCGCAGGTTATCATTACCGAACCGGAATACGAGTGGGAACGCCAAAAATACAATGTGAACGAAGGCCCTGCTGTATTAAAACGAAATGGTAAAATTTTCATCACCTTTTCGGCCAGTGCTACCGACCACAATTATGCCATGGGCCTTATTTGGGCTGATGAAAAGGCCGACCTCTTAAATGCTGATTCGTGGAATAAATTACCTCAACCGGTTTTTTATACCAACGACTCTTTGAAACGTTTTGGCCCAGGCCACAACCAATTTACAATAGCTGAGGATGGCAAAACCGATTTAATGGTTTACCATGCCCGCGATTATTACGAACTTCAGGGAAGTCCGTTGAGTGACCCGAATCGCCATACACGTGTGCGAATTCTCCGTTGGAACAACAACGGTTTCCCCGATTTTGGTCAGGATTTAAATGATTAATGAACAGAGTGAGTATATATTTAAAACTAAAAGATATTGGACATGAAAAAAACAAAATTTGCCCATAAGATTGGTTTTATGGCTTTTATTATAGCCGTTACCTCATTCCTCTTTTTGGCAACCAAAGCATATGCACAAGGAAACCAACAGGAAAAAGCATCCTCTTCTTCAAAATATATCCACCGGGGTGCGGGCAATCCCTATCTTCCTTTGTGGGAACATCTGCCCGATGGCGAACCCCGCGTTTTTGAAGACCCCGACAATCCAGGAAAATACCGCGCCTACATCATTGGTTCGCACGATGTTAGATATACCAGTTATTGCGGGCCCGATATTAGAATGTGGTCGGCTCCGGTTGAAAATTTATCGGAATGGCGCGATGAAGGCCCCATCTTTACATACTTTACCGAAGGTCAATGGGATGTTATGTATGCCCCCGATCTGGTTGAGGTAAAAAGAAAAGACGGAACAAAAGAGTATTACCTGTATCCCCATAGCCGTGGTAGAAACAGGGAGGCAATGGTGTGCAAAGGCAGCCGTCCCGATGGCCCTTTTACGCCTATCAACCTTACCGAAGATGGAACCCGCACCTTACCTGGAAGCATCCTTGGCTTCGACCCTGCCGTTTACATTGAGTACGTTACCGATCCCAACGACCCCGATTATGAAATTGGTTTCAGGGCATATGGGTTCTGGGGTTTCCAACGTTCATTGGCGGCTCAGCTCGACCAGAATACCATGTACTCACTGCGTCCGGGCACCGAAATTATCAACTATCTGCTTCCTGCAAGTTCCCGGTACGGCGTTATCAGAGACCCAAAAGGAACAGAATATCCTTATGTTTATCCCGACCAGGATTTGGGAACATTCAATTTCTTCGAAGCCTCTTCCATTCGCAAGGTTGGCAATAAATACATTACTGTTTTCAGTGGTTATTCAGGTCCCGAGTATGGTATAGGAAGCTCTAATTCTACACTGCGCTATGCCGTAGCTGATTCTCCGCTGGGCCCATGGAAAAGTGGCGGCGTTTTAGTCGATTCGCGTGGCCCGGTCTTGAATCATGATGGTTCAGGAATTGAAACATCCAACGGTGGACATAACACTCATGGCAGTATTGAGTTGATTAACGGTCAATGGTATGTATTTTATCACCGACCACCTCGCAACTTCGGTTTTGCACGTCAGGCCGTTGTAGCACCCATCACCATTCAATGGGACGAAAAAACGGTGGCCGAAGGTGGCACCGCGGTTATCAGAGCTTATGACCCATTTGCTAAAGACCAGATTTGGACAGTTAAAGACAGTCAGGGAAATGAATACAAAGGAGCCGAGGTAACTTCTGAAGGATTCCATATTTTTGGTCTCGATCCTTATCAATATTATTCGGCAGGTTATGCCTGTTACCTTTCTGATGTAAGTTTAATGCAGGATTCATGGGATATTTGGGACAACCACATGCCCATTACCAATATGAAGAATGGCAATATTGTGGGATTCAAATATTTTGGTTTTGGCGGGCTCAATAAAGATACCAAAGGGCTTAAAGCCTTTGAGGGAACCAAAAAAGGAAACAAAACGGCACTTAACCTTTTTATCACCCCAAAAACCACAAAAAGCTTTAAAGTAAACATTTGGTTAGACGGTCCATGGGATAATGCTGCCTGGAATGGCAAAAAAATCGGTGAGATTAACGTTCCTGCCAACTCAAAACAAGAAACCACAAGGTTTACAATTGATGTTTCAAAATTTGTTGACCATCTCGACAAAAAACATGCGATTTTCCTGGTGGCCGAAAGCTCCGATGCTGGTAATCTTTTCGATTTTATAGGACTTGGCTTCAGCTCAAAGAAAAAGAAAATTGAGCGTCCAATACCACCCACGGTTAACATTGCAGTAAACGGCAGAACCATTGAATTACCTGCTACTCCGGTTCGTTCAACCAATGCTAACGGCATTGTTGGTTACGACCTGTATGAGGCTAAAGTCTTGCTTCCATCAGGAACAACCCAAATTCCGGTAGTAACCGCAACCGCAAGCAACAAAGCCGTAAAAATTACGATTGATCAGGCAGCATCAGCCAGCGGTTCTGCTATGGTAAAATGCGATTACAATGGCGTTGTGAAAAATTACAAAGTGGTATTTGCTACTGAATAACCAATAAAATATCGGTGTAACACTGTGTATGCTCAGGTTAAGGTTGTGTAACTAACATTATAATTGCACAAAGAAACTGAAAGCTGACACAGAGTTACACCGCTATATTCTTGATCCGTCGCTAAAATCTTAACAGTCCAAAATGAAACATCCATATTGCCTTTAGACCACACTCAGGGCATAATTATGTGCATGGATGTTCCATCTGACCAATAAAGAACAAATTATAAACAGATGAATAACGCAACCAATGCAATATTAAAGACCAATGCCATGACAAAAAAAATCCTATTAATAATTGTTGCGGTAGGCATGTTGCTCAATTTCCAGATACATGCACAAACCAAAGCCCAAAACCCCATCATCCATGCCGATGTGCCCGATATGTCAATAATACGTGTTGGAGACACTTATTACATGGCCAGCACTACCATGCACATGAGCCCCGGTCTTCCCATTATGAAATCTAAAGACCTGGTGAACTGGGAACTTATTGGGTACGCACACACTACCCTGGCCGATAATGAAAAGTTGCGCCTCGAGAACGGGAATAATGCTTACGGTGCAGGCTCTTGGGCTCCTTGCCTGCGTTACCATAACGGGGTGTTTTATGCCAGTACTTTTGCCGCAACCTCAGGTAAAACGCACATCTACAAAACCCGCGATATTGAAAACGGCCCATGGGAAGAGATTTCATTCTCGCCTTCGCTACACGACCATACCATATTTTTCGACGACGATGGACGTATTTACCTGATTTGGGGGGTAAGCAAACTCTCAATGGTTGAACTGAAAGACGATCTGAGTGGTGTTAAAGAGGGTACTGAACGTGTGATTATTGAGAATGCCAGCGCGCCTGCCGGCAACAACATCATGCTTGGAGCCGAAGGTTCTCAATTGTTTAAAGTAAACGGCAAATATTACCTGTTCAACATTACATGGCCACGTGGCGGCATGAGAACAGTGGTTATTCATCGGGCCGACCAGATTACAGGCCCTTACGAAGGTAGAGTAGCCCTTCAGGATAGAGGCATTGCCCAAGGTGGGCTAATAGATACCCCTGAGGGCAAATGGTACTCTTACCTGTTCCGCGATTATGGCGCTGTAGGCCGTATCCCTTACCTTACACCCCTAACCTGGGAAGATGGTTGGCCGGTGCTGGGAATAGATGGTCAGGTGCCTGATATACTCGACATCCCAACAGAGAACATTGGGGTTAAAAAAATCGTGACTTCTGACGAGTTTAACCGCAAGACGGGCGATAACTCGCTGCCTTTGGCTTGGCAATGGAATCATAACCCCGACAACCGCTATTGGTCGCTTACCCAGCGTAAAGGCCATCTGAGACTGACCACTGCACGGGTTGATACTGATGTATTACAATCTCGTAATATATTAACCCAGCGCACCTTTGGTCCCGAAAGTTCAGCATCGGTATCCATCGATGTATCTAAAATGAAGGAGGGCGATTGCGCCGGGTTTATTGCTTTGCAACGCCGTTATGGGTTACTGGGTGTAAAAATGGAAAATGGCTCTAAATATATTGTAATGGTAAGTGCCGAATCAGACGAACCGGTAGAGTTGGCACGTATACCCCTTAACAAAAAGAAGGTCTATTTTAAGATTGATTGTGATTTTAATGAACGTACCGATAAAGCCTATTTCTATTACAGTCTCGACGGGAAGAAATGGGCATCGATAGGCAAGCCTCTTCAAATGGCCTACACCTTACCACACTTTATGGGATACCGCTTTGGCCTGTTCAACTATGCCACTAAAACAACAGGTGGATATGTCGATTTTGATTTCTTCCGCATCAGCAACCAAATATCAGCAACCAAATAAAAATACAACACTATGATAAAAAAAGGAATTCTGCTCATCTTCATTGCTTTTTTTGCTCATGGCAATTGGTCTCTGGCCAATAAAAGCATCTGCAGTCCCGATGGAAAACTGGTAATCAATGTTTCTGAAATTGGCGGGAAAGCTGTTTACAACCTTCATTATAACAACAAAGTATTTTTAAACCAATCACCTTTGGGTTTAAATACCAATGTTGGCGATTTCACCCAGGGATTGTCGCTTAGTGCCGTTGGCCAACAAACCAAAGTAGAAGAAACATACAGTTTGCCCAACATCAAAAAAAGCCAGGTTACTTACCTTGCCAATGAAATGGCGTTTACTTTTTCGAAAGACAACAAACCGGCTTTCGATGTTATTTTCAGAGTGAGTAACAACGATGTGGCGTTTCGCTATAAGGTATATCCGCAGGGCGAACGTCTTGTTTGTATTGTAAACAAGGAAACTACAGGTTTTGAATTGCCTCAGGGCAGTACCGCTTTTCTTAGCCCCCAAATGAAACCTATGACAGGTTTTGCCCGCACAGGTCCAAGTTACGAAACACCCTATTCTGCCGATGAAGAAATGGGTAAAAATGGCTATGGATACGGTTATATATTCCCTGCGTTATTCAGGGTTAAAACCGATGGATGGGTGCTGATATCGGAAACCGGAGTTGACAGCCGTTATTGTGCCAGTAGGCTAAATGGCCACCCTAACGGATTATACACGGTTGAATATCCCCTTGCCGAAGAAAATAATGGTAATGGAACCTCTGCTCCCGGTATTCCTCTGCCAGGTTATACGCCTTGGCGCACCATCACTGTAGGCGAAAATCTCCAACCCATTGTTGAAACAACCATACCTTTCGATGTGGTGAAACCTCTTTACGCAGCCTCCAAAAACTATGAATACACACGCGGTTCGTGGAGCTGGATTATTAAAATGGATAACAACACCACCTTTCCTGTTCAAAAAGAATACATTGATTTCAGTGCGGCCATGGGCTGGGAAACTGTTTTGGTAGATGCTTTATGGGATACACAAATTGGACGCGATAAAGTAGAAGAACTGGCCGCCTATGGCAAAACCAAAAACGTTGACCTCTTTTTATGGTACAACTCCAACGGATACTGGAACGATGCGCCACAAGGGCCTCACGGATTAATGGATAAGCCCGCGCTTCGGCGTAAAGAAATGGCCTGGATGAAAAGTATTGGTATACGCGGTATTAAGGTAGATTTTTTTGGTGGCGACAAACAGGTTACCATGCAATTGTATGAAGATATTCTTTACGATGCCAACGATTTTGGCCTTCTGGTTGTATTTCATGGTTGTACCCTGCCTCGTGGCTGGGAGCGCATGTTTCCAAATTATGCATCGAGCGAAGCCGTGCTGGCCAGCGAAATGCTCCACTTTTCACAAGAGCGCTGTAACACCGAAGCTTTCCATGCCAGTATGCACCCATTTGTGCGCAACACCGTGGGCAGTATGGATTTTGGAGGAACCGTTCTGAATCAATTCTGGAATGGCAACAATACACCCAACAGGGGATCCAGGCGGTTAACATCAGATGTGTTTCAACTGGCTACAGCCGTGTTGTTTCAAAGTCCGGTGCAACATTTTGCCATGGCGCCAAACAATTTAACCGATGCTCCCGCCTGGGCCATCGATTTCATGAAAAATGTACCTGTAACCTGGGACGATATTCGTTATATCGACGGGTATCCCGGAAAATACGTGGTACTGGCACGCCAGCACAGCAACAAATGGTATTTAGCTGCTGTAAATGCCCAAGATCAGCCATTAAAGCTAAAAGTAAAATTGCCAATGTTTAAAGCTGGTGATAATGTTACAGTTTACAGCGATGATGCTAAGCTCAGCGGCAAAGTAACCACCGTTAAAACCAAATCGAATCAGCTGTTCGAGTTAAATATTCCCACCAACGGAGGCTTAATTATTGTGAATTAATAACCGTAACATGCAAAAGACCATTTTTATAACTTCTATAATTACATGGATGATTTTGACAGGATGCACCGAAAAACAGGTGCAGCCGGCCAATCATCCCGAAATTTTCCCCCTCTCGGCTGTTAGTTTGCTGGAGAGCCCCTTTAAACACGCCAGCGAGCTTAACACCCGCTACGTTATGGCCCACAACCCCGACCGTTTGCTGGCGCCATTTTTAATTGATGCCGGACTGGAACCAAAAGCTCCCCGTTATGGAAACTGGGAAAATACAGGTCTGGACGGTCATACTGGCGGCCATTATCTCACTTCATTGGCATTAATTGTTGCTTCGCAAAAGAACGAAGCTGCCCGCCAACGACTGGATTATATGGTTAGTGAACTGGCCCGTTGCCAGGAAGCCAACGGAAACGGTTATGTAGGCGGCATTCCCGGAGGAAAAGCCATGTGGCAGGAGATTGCCAACGGACAGATTAATGCCGGCAATTTTTCGCTCAATGGTAAATGGGTACCGCTTTACAACATTCATAAGTTGTTTGCCGGATTGTACGATGCCTGGATTTATGCCGGAAACCAGCAAGCCTTGGATGTGCTTATAGGCTTGAGCAACTATTTTGTGGATATGTGTAGCCATCTCACCGACGAGCAAGTACAAAAAATGCTCATCTCCGAACATGGCGGTATGAATGAAGCGCTGGCCAATGTTTACAGCATAACCGGTGATGAAAAATATCTGGAACTGGCCAAACGTATGTCGCATCAGGCCATTTTAAACCCATTGTTAAACCAGGAAGACAAATTAACCGGACTTCATGCCAACACCCAAATACCAAAGGTAATTGGGTTTATGCGAATTGCAGGGCTTACAAGTAACACCGATTGGGCAAATGCTTCAGATTTTTTCTGGCAAACAGTGGTTAAAAACCGAAGTGTGGCTATTGGCGGCAATTCAACCCACGAACATTTTCATCCGGCCAATGACTTTTCGTCCATGCTTGAAACACGCGAAGGGCCTGAAACATGCAACACTTACAACATGATGAAACTCTCGAAGCTGCTCTATGAAAACAGTGCCGGCCTTCAGTACATCGATTTTTACGAACGAGCGCTTTACAACCATATTTTAGGGTCGCAGCACCCGGTGCATGGCGGTTTGGTTTATTTCACTCCCATGCGGCCACAGCATTACCGGGTTTACTCCAATCCGGAGCAAACCTTCTGGTGTTGCGTGGGTTCGGGCATTGAAAATCATGCCAAATACGGAGAGTTAATTTATGCCCACGACGATAACAATGTGTATGTAAACCTCTTTATTCCCTCCGAATTAAACTGGGAAGAAAAAGGCGTTGCACTCACTCAAACAACCCATTTCCCCGAAGAGGATAAAACAACCATTACCTTAAATGTTTTGCAACCGCAAGAGTTTACACTGTTTGTGCGTCACCCGGCCTGGAACAGCCAAAAACCGATGCAGGTAAAAGTAAACGGCAAAAAGGTCAGGGGTAACAGCGCTCCGGGCCAATATTACAGCATTACACGCAAGTGGAAAGATGGCGATGTAATTGATGTGCAGTTTTCAATGCATACCTATGGCGAATATTTCCCCGACAACTCGCCCTATATGGCATTAATGCATGGCCCCATCGTATTGGCAGCAGCAACCGATACCAGTAATTTAACAGGTATTATTGCCAACGACAGTCGTATGGGCCATGTGGCTCAGGGCCCGTTGGTATCGCGCGAAGAAGCACCTTTGCTGATTATCGACAACGACAACTGGAGCAACCAAATAAAACCTGTTGCTAACGAGCCTTTAACATTTACTTTGGATGAGTTAATATATCCGGCTTCAGCTAAAGGTTTAAAACTGATTCCTTTTTATCGTTTGCACGATGCCCGCTACATGATTTACTGGGAAGCCGTTTCAACTGAAAAACTGGCTGAGCGCCAAGCCGAACTCAAAAAAAGAGAACAGGAGGCTATGGCACTTGAGGCCTTAACAATTGACCAGATTGATACAGGCCAGCAGCAACCCGAATCGGATCACAACATTCAATTTCACAACTCCGAAACAGGTGTGCACCGCAATCGGCACTGGCGCCATGCGGCCGGTTGGTTCTCATACGAGTTAAACGACCCGGCTAAGGAAGCCAAAACCCTTCGTGTAACCTATTTTGGAAACGACCGCGGACGCAATTTCGACATTTTGGTGAACAAGCAACTATTGGCAACTGTGCAGCTTGATGGTTCAAACGGCGATGCTTTTTTTGATGTGGACTATGCCATACCGTCTGAAATACTGACCAAAAACCAAAACGGAAAAATGGAACTGACTTTTAAAGCTCACGATAAATCCATTGCCGGCGGCGTATTCTTTATCAGACTTTTACGGTAATTACTTATTTTAAGTATTTGTATAAATATAAGATGAATAGATTTAAGATGGATAGAATAGATACTCAAGATTATGAAGATAAATAGGTTGTCTATTCTATCATTCTTAATCTCTTAAAAAGTTAAAGCAGTTTAAAAACCACACCTGAAAAAAAATAAATATGACAGCAACAAAAAGTTTGGCAACATTATGTATGTTCTTGATTATTAATACAGGACTTAAGGTGACAGGCCAAAATCCATTCATCAGAGACCAGTTTACTGCCGATCCGTCGGCCAGAGTTTTTAATGGCCGGATGTATGTTTTTCCATCGCACGATATTAAAGCCCCCGAAGGCAAGAACCTACGAAAGGATTGGTTCTGCATGGAAGATTACCATGTATTTTCATCGGATAACCTTGTTGACTGGGTTGACCATGGAATGATTCTTAGTCAGTACGATGCCCCTTGGATCGATTCTACCTCCTACAGCATGTGGGCCCCCGATTGTGTTGAGCGTAACGGCAAATAATACTTCTATTTTCCATGAAACAAACCTCCTGATAAAAAAGGAAGAAGGGGTTTT
>CAZFTD010000102.1:0-12153 GCA_964521525.1 uncultured Marinilabiliaceae bacterium | reverse complement strand
GCATTGCTCCAAAACCATCCAACACCAACCTGCATTTGTAACCTCTCAGGAGAAATCAGATTTTCAAATATTTCATTTAATAATGTTTTTGGAGCTTTACCTGACAAGCTTAACGGATTAAGACTATTGAACATATTGCCATCCTACATAGCAGAAATTCTCACCTTCGACATTAATCATATTCAAAAGGGGCGTACAGGCGGTTTTACATCGCAAAGTTTTGTAAGCGCTCACGTAAATGAAAAATTTCAATTAAGATGGCAATTATTGCCTGTTAAATTATCCGGTGAGCAAGAGCTAATGGTTACACTCGAAAAAATGGCTGAAACCCAATACATTGATAAAGGTATTGAAGAACCTAAAGACCTTGTGCGCCACGTTCTTGACAATTCTCCCATTGCCATATTTATAGAGGATTACAACGGCGTAATTCTTGAAGTAAACCAAACTGCCTGTAAACTGCATCAGTTTACCCGCGAAGAATTAATTGGTAAATCTGTTACCGAATTACAACCAATTAGTTATCACAACGAAATAATTGAACGCCAGAAAAAAATGGCGCATCACGAAACTTTTTCTTTGAAAAGCGTTAGTTATACCAAAACAGGCAAGACCATTCCGGTTGAGATTTTTGTAAACCGAACCAACTTTTTTGGAACACCGGCACTGTTTTTCCTGGTGCAGGACTTAACCGATTACATTGAAACAAAAAAACAATTAGAAGAATACAAAATAAAAGCAGAGGAAAGCGATCGCCTTAAATCATCATTTCTGGCCAATCTTTCGCACGAAGTACGTACCCCAATGAACTCCATTCTGGGTTTTGCCGAGTTGCTTGCCGAACCTTCAATTGAAGTAGGTGAGCGAAAGGAATTTATCAAATTGATACGACAAAGCGGGAAAGAACTTCTGACACAAATCAATAACATGATTGATTTTTCAAAAATTGAAGCCGGTTTGATAAATCTAAAAGTTGAGATTTGCCACTTTGATGATCTTTTTTCTCAATTGAAAGATTTCAGTAAATCTGTTCCCGAGATGAATCCTGATGTAAGGTTGTTTTTCGATTTACCTCAGGAAATTATTAAAAATTCCATTGCTACTGATTTCTCACGATTAAAACAAATTTTGGAGATTTTACTGCACAATTCCATTAAATATACCAAGAAGGGGGTTATTGAAGTGGGTGTAAAAAGTAAAGGCCCTCAGTTGTTTGAGTTTTACGTTCGCGATACAGGCATAGGCATTGAGCAGGAAAAACACCGGCAAATTTTTGAAAAGTTCAGACAGGTTAATGATACCAATTCACGCGAATTCAGTGGAATGGGTTTGGGTTTATCGGTAGCAGCGCGATTGATTCAATTTTTAGGTGGCCATCAATGGGTAACATCTGAACCCGGAAAAGGATCGGAATTCAGATGTATTTTACCTGATTTGTTACAACCTCAGGATTCACCCTATTTGCAGGTTTCCTGCGGACCTTCTACTGTTATCAATAAAATTATGATTGTTTCTCCAACCGAAGAAATTTATAACGACTTAACACAAAACTCAAAACCAATTAATTTTCAGGTTTTTTGGGCTCAAAATGCTCAGGAAATGAAATCTATGTTATTGTCGAACCGGTTTTTATACATACTTATTGCTGTTGACCAGCTTCCATTTTGGCAGGAATTGCTTCCCAAAATTAAAAAAGATGAGGAGCATGCATTGTTAATTGGCATATCAGACCGCATGGATATCAGAAGAAAAGAGCGGCTTTTATCAATGGGATTAAATCAGGCCATACCAAACCCGGCTAATATTTCTACTTTAGTCAACCTTATTGAAAATGAGCAGAGCGAGGTATCGCCACTTCATTATTTAACATCCAACATCAACCAAAACTAGAGTTCAGAGATAAGTCAATAGTATAAAGGCAGAAGTTTATTAGTTCTTAGTTTATAGTTTTAAGTTCAAAGTTATTAACACCTAAAAGCTAGAAACTAACACCTGGGTGCTAACAGCTAACACCTAATAGCCAACAACTAACTGGCCTATATTTGATTGACCCAACCCTAGCTTTTACCTCAATGGCTGATTCAGGTTGCAAATTAAAATCTTAAAAAATTCCACTATAAGGCCGCCTGATTTAAATTAATTAAAAGTGCGGCAACAAAGTAAAGTTAGTTATCTATTTGGTGGGTTGTAAAAACAGTATATATCTGAGGCTTTATATCTTTTAGCAGGGGGATTACATGATAAATAAGCCTTTTAAACCTGAAAACCATCAATTTTCTTTGGTTTCGTTTGTATTGATACTTTAAGTTCTCAATGGTGTAAAAACCGCACTTGTCGCTGATTATTTCAAAATCTTCCGATTTTAACAGAAACCTGAATAAGAATGGAGTATAAATATTAATGTGCCCATACGATAAAAAATGATTCACCTTTTTATCAACATTCAGTGAAAAATCGATGGGAATTTCAAATACCTGCATTTTCGAAACCCTTTTTATTTCTCTCAGCAACAATCGGGGAAATTCAACATGCTCAATAACATGGGAACAAATTACCAAATCGAAATAATTGTCGGGGTATGGAATTTCATAGCCACTAAACAACTTAGCTTCCACCAACGATGGTAAATCTCTTTTCTTTATTTGTTCAATACCACTGGTAGAAATTTCAAGGCTAAAGAGTTGTTGGCAAAAAGATAAGCGATCGAGCCAAAGCAAAATACTGCCATCGCCTGAGCCAACCTCCAAAACTTTTTCAAACTTATGTCCTGCTGTTAGTTCAACAATATTCTGAACTTTATCTCTTGCACTTAATTCACGCCACGGTTTTAGAGTATCATTATATTGTTCGTCATAAGTCGTTTTTAACTTATTACTCACATTCATATTCAACTTCTTATTTTAATCCAGTTCGAAATAAACCGTAATATTGTACAAACTTTCAATCGGTTCTCTTCCTCGCTTGGCAGGAATCCATTCCCAATATTCAGGGAAACTCCAGGCTGCTTTTATAACTGCTGTATCCATCATATTATTAAGCCCTTGGCTAATGTAGCGGTCAATTATTTGGCCTGTTTCAGAAATTTTTAAAGTAAGTACTACTTTCCCTTTAATTCCTTTTTCGATGGCTTCGAGCGGGTATCCAACTTTATTTGAAATAAATACATATGGAACAAGTGGACTGCCAAGAAATAAGCTGGGCCACTCGTTTCGGCGGCTATAAAAGTCAGCACCAGCAATTTGAATTATCGAATCGCTGTCAAAATCATATTGAAACTCAAAATTTCCTCCAAGATTAAAAAATGTCCATACTCCGCTTCTCACACCTTTTTTATAACATCCTTTTTCAACAAGTGTAGATTTATAAAACAGTTTGTATTCTCCATCCTTTTTTGTTGTATCCGATTTAAGCACATAGTAGTGTTCGGTAAACCGGTCGTCCATACTTTTCCTGATTATTTGAGCTGTTACATTATTAGCTATCAATACAATAACCATTAATACAATCAACCGAAAAATGCGGAAGCTAAAAAGTGTGGAAGAATGGTTCTGATTCATGAATTAACTCTGCGGTTATTAAAAAAGGCTGATGGAAACCAAACAGCCTTAGTAATTTATCTAATTCTTTTCACAATTATTTCAATTGATTAATAGACACAATTATTTCCTCAAATTGTGCAACCATATCTTTCCTTATTTTCTGAAAATAAGCTTTTAGCAATTTGGGATTGTCTTTAGCATCGGGATGATTTGCCTTGGCTATAAAGCCATTTTGAAAATCAAGCGCTTTTGATACAAAGCCCGATAAAGCTTCGTCATCCATATTCTTAAACAAAACTTTGTTCAAATATGCTTGTGTTACTATTTCTGATGTTAGGAAACCAATATCTTTTTTGAGCATTCGAATACTTGCCATACTTTTATAATTAAATTGTTAACAATAGCTTGTAAGCTAAATATAGCTACAACAATCAAATTTACCACTTTTTTTTGAAAATGGATGAATTATACCTTACAACTGCATCAGTTTTTAAAAATTCATGAATCAGGCAAATCCATTACCTGAGTTTGATTTTGAGATATAAAATAGTAGATGCAGGAATAAAGGCTACTATATTGGTAACAATTAATATTAAATTTTCCAATAAAATGCCGTAGGTTAACCACAATACAATACCCAGTGTATTAGCAATATACATTAATAGTGATATACTCCGGACATCGCGACTGCGAATAATTTTTATAGCCTGGGGAAACATGGCTGATGTTGTTAAAATAGCCGCCAAAGTACCAACAAGTGTAACCATTTATTTCTATTTTTGATTGGGATACAAATATGGCAACAAATTATTGATTACATCCAATAGTAAATTGTTTTAAACATCATTTCTAAGCTATCATGAATGCAGTTTAGAGCTTATCTGGCTCTTCTATAGGGCTAGTAATAAAAAGTAACATAAAATATAAGTATATTTCAAAAACGGTTCCTATCTTTAACCAATAATGAGCCTTAAGCAAAAAGCAATGGTTCTAAATTAATGAACAAGGTTAACATATTACCAATCCATGACTTCACCCGAACGCTTTAAGGATATATTAAAGGAAGTTCAGTTTTCCGCAACCCGTAGTGGTGGAGCAGGCGGTCAAAATGTTAATAAAGTAAATACACGTGTTGAACTAAGATTTTCTGTTTCCGGTTCATTGTTATTGTCGGAAGACGAAAAAAAACTTATTCACAAAAAGCTGGCTTCAAAAATTAACTCTGAAGGAGAGTTTATTTTATCCGCACAAACTGAACGAACTCAATACAGAAACAAACAAGCTGTTATTGAGAGGTTTATCAAATTATTATCAGAAGCATTAAAAGTTGAACCACCGCGTTTGGCAACTAAACCAACCAAAGCATCCAGAATAAAACGGATGTCGGAAAAGCTCAAAATATCGCAAAAAAAGCAAAATCGAAGAATAAATATTGACGAATAAACCAACTAAAATAATTTTAAGAAATGGAAAATCCTGATAAGAATGTAGTTTTAGGTCAAGGTATTCTGGGGGTGACATTTGGCATGACCCGCGATAAAGTTAAATCCATTCTGGGCGAGCCTGATGAAATTGAAACCTTTGAGGATGAAGAAGAAGGTGAATCGGTAGCCTGGCATTTTGATGAATATGAACTTTCGGCCACATTTGATGAGGCCGACGATTATAGGTTAACCTCTTTAGCTGTTTCTTCTCCCGATTACCTTTTCGAAGGCGTTAATTTAATTGGCCTGAGTACCGAAGAAGTTATTCAGCAATTGGAAATCATGGATTTGGGTGATGTTTCAATAGAAGAGATTTCAGATGACGAGATTCCTGACCAGCAAGTGGCCACCATTATTGATGCCAGTTTGAACCTCTGGTTCGAAGGTGGTTTATTAACCGAAATACAATGGGGCCCCTATTGGGACGAAGAAGAAGAAGCCTACATCTGGCCTGAGAAGTAGTAGATTAACTGAACAAACAGCCTGAAGTTGTGTTTATTGTTCATTATATAAACAGTAAACACAACTTTTAAATTTATAATTATGGCGACTGTATCAAAAAACTATTACGACCTTGCCAGCTTGGTTTTACGAGTTGGATTTGGCTTTTTTATGGCTTTTGGACATGGCCTGGGCAAATTAAAAATGTTATTTGCCGGCGGTGATATTGCTTTTCCGGCTGTATTAGGTATACCACCTTTATTTTCGCTTATACTTGCCGTGTTGGCAGAATTTTTAGCTTCTTTGTTTGTTATAATTGGATTAAGAACCCGGTTTTTCTCGATTCCGGTTATAGCCACTATGGCGGTTGCAGCTTTCGTTATTCATCTGAATGATCCGCTTTTTGCTGCTTCTGCTGCCGGTGGAGGCTCAAAAGAAATGGCTGTGTTGTATCTGTTAGGCTTTTTGGGGACATTTTTCCTCGGTTCAGGCAAATATTCTTTAGACAGATTATTGGGGAAAAAATGACAATCTCAAAAGGGGCATATACCTAACAACGTGTATTATCTTATTTAATTAATTTAAATTTGGTCCTGGTGAAAACCGGGACTTAATTTTAACCATATTTTAAAATGACTATTACAGACATTAAAGGAACCACTGATTTATCGAATGGAGTTAAAATGCCCTACTTCGGACTTGGCGTTTTTCAATCGCGCGAGGGGTCAGAAGTTATGGATGCCATTCAGCACGCACTTGATGCAGGTTACAGGCATATCGACACGGCTTCCATATACCAGAATGAACGTGGTGTTGGGCTTGCCGTTAGAAACTATCCCATCAACAGAAACGAGGTTTTTATAACCAGTAAGGTTTGGAATTCCGATCAGGGTTACGATAGTACCATTAAGGCGTTTAATGCCACAATGAAAAGGTTAGACATGGAATATCTCGACTTATACCTGGTTCACTGGCCTGTTAAAGGAAAATACAAAGAAACCTACAAAGCTCTTGAAACCCTTTACGAAGAAGGCCGAGTAAGAGCCATCGGTGTTAGCAACTTCCTACCACATCATATCGAAGATATCTTAAGCAGTGCACGCATTGTACCAATGGTAAATCAGGTAGAATTTCACCCTTATCTTGTGCAACCGAAGCTTCTGGAAATTTGCCGGGCTCATAACATTAAAGTGGAAGCCTGGAGTCCTTTAATGCAAGGTAAAATTATGTCAATACCGGTTCTCCAAAATCTGGCAGCTAAGTACAATAAAACGGTTGCACAAATTGTGCTTCGGTGGAATCTTCAAAAAGGAATCATTACCATTCCCAAAAGTGTTAATCAGAATCGAATTGTTGAAAACAGTCAGATATTTGATTTTTCTATTTCAGATAATGACATGATAGCCATAGATGCCCTCGACAGAAACCAAAGAATTGGAGCCGACCCTGATAATTTCAATTTCTAAACAATACCAAGTGTTTTTTGGTAAGAAGAAAACCCTTATTCTTAGTTGGATAAAATCAATAGTCGAATGCCTGACCCATCAATTCTTAAAGGTTTGTTAACCACAAAAATGCCCTATGGAAAATACAAGGGATATGTTTTACGTAATATTCCGGAATATTACCTTGTATGGATGTCGCAGCAGGGATTTCCTTCGGGGAAACTTGGAATGATGCTGGCAACATTATATGAGATTAAGCTGAATGGACTGGAATATCTGCTCGATGAATTATCAAAAGCAGAGAGAAAACATGTATAGACATCACCCGTTTACACGTTTTTTTTGCCCTTGAAATAAAAACCTCATTATCTGAATTTATTAACAGAAAGTTGTTAGCATCTAAGCAATACAAACATAGAGCTAACAACTTTTTTTATTGTGCAATTAATTAAGCGCTAAGCTTTTGACACTATTTCGTGCGCCATTTCGCGCAGCTTATACTTTTGAATTTTACCACTGGCAGTTTTAGGAAAATCATCCACAAAAAATACGTGCTTTGGTATTTTATAACGGGCTATTTTACCTCTGCAAAAATCCTGAACTTCTTCCTGTGTTAAAACAGCACCAGCTTTGGTTTTAATGAATGCGCCAACAATTTCTCCGTATTTTTCATCGGGAATACCAACCACCTCCACCAATTCCACCTGAGGCATCTGAAACAGGAAATTCTCAATTTCACGTGGATAAATATTCTCACCACCACGAATTATCATATCTTTTATCCGGCCGGTTATTTTATAAAATCCATCCTCAGTTTTAACAGCCAAATCGCCCGAGTGCAGCCAGCCATCTTTATCAATGGCTTTTGCTGTTGCTTCATGATTCTTATAATATCCCTTCATTACATTATAACCTCTACAACAAATTTCTCCCTGTTCTCCAGGTTTGCACTCTTCGCCGGTTTCGGGATTAACCACTTTAACTTCAACACCCGGAAGATTGGTTCCCACGGTGGTTGCTCTTATTTCAGGCGTATCAAACACGCGGGTGGTAGTCATACCCGGCGATGATTCAGTTAAACCATATACAATAATAATATCTTTACAGTGCATGCGTAACATCACCTCCTTCATTGTTTCAACCGGACATAAAGCTCCTGCCATAATTCCGGTGCGTAACGAAGTTAAATCAAACATGTCAAACATAGGATGATTCAATTCGGCAATAAACATGGTTGGTACACCATAAACAGCAGTACATTTCTCTTTTTGAATACCGGCCAACACTCTGAGCGGGTCAAAATCCTCGGTAAGCACCATGGTGGCCCCATGTGATACAATGGCACAAACCGCCAAAACACATCCAAAACAATGAAACAATGGTACACAAACCAGCAAACGGTCTTTATTGGTGTAATGCATGTTCTCGCCAACAAAATAACCGTTGTTTAAAATATTGTAATGCGTTAACATCACACCTTTAGGAAAGCCGGTGGTACCTGAGGTATATTGCATGTTAACCACATCGTGACAATCAATTTTCGCAGAAATGCTGGTTAATTCGGCATCATCCATGTGTTTTCCAATCAGCATTAATTCAGGCGTATTAAACATCCCCCGATGTTTTTGAGGGCCTATAAATACAACATTTTTCAGCAAGGGGAATTTCTCTGATTGCAAATGACCACGTTCACTATTTTTCAGTTCAGGCACCAATTCAAACATCATCCCAACATAATCGCTATCGCGATAACCATCAATAATACATATGGTTTGCAAATCGGCATTTCGAATAAGATACTCAAGCTCAGAAAGTTTATAATTAGTGTTTACTGTAACCAAAACAGCTCCAATTTTAGCAGTTGCAAACATTATGGTTAACCAATCGGGCACATTATTAGCCCATATTCCAACTTTGTCGCCTGGTTTAACGCCAATCCCAATAAAACCTTTGGCCATATCATTAACCCTTTGATTAAACTCAGCGTAAGAAAACCTGAGTCCTCTGTCGGGGTAAACCATAAAATCTGTTTCAGGGGTTTCGTTGGCCCATTTCTCGAGCATCGACCCCAATGTATGATTTAAAAATTGCATTTTGATAAATTTTAAACTGGAAGATAAACAACAGCTACCAATAGGGCTTTTTCATTATTTGCTGACTGCACGTGGTGTTTAACCACTGAATCAAGGTAAATACTGTCACCTTCATTCAGGATGTACTCATCTTTACCGTAGTGGATAACTATGCTTCCTTTTAATACATATATGAATTCTTCTCCTTCGTGCGTAGAAGCCTGAGGTGATACCGGAACTCCGGGTTGTATCTCAACCAGAAAAGGTTCCATGTGTCGATCAGCCTTTTGCCGTGCCAGACTGAAAAAGGAAAGATTCTCCTTTTTTGAAGCCTCAGGTCCTGACATACTAATTGTTTTCTCTGCATCGCCTTTACGGGTAATACAAGCCCCTGGCTTAACCTGATCATCTAAAAAGGTTCCTAACCGAACGCCAAGCACACGTGCTAATTTTATAAGAACACCCAGTGAAGGGGCAACACTTCCGTTTTCAATACTTTCCAGTTGAGCCGTTTCGAGTTGTACTCGCTGTGCAACATCGGTTAATAAAAGTTTTTTTTCTTCCCTTAGGGTTTTAATTTTTTCACCTGGTTTCATAAACAACAGTTATTAAGATTTTCAGTTTGGGTATTAATGTTTGATTTTTAATCACGATGCTCATCAATCCATAAAGCTTGCCTTATTATGTAAGCTTTTATATATTCACGTTTTCTACAAAAATAATTTATTTCTCATATCTTCATTAACAAAAAAGCACAAAATATATCTTAACGGAAACAATTTTAAACTTTTACAAAGAAAAACAGATTAGTTTATAAATTTTAAAAGTATAATGCGAATAAAAAAAATCTATCAAATTGCTTTTTATAATAAATTTTTCTCTTTATTTCGAAACTCTTAATTAATTTTAAATGTAAAAAAGATTAAAAAGAAGAAGTTTGATGATTGTAATTCTCACAAAATCATAACAAAGGCTTTTTTTTAAGAAAATTTGCATGAATATTATGATCAAAGTTTAAACATTTAGTTGGTTTGTATATATTTGGAAGAGATAATTTTCATTTTTTAAGTCATGAAAAAGAGCATATTACAAGAAACAAGCATCAGAAATCGATTTGACGACGACTCTGAATTAGATGAAAACCTCGATGATTTCATGGAGGATGAAGAATATGATTGGGATGAAGATGATTTGCCCGTTGATGATGAGGAGGACGATTACGATGATGATGACGATTTTGGAGACGAAGATTTTGAGGATGGAGACTTTGATGAAGACGACATTGAAGACCTTTTAAACGAAGACTTTTCGGATGATGATGATTTTTAATAGAATCGTCTTAAACTGACTCGTTTTAAGTTCTTTGAAATAAAATTTTGCGATTAATCATTTCTGATCGTTATTAAGCAGCTTTAAGGCTGCTTTTTTTATTTCAGGTAAAAAAAGAACCCCGGAAAAACCGGGGCTCCAACCAAACCTGTCAATTAATTAAACCAAAAGTTCGTTTTATTCTATCTTTTCCAATCGCTTTTGAATTTTCTTAATAGCAGCCTCAATGGGTTGTTCAGGCTCAATAACATTATAATCGCCCCAAAAATCATCATTGGCAAACCCGTTAACAGCTTCTTCCATAATAACACTTAATCTTAATCTGTCAGATGGTTTAAATGCTCTTTCATCTACCGACTCCCAGTCGGTAACAGCCATTTCTAGTGTGGTGTAGTAATTGGTATTGAACAATTTCTTTCTCCAATTTACCCTAAAAGAAATTTGTCCTCTTGAGTAACCATAATACCATTTGCCATCTTTTTCGCGATAGTTTACTAAGTATGAAGCTTCGGTAGGAAAAACCCTGGCTCCGGCAGGTTTTCTTTTAATAAACATCCGGGCAGCTTCTTCTCTGTCTTCGATATTCATATTAAACGATGCACTGGTTATAGCTAGCGATTCAGTGTCGATATAGAGCCTACCATAAAATAATGGTTCTTTAACTTCTGGTTTCTGCTCAAAGCTGATTACATAAATAAGTCTGTTATCAACTCGTGTAATATTTACCATTTTAAAGTTGTAGTAGTCGATAACATCAGAACTAAATAAGGTGTATGGATCTTTCATAACGTCCATCATCAGTGCGTTAAATGGGCCACCCTGCAGCTTAAAAACTAAGGTGTCGAGTTTGCCATAATCTACACTCTTACGCCCAATCGCAAGACGTATCTGGTCTTCTCTAACGCCTGAGTAGGGCTGCTTTAATACAGTAACAACAGCTTCTGATAATGATACATAGTTCCATCCTTTTTTTATTGTTTCTCGATAAAAGGCAGTCATTTTTACTGGCGCATCCATATAATTTCTATCTCTGCGACTCATAACTGCTCTTATAATGTAGTTGGGATCAGTGGGATAGACTGATACTTCTACCAAAGAAACAGTCATCATATTCAACTTAATCCTGTTCCCATCAGGTTTCAACTGATTAATTGGAAGCGATTTCTTTTCGTAACCAATATATGAAACATGGAAATTTTTATTCAACATGCTTTTCGGTACTTTAAATGAAAATTGTCCTTGTGAGTTACAAACTGTAGCAACATTGGTACCTTCAATGTATAAAGTAGCAAAAACCAGTGGTTCATTCGATTTTGAATCAGTCACTGTGCCTTTAAAAAGGACAAAATTAATGGTGTCATTCTGAAATTGAGGGTCTTCCTCAGAATTTGCTCTAATACCGGATGAAAATGGAATGGTTCCTATAACAAATCCTACCAGTAGAAGAATGCGGATTAATTTTTTTAATGTTTTCATGGTTCTATTCTTTAGGAATTATGTTCTTCTTTATTCTATTGACCCCAAAAAACAGAAAACCCTTATTCTCACCTACACCCTCGACCTTGATCAGGTGGTAGCCGTAGCTGGTCTTGACGGGTTCGCTGACTTCGCCCACTTTGAGCTTCCATGCGGCGTCGGAGAACTCGGGCACCATCTGATTGCGCCAGAACCAACCGAGGTCTCCGCCTTTGTCCTTATTCGACTCGTCCTCGGAGTATTTCTTCGCGGCCTCCTCGAAGGACAGCCCGCCTTCGATCTCCTTGGCGATGCTTTCCATCTTCTCTCTGGCCTCTTTGTCCTTGGGGTTCTCTGCCGGCTCTGCGCCTTCCGTGGGAGGAGGGCT
>CAZFTD010000101.1:0-12156 GCA_964521525.1 uncultured Marinilabiliaceae bacterium | reverse complement strand
TGTAACGGAATGGCATATTACTCAACCGGCACCCGGAAACTTCTTTTCGAAATATGCCATATCGCTGCTGGGGCGGGGCAAAAAAATACGATGGTACAGGAAAAACAGCAGGAAAAGGCCGGTTAAGCAAAAAAAAGTAATGCTCCACGCCAGAGGAATATTCCCTGAGCGGCCTTCAAACCAGGCTGCCACTGCTTTGTCGAGTTTGGAGTCGGCCTGAACAACTAACCAGGCGGTTTTGTTCCAGTTTTCGGCATTGAATACAAGCCGATCTCCTTCAATTAGTTTTAAACTCTTATCCCCACGAGTAAAGTTTGTGTTTAAAATAACAGGTTTTTCAGGTTGATCCGATAGTTTAATTCCAATTAGAGCAAGGTTTCCGGTTAATTTAGATAATGACTCGGCTGGTTCACCATCTTTTTGGAACCATTTTTTTAATGTGTTCTTAAGTGGATTTGAAACCAGTTGGGCAAACCAGGATGGTTTTTCTGCTGTTTTTTCGGGTTCGGGGATAACAAATCCATTCGCTATATTTTTGCCCGAAGCCATTAGCTTTAAACTATCTGCAACCTCACTATCCAATAATTGAGTCGATAAGAAAAACTCATCGGCTTCCAAAATAAAGTTTAATCCTGAAGCGCGGTGCTTGTTTGATTGGATATTCTGTTTATCAGTATTATCAGAAGCTATAAATTTGTTTTCATTATTACCGGTGACATTAATAGAATCTGCAACAGAAATGGGCTTGTCGTCAGTAACCTCTATTCTTGTGTGGGTTTGAACAGAAAATCTTACCGGTTCCAATCCGGTTTGAGTTTCAAAAAAGCCGGCTATTATAATAAGGATGCCCTGACCGGTGATCATGGCAATACGGTAAAAGGTGCTGCGAATACCTATAAAATAGGCCTGCTCGCCTTTGTCAAGTGCCAGCATATAAAAACCATCGGCAGCAATATCGTGTGTAGCCGAGCTAAAAGCCAAAAGCCATAGAAATGCCAGCGTATATTGAAAAAACGATGGAGCAGGTATGGTAAAAGCAACACCGGCCAATCCGGCTCCAACAATTAATTGCATGGTAATAATCCACCATCGTTTGGTTTTCAGCATATCCACTACCGGACTCCAAAGTGGTTTTATTACCCACGGAAGGTATAGCCAGCTGGTGTAAAGCGCAATATCAGTATTGGAAATGCCCAAACGTTTGTACATAATAACTGCAACAGTCATCACAATTACATAGGGTATCCCTTGTGCAAAATAAAGGGAGGGAACCCAGGCCCATGGTGAAATGTTTTTCTTTTTCTGCATTGTTTTAAATCTTTACTATCGAAATTATCTTTTTAGTCTCATCTTTTTATCTAACATTCTAATAATCTCGAGTATAATTGGTTAATCAAATAAAAATTGTTTTACTATAACCTCTTCAAGTTGTATCCTTTTTTACGAAGTTGGCTTATAATATCATCCAAATGTAAATATAGTTTATCTGTTCTTTGTGGACTTACTCCCGGATGTATCAGAATAATGGTGCCGTTAAGCCCATTTGGATGTGTCTGCTCGTATGCCCAGAGGTTATTGATAATCTCTTTTGATGTGCGATAATTTTTCATATCCGGAGTAGTGTAGTCGGCATTGGTTCCAATACCCGGTGTAAACGAAATTACTTGTATTCCAAACAAATGACTCCAATCGGATATCCGTTGATTGTACCACTCGTAAGGAGGCAGAAACCATTGAATATCAGTTAATGGCACACCATAAGCGCTAATGGCTTTAAGATTGTTCGTCAAATCGTTATCAAATGTCACTTTATCAACTAAAAGTGAATCGCGTTTTATCCAGTCGGCATATAACAAATGTTTATCCGAATGTGGCCCCAGATAGTGTCCCTCCTTAATCAGCCTTATAATGCTTTGCTTATTGGATTTTTGGCGCAGGCAGTTACCGGTTAAAAAGAAGGAAGCTTTTACCTGGTGCTTTTTCAGCACATCCAGTGTATGTGTAATTCCTTCAAAATGTGTATCGGCCGGAAATACAAGATAAACACTCTTTTCTTTTTCAGAAAAACGTGTGATGCCGCCTTCTATCATTTTGTTGTCATTGTTTTTGGATGATTCCAAAGCCGACAAATAATAAATCAGGCTGGCGGTGCCGTCCATGGTTGGTTCGTTGGTAGAATAATCGCCAATATCGTCATGATAAACTGCTTTCCCATTTTGAAAAGGCAAATACCTGTCTTTATCTTTAACATCGATGCCTTTTAACGAGTTAAATATGTGATGATAAACAGGCCCATCGACCAAACCGCCATACGTATTTTCGTTTAAAACCACCGTGTACGATGAGTGTGGCCTTTGAGGCGAAACGCCATGTTCGGGCAAGCCGCAAATCATGCTGGTACCCCATGGATTACAGCCAAACAACCAGTCGCGCAAGGCTGCCTCCATTTCTAAAAAGCGGTCATCTCCACTTTCAGAGTGGTACAACCGGGCTTGCGAAATGGCAGCTGCAACCAGATTATTAGAGCACCATATAAATGGAATCCCAATCCTGAAAGGATCTTCCAATGCCTGCTTTTCGAGTATCTCAAGACCTGCTCTCATAAATCCCAGATATTTTTGACGTAAGGTTTCATTACCGGCAGTAGCTGTTAAGTAATGTCCAATATTAATAAATGGGTAGTATTGATAATGCCGGGCACCATGTTTTAAAATCCAGGGCGAAACCGGTTCCAGTTCTCCCCAGTAATCGGCCATTTTTAACCATTGTTCCGATGAGTTAGAGTCGGCAAGAGCTAAAGCAGCATACCCCAACTGCATATCATCCACATAATTGTCTTCTTCGTAAAAGTATGGTGATACAAAACAGGCTGTTTGAGTATTTCCGGGTCGTGCTTCGCCAAATGCAGCTGCTTCTTTGGCTTTTTGTAGCATTAATGCCGACCAATCCGGAATCTCATTTTTTAAAACATAACTGGCCAATGCGAAGGCCGATGCAAATTTGCCGGCTGTTGATGCTACTCCGGTTGTACGGTTCAAATGTGGGCCAATGCCCTGTCGCTCGCCGGTTACATAATAAACCGGTCGGCCTTTTTCAAGGCCATAGGTAACTTTATCGTTGGTGGGTAACCTAAAGCCGGCATGGTCACGGTCGTCGGCTATCTGGTTATACATTTCCCCAGGAGCCGGATTCATTCGCATAAGCCACTCCAAACCCCAAATGGCTTCATCCAGTAAATCGGCGCGTCCGTTTTTGCCTTTGTGGCCACGTGCATCATAATTATCGGTAAAAGCCGAAGAATTTTTTAAATAGGCGAATAAAAGTTGAAACACGGCATTGGCCGAAGTATTAGTGTATTGAAGATAATCTGTGGCATCATGCCACCCTCCATGAACATCAATATACTCACCGCTTCGGGTTGGATGGTCAACTATAATGCCATCGTGAACATGGCATGAATCTCCGAGCCAAGGATTATAGCCACATCGCTGCTGGCGCATATAAGTCAGTAAAAAATCAGCAGTACCATCATAAACATTGGCTGATATTGGAAAAACTGGCGATTTTATTCCTTCAAACTCCAGATAATAACTGCCGTTTTTATTATAAGATGAAAAATCGAGACGCAATGCAGCAGCCATGCCCCATACACTGCCATTTTCAACCGACGCTGTACCTGAAAAAACAGTATTATTGGTTATTGCTGATTTTAAAGTAAATTGCTTTCCCTTTACCTTTGATGTGCTTATAAAAACAGCAACCTTTGGCTGATGAGGCAAATACCCCAACTGATTGATTCGAATCCATCCATCGGCTTTAACACTGTTGCCTGCAAAGGCGAAGAGCCACAAAAAAACTATCTGGCAGATTTTTCTCATAACCCGTTTTTAATTGATTTATAAAAGATTTTCCCCTTCCGTTTTCCTGTTCCGCTACGCGGAATTCCGCTTTGCTTCATCTCCGGTCTTCGGTCTTCAGTATTCGGTTTCCCTTAATACCTTTTCTCCAGAACAGCGCCTCTAAAGTAATGGTTAAGAATGGCTTCGTATCCGTAACCTTGAGCGCCCATCACAGCAGCACCTATTTGGCAAAGGCCCACACCATGCCCCCATCCGGCTCCTGTTAAGGTAAAGGTTTGAGGAATGTTGTTTATCAATTGGCCTTTCTCTACAACAAAAGCAGAACTGTAAAGATGCGACTCCGATAATGCCTTGCGTATCTCCAGTTCTTTCCCAATGGTTTTGGATGCCAGAGTTCCAACTATTTTCAGTTTTATCAGTCGCGATGATTCGCCACGTTCAACTGGCACTAAGTCCAGTACGTCACCAACATCTATACCTATTCTTTTCTTAAGCAATGCTTTAATTTGTTCCTGTGTATAGGTCACCTTCCAGCGAAAAAAATCATTTGTTTCCTGGTCGTAGTCGTTCAAAACCTGTGATAAAATTTCTTTATTGGTGGTATTGCAAAATGCATCCGGTGAGGTTTTTATCCATTTTTCGGCGTTAGCCTCTTCCTTAAAATTCAGGTTATAGCCTTTCGGTGGCTCCTGATTGTCAATAACACTTGTCAGATAAGGGTGATGCACCGGTTCCCAGGCATTTTCGAACAGTTCGGCAACTCCGCCACAACATTTTGAGAAACGGGCATCGCATATAACATTATTGTAAGTAAGTACCTTACCGCTGGTTTGGTCAATGGCGTTGTTTACCGCCTGTGTTGAAGCGCGGGTGATGCCCTGATAACGCTGGCAATGGTCGTCGGCACATACATCAAAGTTGGCGTGATCTTCCCGGTCGTACCATTTAATGCGCTCATCAGGGGTTTCAAAACAGGTTTTGTAACCTCCCTTGTCTTTTAATTGGTCGCCTTTTTCAATTTGCGCCAAAAGCCAGCTTCGAGAAATAACCGCATGTGCCTTTAGTAATTCCATTGATGAAGTGGCGCTCATTTCCGATGAAATAACACTAATCAGATAGTCCTCCAGGTTGAGGATATTAATGGCGGTAAGTTTGCCATCTTCCTGAATGATGCGTAAAGCACCTTTAAACTTTTGGTCTTCCTGACGTTCCCAATGAAAATTAATGCCAATGGTAACTTTGTGAAGTACAAAATCAGACGATTCGTAGGAAACAGGTTCCAAATCAAATGGAAATGAAGCAGGAATCTGAGTTCCATTGATATGAATTTTCAACTTGTTATTTTGTAATACTGCTTCGCCATGACCCTCTAATTCGAGACCAGTTTGCACTTGCCTGAATTTTCCGTTTAAGGTGAACGAAATGATGGGAGCGAAAACAATGCCTACCTTTATTTTTGGTTCCATGCTTATTTTCTGTTTTAGGATGATTTGTATATCACGGACAAAGATTACCTTTGAGATGATAGCTTCATTTTCAATTCCTTCCAGCCACAATCGTCCATGGTAACCTGATGAAAAATGTCGCGAATCAGCTCTTCATCCAGTTTATTAAAATCTTCTTCTCTTGGTGTAATCAATACTCCACCAAAATCGACCGATGCCGGACTAAGCAAAATCTGTTCATTCCCTTCTTTAAAAAACTGGTCGGGACGATGTTTTTTCCTTGGAAAGATTACAACCTGCCAATATGCCCCTGTCCATTGGGTTAAAATATTAAGCATTGGTTCCGGATCGGATGGAATATAGTCTTTTAGTTGTTCCAATATCTCTTTAAACCACTGCTCAATAATTTTGGAATCGTTGCCATTGATAACGATAGCTTTTCGCAAATACGCATCAATTGCCAGCATTTGGTTGTCAATCGTTTGCCGCAGAATTGTATTTTGAAGGGCGCCAAGTTCCTCTTCGATTGGCATAAAACCAGTATTCCCTGCCTGAAAGTGAAAATGGTCGGGTGCCGAAGCGCCGCATAACGGGCCGTTGTAAAAAACTACAAACCCCGGCAGGGCTTTTGCCAGTTGTATCATTTCACCAAAATGCGGTTCAATACGTTGATCGGTATGTTCTTTTAACGGTATGGTTAAATGCCTTTTGAATATTGGAAACGGATTAACCAGTATCAGGTATTTATCCAGAAATTCAACTCCTTTTTGTTCTTCAGGCAGGTGGGCAGGACATAAAAAGCATTTACGTTCCTTTATTGATTTGGCATCAACCTTAGCTGCCGACGACCTGATTCGCTCCGGATTGAACTGAATTTTAATCTTAAATTTATCGTTGAAATCAATTTCACGGGTTACAACTTTTTGTAACCCTGTGAAATTGTTTTTGGCCAATGGCCAGTTAGTCAACTGTTCGACAATCAGATTATCAACTTGTTGGATGATGGTGTTATTCATTTTCCTGCTTGTTTTTGGCAATTCGGGCCCAGAGTTCCATGGTTCTGATTCTGTCCTTGTAATGATTGTGGGCATTCATTTTTGCAACATCCAGCGATGCATCGGAGTTTTCGTCCCACCGACGGCATAGGTACAACGGTTCGTAAATACGGCCAATTTGGTAATGACGCGAAATATTTAACCCCAGAGCATAATCTTCGCCATAACTGGTATTGGGAACTCTAATTTTTCGCAAAACGGGGGTGTAGAAAGCCCTTGGAGCTCCCAGACCATTGATTCGCAGCGCATTGTTTCGCCCGTTATCGGGAGTCCACTCTCTATGGTCAATAATTCCCGGAGGTATCTCTTCCAGTTTAAAGTTTACCATTTGATAAGTGCCAACTACCATGGCGCAGTTTTGCTGATAAAAGGCTTCAACAATGGTGGCTATTACCGAATCGTTAATGTAGAGGTCGTCACTGTCGAGCTGTATGGCGAATTTGCCGCACATCGGATGAAAAACTCCTTCGTTCCAGCATCCGCCAATGCCCAAATCCTGACGCTTTGGCACCAGGTGAATGAGCCTGTTGTCAGCTTTCGCATATTTGGAAAGTATTTCCGAAGTTCCATCGGTAGAGTGATTGTCGATAACAATCAGGTTAAACGGAAACGATGTTTTTTGGCTAAGCACAGATTTAACGGCATCTTCGATGGTTTTAACACGGTTTCGAACCGGAATAATCACAGATGCTTCAACCGGAAACTTTTCATCAGAGAATCTCACTTCCGGGAATTGTGGTTTAAGCCAGGCGCCAATGGCTTTTAGATGAAGCGTGCAGGCTTTTTCCATTTCAATTTGAACACCACGGTTTTTGGGGTCAACATAGTCGAACATTTTTTCACCCGAACGGCGCGTGTCAGTCTCCATTTCGGTATAAAGAAATTCCGGAAGGTGCAGCAGCCTGTAATTTTGCGAAACCTTTAACCTTAAATCGTATAAACCGGCATAGTCAAATACAGTGTCCATTTTTTCAGCTGCCTGTTTCAATGCATTGGAGTTGTATAATAAAAGTGAGCCAAAATTGAAATCATCTCTTAAACTGCCATCCTGATAATCGTTAACCGGATAAGGCTTTCTTTGTCCCTCCTTAATCTCGTAATAGTCGGAGTAAACCATGCCTGCCTGAGTGTCCTTGGCTGTTTGTATCATCCGTTCCAAGGCAAAGGCTCCAAGATTTAACGGAAGCGATTTCGTGTAAATCAGTGTGAATTCTGATTTGGAAAGCTCTGCCATTTTTCTCACTGCCGATGTGGTTTGCAATGAGGCAGCTTTTAACCATTCAGCACCTGCAGATAACAGGCCTTTGGAGGGTTCTTCTTCTGAAACAATGACGATGTTTTGAATGCAGGCCGACTCTTTTAATCCCTCTACGGTAATTCTTAAATCGTCTTCGTTGCCAGCTGCGATAAAACAAGTAATGAGTTTTTCCATTTTTATTGATTGTTAAAGTTTATTCTTGAATAATTTCATAATGCTTTCAATTAAATCGTTTAGTTGGTTTTCACAGGCAATGGTTTCTAGTGGAAAACCAAATGTAACAGCTTTATGTGCCCCATTGTAAAATATGGCTGCGCTGCTGTTGTTGGTTGCATATCTGTATAATCTGTGAGCGTTTTTACCAAAAGGTTCAATGGCATCGGGTGCTTCTACTTTATATATTTTTGGGTGGTAATCGGTTATAAAATTAATCTTAACAGGTAAAAGCAGTTCTGCTTCACGGGTAGCAAGGGCCTCGCCAATGTTGGTTGCCTGGTTGGTGCGCCATGTAAAACCCATATTGTTTTTGGCAAAGTTAATGGCTATGCTGTCTTTGTTCTCTACCATATCAGTACCAATGTAAGCACCCGAAATCAATAAATTCCCCTTATTTAGGGTAATGTACTCCAATTTTTTGATTAAACCTTCGGTAAAAACACGAAAATCTTTCACTTCAGGCTGAATGAAGCTGGCAGTCCCTCTCTGCTCTCCAAAAATTACATCAACCACCGAATATTGCGTAAGTTTTTCGTTTGGCAGCAATTCAAAGGCTTCGTTGCTTATGGAAACAAATGAGTAACCGGCGTTTAAAAAGGCCCGGCCATGTATCATTGGGAAATTGAAAGTATTTCCTGGGTTGGGTCGTCCTTCCAAATCGGCATGCGATGCTCCCCAACCGGGGCTGTCATCATCCAGCCATTTTGACTGACGGTTATAGTCGTATTGATTCCCAATTTTACTGTAATCGATTCCGTAGGGTACACCCTCATCTTCCCACCAGTCAATTCCCGATTTTTTTCCTGTATCGAACCAAGAAGGGCCACAGATTCTATCAAAACTGTTAACAATTAATACTTCGGGTTTCTGGTTGGGCAACAAAGCAACTGATAATGTTTCTACGGGGATACTTTCGCCGCCCTTGTTCAATGCGGTAACCCTGAAACTATAAATGGTAGACCATTCGTCCAGCTCCAGCTCCAGATAATTGACTGTTGTTAGTGTGCCGGCATTAAAACCCTGCCCATCAATTTGTTGGTAAACTTTATAATATTCAGCTTTGGCTGTTGGCTCCAAGGGATCTTCAACCGGCTGCCACGAGATTCTTATCTTTTTTCCTTCCAAAAACTCTATCTGCATATGCGATGGTGGCAGCGGCTGAACTACGGCATCATATCCATTAATAAACCGTAACATCCCTTTATAAACAGCCCGGCTTATGTCGAACTGGAACCTTGGGTCGAGTCCGTACCGCATATCGGCCATGTTTTGGTGGGAGAGAAGCTCAAGTAACATCACAGGAGTGTTGGGTCGCCAGGCTTCTGAATATTCACGATCCCACAAACCACGGCGTGTCCATTTTGGATTGTATTTTACTTTTATGTCTTCAACAAGTTGCGTTTGAATAATATCAGACAAGTCGCGACTGGCCATACGTGATTTTCCATTAGGAAAAAAGCCTTTGCGTTCGCGCGTGCTGTAAATGGCCAGTGTGCCAATTACCGAATCGTTTGGCGTTACCCCGGCATCGGTGTGAAATGAAAGCGCTAAATCTATAGGTATTCCCAATCCTTTTGCATCCGGATAAAGGGTTGGGCCATTGGGACTTCCCATTAAATAATTCACCCATTCGCCGCGCGACATGTAATCATCATTGTAATCTTTACTGCTTTTGTTGAGGTTATATACAATTGAATCGGGCATGCCACTATATTGCAGAAAATAACGGGCACCCTCCATAAATCTGGGGCGACCGCTGGTTTTAGGTTCTTTCAATCTATTCCGCAATGCTTCGTTTTCAATTTCTAACCCCATTGGCGAATCACTTCTTTCAATTCCCCGCGCTACATTGCCCATGCCACCTCCAAAGCGAACGGCGTCGGCAGTTATAAAACCATTTTGATGGCTTTCTGAAGTAATTTCAAGACTCCCCATAGCCTTGTTAACACCTTTTTTGAAATAATAAGTGCCCAAATAAATCCATGTGCCAAAACCCATTTTCTGGTTCAGTTTAAATTCAGCCTGTCCTCCGGAGTAATTGATACGACAAATTACATCTTCAACACTGTTTTCTGTTTCGGCCCAGGAAATATAAACGCCATATTCCCCATCTTCGGTTATGTCAGGAATAAAAAACAAGCTGCCCGGCTTGTTGCCACCAGCTTTTATTTTTAAATGAGTGCCCATTTTGAAAGGGTTCTCTCCATCTATTAGTGTTTTTCTAATGGCAAATCCATTTTTATCATCAGTTTCCCATTGAAACGTTCCGTTATTTATTTCCAGCTTTGAATGGTTGTCAGACCCGTCATTGTCAACAACAATTTCAAAAGGCTGAGTACAACGCTCGCGTGGGAGGAAAACATAGGCTCCGGAATTTTCAAGCATTGGAACCAGAAATTGCCGTGTAATTGAATATGGATAAAGGTCTTCAACTGTTTGAAAAAGCCTGGCTCTTTGCCATTCCCATCGGTCGAGACTTTGCTCATAATACCAGCCATGCCCGGGCCAAAGAGCTATATGTCTGCCGCTTAAACCATGCTCCCAATTGTTTTGATTAAGCCGGGTAACCACTGGAATTCCGGATGCTTTAATTGTATTTCGGGTCTCATCTTTAGTCAGGTTGCCATGTCTGAAATAATTGGGAATATAGCTTTCTACTAGTTGATTACGCGAGTAAAGATGAATGGTGTAAGCAGAAAACCTGCGTCCCAGTTTATATTTAATTTGTTGCTTAATACTCTCCATTTCCGTTTGGCGAACAGGAATATGGGTTAATTGTGGTGAAAAAAAGAAATTGATGCATTTTTGTGACTTGCTCACATGTATGCTATCTAAAACAATTTTTCCGGTATGGCGCCACATTGAAAAATCCCAAGGTGCTGTTTTTATTTTTTTTGCTACAACAGCAGCCACTTTTTTCTCTTCTTTGGTATTATTTCCAGTGTATTGCTGGGCTATAAGCAAACAAGGTAATATCCATAAAAAAATTAATGCCAGTTTAATAATTTTCGTATACATGGCTTATAGTGAATGTTTTAATGTAAATATCGCGGTGTTATAGTTTTTTCAAAAATAAAAACAATTTTTTATAGAATCAAAAAATTGTAATACATATTACATCATGTATTGTTATTGTCGGTTTTTTTATATATTTGCATTGAAAATTGTATGGAAATAGCAAAGGCTAATATGAAGCATTTGAAAACATCTGTTCGTTTTTATTCTTTGTTTTAATGGGCATATCTAATATTTTTCAACATATATTACAATAGTATGATTCTTATTGCCGACAGTGGTTCAACTAAAACTACATGGGTTTTATCAGATGCCAGCAAAAAAGTTGTGGGTCAATGTAAAACTTCTGGAATTAACCCTTTTTATCAAACAGACGAGGAAATATATAGTGCTTTAATTAAGGAGTTTGAGTTGGAAATTAGCGATCTGAAATCGCTGTTTTTTTATGGTGCCGGATGTGCCAATCCTGAAAAGAAGGATGTTGTATTACGTGCTTTAAAAAAAATGTGGAACCCTCAGGAAATTTCTGTCGACAGTGACCTGATGTGCGCTGCACGTTCTTTGTGCGGACGTAGTCCGGGAATAGCCGCAATTCTTGGCACCGGATCAAATTCATGCTATTTTAATGGACAGGATATTGAATACCAGATTTCTCCACTAGGGTTTATTTTGGGCGACGAAGGGAGTGGGGCTGTACTGGGTAAAAAGTTAGTGGCCGACGTGCTTAAGCGTCAACTTCCTGAACATATTTGTAAGGCCTTTCTTGAAAGATATAAACTTACACCAGCCGAAATCCTGGACAGAGTGTATAGGCAACCATTCCCAAATCGTTATTTGGCAGGGTTTACCCGATTTTTAAACGAACATATTAACGAAGAAAGTCTTTACGTTTTGGTTAAAAACAGTTTTGTTGAATTTTTTAACCGTAACATAATGCATTATAATCACTTTGGATATAATACGGTAAATTTCACCGGTAGCATTGCCTGGTATTTTATAAATCCATTGAAAGATGCTGCTGCAGAAACCGGATTTTCAATCGGTAAGGTGATTATGGATCCTATGGATGGATTAATTAGTTATCATTCAGAATTTTAAAATATTCAATATATTATCATGATTACAAAAGCAGAAGATACAAAGTTTACCCTCAGTATTACTGAATCGCCATCGCAATTTAAGAATCTTGAAAAAATGACAGTTAAACAGTTAATTACTGCAATTAACGAAGAAGATGCCAAGGTTCATATTGCTGTTCGGGAGGCTTTACATCAAGTTGAGGCGCTTGTTGTTAGAATTGTTGAACG
>CAZFTD010000100.1:0-12354 GCA_964521525.1 uncultured Marinilabiliaceae bacterium | reverse complement strand
CAAAGCACTCACACGAATGAATAAAATGTTTCAGGATAAGGAGGTAAAAAAAACTTACTGGGCAGTTGTTAAAGAGTTGCCCGAAGAGGAAGAAGCCACACTGCGCCATTTTATTTTAAAAGACAGCAAAAAAAACAAATCATACGCTTTCCCCAAAATGCGACTTGGCGCTAAGGAAGCCATCCTAACCTACCGTCATGTTTCAAGCGCTGCCAAGTACCATTTGCTGGAAGTGGATTTACAAACGGGCCGCCATCATCAAATTCGTTGTCAGCTGGCAAAAATAGGAAGCCCCATCCGCGGCGACCTAAAATACGGTTTCGACCGCTCCAATGCCAATGGCGGCATTTCGTTGCATGCCCGAAGAATCAGTTTTCTGCACCCCGTTAAGCAGGAACCGGTTGAGATTACTGCTCCTGTGCCTAAAGATGATAATTTGTGGAAAGAATTTGCCAACGTAACGCAACAGGATAAAAGGAAGAAATAAAAAAAGAGGCAATAATACAGAAAATCTCTTTATTACTGCCTCTCACAGGTTACAAATGGCAATATGCTTCCAGAAAAAAAATAATCGTTCGTGTAATTAAAACCGAACAACCACCTGCCCCATATAATGGCGACCGGCTTGCGGAAAATATCCATCCAATACATCTCTTACGCCTTCGCTATAATAACTGTAAACCCAGGCATTACTGATGTATTGTTCGTTAAGCAGATTGTTTATCTGGGCACCTAACTCAATAGCCACTCCTTTTTTACTCTTAATTTGGTAACGCAGCACCAAATCATTAACCAAATAGGCATCCAATTGCCGTTCTTTATTGGAAGTATTATCAATGTATTGTTTACCAACATAACGCGTGTTCAGCCCTGCCATTAAATTCGTTACAGGCATATATTCTAAACGGTTAACAAAAGTAAGACCTGGAGAAAAAGCAATATCCGTAGTTCCAAGATAGGTGGCCTGCTGCGTGCCATCGTCCCAAACATCAACATATTCAGTAAAACGGTTAATCTTGTTGGAAGAAATCACAACATTACCGCCCCAAATAAGACGCGATGTAATATTTGCCTGTGCAGCCAGTTCAACGCCGGCTCTGTAACTCTTACCCACATTTTCCATAATGGGGGCTCCAACATTGTTAATCTTGCCTGTTAACACCAGCTGGTTTTTATAATTCATATAAAATCCATTCAGCTGAACAGTCCATGTTTTTCCTGCCCAATCAATTCCGGCTTCGTAGTCAATCAATTTCTCTTTTTTTGGTTCCTTGCCCGGGTCGGCATCTCTGAAATCGCTTCGCGAAGGCTCCCGATTGGCAACTGCTACAGATGCATACACCCGCGAACCAGGAGAAAACGTATAGCTGAAGCCTGCTTTTGGATTAAAAAAGTTGAATTTTGTGGAGCGCGACAAATCCTTACCATTATCGTGAATACCTTTAATTTTATAGGAAACATGCCGCATTTGTAAATCACCGTATAAACTCAAATTGGTGATTATATCAACATTTAGCTTAGCGAAGTAATTAAAATCGGTTTTCTTACCAAAATTTTCGTACCACCGATAGTTTACTGGTAAGCCTGCATTAACAGCCGACCAGATTACATTGCCAAAATGGTCGCCATCGTAACGGTTCCAGGCACTGCCTAACACCAAACTAACCGAGTTGCTTTTATAAACACCCGATGTTGTAAACCCGTAAAAATCATTATCCAGCCACTTTCGGGCTACCAAATCGGTACGTTTCACGGTAACACCATCAACAACAACCTCGGCAAATGGGAAATTGTATTTGGTAAATTTTTGATTGTACTTGTACGACTCGTAATAACCCTTACCGTGTGTATAATGTGCTGCTCCGGTCAGGAAAAATCGTGGCGAGAACCGGTGCGACAAATGCAACTGATAATGGTTTTGCTGATAATTATCGGTTTGATTTTTATACAGATACCGGTTAAACGTTCTGGCATCCGACTGGTACAAATTATTGGCTTCTTCATCTGACCAGCCATCCATCATCACCAGTTTTTCCATACCGGCCTGGTCGTTGTTCAATTTTACTTTAGGAACGCCATTCCAAGTCTGGTATGTTTTTTCTTTACCCGAAAAGGTTACAAACCTCAAAGTGGTGGCATTGCCATAATACCCCGACGAAAAATAAAATGATTTTAAATCGGATGCTCCCCTGTCAACAAACCCATCAGAAGAGATTTTCGACAAACGTACATCGAAAGCAAAATTATTGGGCAGTAACCCCGATTGAACCTGAACGGAATTCCGTTGGGTGTTAAACGAGCCAAAGCTGTTATCAATAATAACACTGCCTTCGCCAGGTTTATTAAAAGTACTCATGTTAATTGACCCCCCAAAAGCCGCGGCGCCGTTGGTTGAGGTTCCAACACCTCTTTGCACCTGAACCTCGCTTACCGATGTGGCAAAATCGGGCATATTAACCCAATAAACACCCTGCGACTCGGCATCGTTCAGCGGAATTCCGTTAACCGTAACATTAATGCGGGTTATGTCGGTTCCACGTAAGCGCATACTGGTATATCCCACTCCGGCACCGGCATCGCTGCTAACAACCAGTCCGGGAGTCATGTTGAGCAGATAAGGAATATCCTGACCAAAATTGACTTTTGCGATATCGGCACTGGTAACCTCACTAAAAGCAACCGGATCGTTACGCTTTGCTCTGATGGCCGCCACGGTAACTTCGTGAGTCATAATAGAAGTTTCAAATAATGTAACATCCACAACCGTATTGCGGTTAACTTCAATATTTTGGTTGTTTGGAGCAAAACCAACAAAGTTTACCTGTAGCAGATGAACACCTGCCGAAACATTTTCAAACAGATAATTACCATCGGCCGATGTGGCCACGGTTTTGCCTTGAAGTTGTACACGCGCACCCGGTAGGGCAGAGCCATCCTCCCGGGTAACTTTGCCTTCAACACGATACTGGCCAAACATCACCATTGGCAAAGCAGCCATCAACACTAAAAAAAACACTAACTTTTTCATTTCGAATGCAGTTAAAATTTAAAAATTAAACAAACTGCAATGGAGATACGGAGATATGGTCTTTCCCTTGCCGGCATTACCCGACCAGGTTCAGAGGGTATGATCTCAGCCCGATTGTTTAGGGCACCCCATTGACTTAAAAAGAATTTCAGTAAACTACAATTTGGAGAAAAAATCAGAAAGAGAAAGTATCCAATTTATCCCTTCGCCGGCATTACCCGGTTCAGGTTCAAAGGGTTTAATCTCAGCCATAAATTTTGGCACCCCCAAATTGTTTGGCAAATATAAATAAAAAAAAACTCCAACCAATGGTTGAAGTTTTTTTATGTTTTTTAGCGAATTATTATTTTTTCACCTTTAAAAAGGTTTCTATTATCCTTTCGAGTTCTTCTTTAGGCAATAAACCTCTGGCTCCGCCCGGTTTTTCGTTCATGGGAATAAACAGAATTGAAGGATAGGCGCTCACCCCAAAAGCTGCCGCCAATTGACGATTTTTCTCAGCATCCACTTTATAAATCTGAATTTTGTCGCCATACTCCTCCTGCAACTCCACCAAAATTGGGGCTAACTTTTTACAAGGCCCGCACCATTCAGCATAAAAGTCTATAATTGCCGGCTTGTTCCCTTTATATTGCCACTCAGTATTGCTCTTAAAATCGTAAATATGCTCTATAAACGATTCTTCATTCAGCGTAATTACCTGAGGCGTGTTGCTGTTACTTACCAATGTTGCCTGATTTGAATTTGCTTCGCCCTTATTATCAGACTTATTGCCAGCCGAACAAGCAGTTGACTGAACCATAAACACAGCAAAAACCAGTAATAAAAATAAATTCTTCATATCTCTTCAAATTTTAATCAACCACCTCAGCTCTTACTGAATTGGCATTATAAAGTTTCAAATATAACAAAAAACAAGCCGAAGTGCCTATTGTTTACTTCTCTACACTTAAAACATCTTTAAATGCACGCTCGAAAGTTTCCTTAGGCAACGCTCCCATAGCCATTTGCGGGGCAGCATCTTTTGGCACAAAAAGAATTGAAGGAATACTTTGTATTCTGAAAACAGCAGCTAATTCCTGTTCCTGCTCGGTATCTACTTTATAAATATCGAGTTTACCATCGTATTCCTTAGCCAGTTGTTCCAACACCGGGGCTACCATCTTACATGGACCACACCAGTTGGCATAAAAATCGATAACGCATGGCTTATCGCCTGCAAATTTCCATTCGGAGTTTTTCTCGTAATCAAATACCTTCTCTTTAAAGGTAGCGGAAGTTAAATGCTCAACCATAATTCTGTTTTTTTTTAATTGATGATGCAAAAATAGTAACTATATTTTAAAAATACAAATATCTATATTTATACATATTTCAATACAATTGCTGTGCCATATTTCAAAACAGCCCTCCGGAGCCATTTACCCGGAAAAATATTGTAATTTTGTCAGTTGCCGCTATGGGCAAAAAACTGAAACCGACTGTTAGTTATGATGATGAAGGAGTTTCTGAAACAACAGGTTTTTAAAGTTGTATCGGACATTGCAGCCATTGAAGGTGTTGAAGCCTATGTTATTGGCGGTTTTGTACGCGACCTTTTCCTGAACCGTAAAAATACCGATATTGATATTGTGGTAACTGGCAATGGCATTGCCCTGGCCGAAAAGGTAGCAAAAAAAATGGGAAACCTTAAAGTGTCGGTTTTTAAATCGTTTGGCACGGCCATGTTCCGATATCGCGATGTGGAAATTGAATTTGTGGGCGCCCGAAAAGAATCGTACAACCGAAACAGCCGCAAGCCCATTGTTGAAAACGGAACCCTTGAAGATGATCAGAATCGTCGCGATTTCACCATAAACGCCCTTGCAATAAGTCTTAATAAGAAGGATTACGGCCAGCTAATCGACCCATTTAACGGAATTAAGGATATTGAAAACGGAATTATACGAACCCCGCTCGATCCGTTCATAACCTTCTCTGACGACCCGCTGCGCATGATGCGTGCCATTCGTTTTGCCACCCAGCTTGGCTTTTTTATTGAGGATTCGACCTATGAAGGAATCATTGGCAACCGCGAACGCCTCTCTATTGTGAGTATGGAACGTATTTCCGAAGAATTGAATAAAATAATACAGGCTCCACGTCCATCAATTGGATTTAAACTTCTGGAAAAAACAGGCATTTTAAAAGATATTTTTCCGGAACTCCAAAATCTTAAAGGCGTTGACTCGGTAAATGGGAAAGCCCATAAGGATAATTTTTACCATACACTTGAAGTGTTAGACCAAATAGCGCCCAATACCGACGACTTATGGCTTCGTTGGTCGGCGTTGCTTCACGATATTGCCAAACCCATAACCAAACGTTTCGACCCCCAACAGGGATGGACATTTCATGCACACAACCATGTGGGCGAACGCATGATTCCGGTCATTTTCCAAAGACTAAAATTACCGCTTAACGAGAAAATGAAATTTGTGCAGAAAATGGTTTTCCTGCATATGCGCCCCATTGTTTTAAGCGAAGAAGAGGTAACCGACTCGGCTGTGCGACGACTTTTATTTGAGGCCGGCGATGATATTGATAACCTGATGACGCTCTGTGAAGCTGATATTACCTCGAAAAATCCTGAAAAGAAAGACCGCCACCTGCGTAATTTTAAAATAGTTCGACGCAAACTTAAAGAGATTGAAGAAAAAGACCAGATTCGCAATTTTCAGCCTCCGGTAAGTGGCGAAACCATAATGGAAGTTTTTGGCCTGACACCTTGTCGCGAAGTGGGCGACATTAAGTCAGCCATTAAGGATGCCATTCTTGATGGTATTATACACAACAACCACCAAGAAGCCTACCAATACATGCTTACCAAAGCCAAAGAATTAGGCCTTACCCCAATAAAAAAGAATGAGAACTGATTTAAATGCCAATCGCTTTTTCGGGAATAACCCATATGCCCAAACACCCGATGAATTTGCTCCAATTATTGTGGCATGTGGCATTAAAACGCCCGAAAATATTGGCCATTTAATTCGGGTTGCCGGTAATACAGGTGCAAAAAAGTTGTTGGTGGTTCATACCGGCAACTTACTGCGAACTACAAAAATTAATCGAATTGCCGGTGCTGCCAACTCGGTGGTAAATTATGAGTTTTGCCCAATTAATGAATTTGCAAGTCACATTCCTAATGAATATGAGCTGGTTGCACTTGAAACAGCACCTATGAGTCACAATCTTTTTAAATCGGCATTACCCAAAAAAATGGCGTTATTACTTGGAAATGAATCAGAAGGAATCCCTGTAGAAATAATTAAACATACCAACCATTTAGTTCATATACCAGTTACCGGTAAAATAAAATCGCTTAACGTATCGCATGCAGCCGCCATTTGCCTGTTTGAATGGTGCAAACAACATGTTTTATAATTGTTCTCATTTACAATACTAAATGCGTTTCTCGGTAAGGTATTTCCAAAACCTTTTCGGCATAAAATTTCGCTGCAGTTTCAGGTTTTTTCGTTCGGTAATGGCCATGCTTTTAAAATAGGTTCGCCATAGTATTTGCCAGTTTTCTTCTTCAGGATGTTCAGCGTCGGGCTGGAGTTTCCCTGTTTCGGCATCAAAAGGAGGGGCGTTGATGGTGAATTTTTCTATGGTGTCGCTCTTTGAATCGTACATAACGCCATAGTTGCGCAACGAATCATAGATAATCCAGGTTTGGTCGGCAAAGCGCTCTCTAAAATGTCCTGTTACCAAAGGTATAACATCATATTTTGGGGCGTATGGTGCAAAATAAGTTCCATCGGCCGCCTGTTCAAACCTCAGAAACATTAAAATTCGGTGAGCCTCGCGACCAACTTTACGCGAAAGTTGAAAAACTTTTAACACATCGGCATTGGCCAAATCTTTCATAACAGGGCGATTACAGGTAAAAAGATATTGACAATAGCGCAAAAAGTGTATTTCAAAGCCTTCCTCTTGCGACAAAAATGTATAATAGAGATGCTCACAGGTGAGAATGCCCCCAATCTTTTTCACGCCATTCCATACTCTTTCCGATTTATTAGCGCAGGTAATCACTTCATGTGTATGGGCAAAGAGGTCTGCTAAAGCATGAGGTGGCAAAATACTCTCCGGCTGCTCTTTGCGCTCGTAAGCTTCAAAAACAGATGTCAACAATCCTTCAAAAGTTCCATCGTAACAATAAACAAGCATAGAGAAACAATTACATGTTACCACAAATTAAGCTGAATGGCATCAGGCACTCTACCCTTTTTCACAGGCGAAGTTAAAATGGCACGCACATATTCGGGTTTTAAATCCTGTACGGTAGCAGCAGTTAATTCATTGCAGGTTAAAAAATAGCGTGCTCTTTTCATCACCACACCCAATTTTGCAAGATTTTCGGAGTTTAACCTACGATAGCCACGTGCCGCAATTATCATTTTGGCCGATTTTACGCCTACTCCCGGAATACGCAACAACAGATGATAATCGGCTTTGTTAACATCAACCGGAAATAAATGGGGATTCCGCAAAGCATAGCTTAGTTTTGGGTCGATTTCCAATTCCAGTTCGGGATGCTCATCATTCACTATTTCATCAACTCTGAATTCGTAAAAACGCATGAGCCAATCGGATTGATACAAACGGTTTTCGCGACGTAAAGGCGGGGCTGATAGTGCCGGCAAACGACTGTCGTACAAATTCGTAGGATTGTACCCCGAGTAATACACACGCTTTAACCCGTTTTGATGGTACAGGTTTGAGGCCAGCGAAAGTATTTGCTTGTCGGTGTCGGGCGTGGCTCCAATAATAAGTTGGGTGCTTTGACCGGCTGGTGTAAACAATGGCGCGTGGCGTAAATGCCGCCGCTCCTCCTTATTTTGCTCAATGCCCACTTTAATGAGCGACATAGGCGACAGAACACTATGGTAATCCTTTTCGGGTGCCAATACTTTGAGATTACTTTCCGATGGTATTTCAATGTTTACCGATAACCGGTCGGCATATAGGCCGGCTTCCTTAATTAATTCAGGGCTGGCTCCCGGAATGGCTTTTAAATGTATATAACCATTGAATTTATGCGTTAAACGCAGTGTTTTAGCCACACCTACCAATTGTTCCATGGTATAATCGGCATTTTTTACCACACCGGAGCTTAAAAACAGCCCTTCGATATAATTGCGCCGGTAAAAATTAATGGTTATATCGGTAAGTTCCTTTACAGTAAAACAGGCTCGCGGCACATCGTTGGTGCGTCGGTTAACACAATAGGCACAATCGTAAATACAATAATTGGTATAAAGCACTTTTAACAGCGAAATGCAACGCCCATCTTCGGTAAAACTATGACAAATGCCCGATTTGGCTGCATTACCAATACCCCCAGGCGTGTTTGATCTGGTACTTCCGCTCGACGAACAGGAAACGTCATACTTGGCAGCGGCTGATAATATTTCGAGTTTCTTGGTTGTTTCCATGCATCAAGAGAACGGTAGAGTTACTAACATTTAAACCAATGATAGATATTACTAACATGTAGATTATTAAATTCTGATTATTTTATAATCAATAGTTCGATTATAAGATACGTTATTTTTCTAAAAAAAATAGGGTCAGCCCAAAAATGAGCTGCCCCTAATTCAATCATTCAAGTAATTCGAACATTGGATATATTATTGTTTAGGAATTGCCAAGCGTATCTCGAACCTCTCTCAACCCTTTGATTTCAAATAAATTTACAGTAACAATAACTATTAAAATCGTGGCAAATTGAATAAGAGAGTAACTGTAATTATTGACATTTTAATTTATCCTGTCAAGCGGGTAATAAATTATTTCGTTGACTTCTTTCTCTGAAATGAGCAACTGATTGTTGGTAATCCTTTCTATTTTCATTTCCATTATTTTAAAAAATGGTTTACTTAAAATCATTCTTTTCAATGGCAGCTAAAATGCCATCTTTCTCAATTAACAAAGATTCGGTACTCAGAGATTAATTATTTGAGTTAAAAACTATTGATTCCATATGTTTGCGTCCACTTTCCAATTCATTATCGGAAATAGTTATACAGTATTTCAAATCAGATTTGAATTCGTAGGTGATGGACAAGGTTAGTATTTTTACATTGGTAATAAGCTGCGGGTGAATATTTGGAATTTCGACTTTAATTTCAGTTACCATCCATTGTCTGGCTATTTTTTTCAGTTTTCAACCCGGGATTACAAGCAAAATACAGCATAGTTAAATTCATAAAAATTATAATATAAACCTTTTTCATCCGTAAATAATTTTAATAATAAGGTTGGATTGCTTTCCGCACTGTGGAGCAGGTTGCCCCGGGTTTATCGGGGAGGGGAACTCCATGTTTGCTATTTTGGCTCCGCCAATTTTCAATTCATTGGTGTTGCCCGAAAAGTGGGGACAAGTTGTGTTTTTTGCAAACATGTTCGTTTCATATTATTAAGAAAATAAATGAAGTCATAGATAATACTATACGTTCTTTATATGTTATGGAAACTGAGCTTGTAAAGGTTTACGATGGTTGTTACTCATTAAAAATGACAACCTTAATGAAACCGGAAAAGAAAAACTTCAAAGAGCCCTAAATATGAATCAGCCACTAGCCGAAGCATATTATCTCAAGGAGGAACTAGGCATGGTGTGGAAACAAGCAACAGAAGATGAAGCTACGTATTATTGTGATGGACCACCAAATATTTTGTCAATTGCTTTATAATGCGGTGGATAGGAGTCTTCTGGGGTGAACTGCTATGCCGATGGGGTGAATTTAATCTTAGCGGGGTGGTTTTCAAGAGTAATGGATCTTTATTTATAAGTTTGGTTTGAAGTAAGATAACTTTGGTTATTTTTGCTTTATGAACCAATGTCGAATCATGAGCAAACTCAGCAAAATTATCCCTGATTATTTTGTATCGCGCCGCAATACGATTATTCAGATATTGTTTACAACCCTGTTTGCTTATGTTTTTATAAACATTTATCGTCCATTTGGGGCAGGTGAGTGGTACGATGTGTCGTATTGGCTTTTTTTATTGGTTTCGGGATTGCTGGTTTTAGCCGGTATGCTGGTGGTATTAATCAGTCGCCTGCTTATGTTCCGGGTCAAACGATCGAAACCGGTAACCGCTGTTTATTATGTATTAATGGTAGCCGCGGAAGTCTTATTTATGGGGGCGTTCTATGCCATTTTAGAACGCATCGTTTTGGGGGATATACGTCCGTTTGGTGCGCTTTTGTACATCGCGGTTCAAAATACGTCGCTTATTCTGCTTATTCCTTATACCATCAGTTTGCTTTTCTTTGCCTGGCAGGAAAAGAAAATGACGCTGGAGTCGTTGATTGATCAAATCCGACGGAAAGCCTATTTTATTCCGTTTCGTGATGAAAATGGAATTTTGCGTATTACGCTTAAATCGAGCGATTTAATTTATTTGGAAGCAAGTGATAATTATGTGGTAATTCATTACCAGGCAGGGGAAAAGGTGAAATCATATCTCATTCGCAATACACTTAAACGACTTGAAATTGAACTCGAAGGATTTATGTTAACACGCTGTCACCGCTCCTATATGGTTAACATTCCCAGGGTAAAAATGATGAAGCGCGAAAAAGGCGTCTTTCATTTATGGATGAACGATTCGGGTTCTGTCTCCATTCCTGTTTCACGCTCCTATGCTCCACAAATGGCCAAACTTTTTGAATCGAATACTTTTGTTAGCGAAGAATAGGACTCTTTTTAATATTCTTAACAAATTTCAAAAAGGTATATTGTCAGGAAAATCGTTGTATATAACAATAATCCGTTAGTTGTACAGGGAGAATAAAGGTTTGAAACTCTTTTACTAGTTGTACTGGCCCAATCTATCTTATTTGTTTTATTCAGGAAAGTTAAACTTTTTTATAAAACTCCATTGCTTAATAGACGTATCAAGGCATAAATCTGAAGCAAAAAAATATTGATTAAAGCGTTTGAATGTAAATCTAATAAGAATGAGTATTATGAGAAAATTTGTTTTGTTTTTAGGAGCTGTTTTGTTTTTCCAATTTAATGTGGAAGGAAGCAATCAACTTGAGAAGTATCAGGTTAATTTTATTTACAATTTCACTCGTCAAATTCAATGGCCCAATCTTCACAACCACGCTGAATTTGTAATAGCCGTTTTGGGTAAAAATCACCCTTTAACTGCTGAGCTGCAGAAAAGCGTTGGCGACCGCAAGGTTGGTGGTCGTGATATTAAAATTGTTGAGTTTAGTACAGTTGAGGAAATTGGCTTTTGCCACATGCTTTTTGTACCCAATAACCGAACTAACCATTTAAAGCGCATCAGCGATTCGCTTTCAGGTTCTCCGGTTGTTTTGGTTACCGAAGTGCAGGGACGTCAACCTGCCGAGTCTGTTATCAATCTTTCAATTGAGGATGATAAAATGGTCTTTAGAGTAAATGAGGAATTAGCCAAACAAAGAAATTTATTAATAAGCAATCAGCTTATTCAGTATTCCAGAAAATAATTAAAGAAAGAAGCACCTTTCGAAACAAACAGGCAATCGTGAAAATGGTTGCCTGTTTGTTTTTTTGTCAGATTTGAATTACCCCAGCCTGCTTAAGGTTTTAACAATCTCCATACTGTTTATTTTACTTCCCGATCGTCTAATTCAATAATGCGGTCGTTTTTAAATTCAGCGAGGGTTCGAATGATGCTTTCCTTAGTGGTGCCCGCAAACTGAGCGAGTTCTCTTCTGGTTAAAGGAAATCTGAAAGATAGGTTTTCATTATAAAGCCTGTAGAAATATAAAATTAAATCGGCGATTCTTCCGGGCAATTGCTTTTGGTTAATGGTTATGAGACGGTTAATAATATCAAGCGACTGATAGCTTATCAAATTTAATATATAATCGGTGTTTTCGATTCTGGAGGTTATCAGATTTCTAAAAGTGGTTTCCTGCATTAAGTACAACTTTGTTTCCTCTATGGCAACTGTATTGAATGAATTTATTTTATTATCCCAAAGCGTTGCAATACCTAAAAAATTTCCCTGGCCAATTACACTTATTATAATTTCGCGATGGTTTTTTGTTTCCTTGTAGATTTTAACTAATCCGGCATCAATATAATAGATATACTGAAAAGGTGAGTTTTGCTTAAAAATCAGTTCGCCTGGTTTACAAGTAACCACAATACTGTTTTCTTTTACTTTCTTAATTAGTTCAGACGATATTTCATGTTTGCCCGGTATCATATAATGAAGTAAGGTTGTAGCTATAAAAATACAAATCATTGATTAAAAAGTGAGCAGATTTCGAG
>CAZFTD010000099.1:0-12668 GCA_964521525.1 uncultured Marinilabiliaceae bacterium | reverse complement strand
TACAAACTCGCGCCAACGTGGGTCAACTGGTTACCATAGAAGATAAAAGGCTGCCCAAATTAGTTTACCCGGATTATTCATAAATCTATGGATTTATGAATAGACCAGGTTACAGGCAGCCTTTACTTATTATTTGAAAAATGTAAACAATTCATCCTGCGTTTTACGCACCTTTGGTAAAGCTGCATATTTGTCGTCGGCAGAGCGGAAACCTACGGTTGCCATCACAACCGATTTAAGACCTTTCTGCTCCAGATTCAATATTCTGTCGAACTCAGCATTGTTGAACCCTTCCATAGGGCACGCATCAATACCTTCAATGGCAGCTGTGGCAAGCAGGAAACCCAACGCAATGTATGCCTGACGTGCAGCCCACTGAAATTTCTCCTGCTCTGATTTTCCGGAAACCGAGCCCAAAAGCATGGCACGAAAATCCTTTAAACTCTCTGTCGATTGACCGCGCGATTTTGCAACACGCTGCATAAAGCTGTCAACAAGAACTTCGTCAACGTTTTTGTTGGCAGTAAACACAATAACATGCGATGCCTCTGTAAGTTGTGGCTGGCCATAAGCGGCTTCTTTCAACTGCTTACGTAAATCATCGTTTTCTACAACCATAATTTCAAAAGGCTGTAACCCATAAGAAGAAGGAGCCATTCGTGCTGCATCTAAAAGTATTTCCAACTGCTCCTTCGAAAGTTTTCGGCTGGCATCAAACCGCTTTGTTGCATATCGCCAGTTAAAGGCTTCTTTTATCTCTTTCATTTGTTTATACTCTGTTTAATATTTTTGTTTTGCAAGTTAAACAAATGAGCGGCAAAATGGTTTTTAACATGGAAAGATTTTATAGCTGCTTAGCTTAAGCTATTGCAGTTCAACAGCATGAAAAAAGGTCATCCATTAATGAACGACCTTTTAATAATTACTAACAGAAAAAGTTATTATTGAGCAAACACCCAGGCTCCTTCAAAACCGGGTTGTTGTCTAAAATCGTTTAGAGCATTGAGCGCCTCATCCTTATTAAAGTACGACGATACAGCTACACGAATCCGTCCTTGGCCATCGTCGAGCAGTTTGGCATCAGAAAAGCCTTTTCGCAAAAAGCCATCCAATGCGTTATTGGCCGGAACACTTTGTTTAAAACTGGCCACAATGATATGATAGCCTGGCAAATCGGTAGCTTTAGCCTCATATTCCATTTCAATAGAATTTTCTGCCACTTCTGCCGAAATATTCTGAGTGTTCACCTCAATATCAGAGGCATCTATTGTTGCATTAACAACATACGGGCTTGTTGCTATAAGGGTGCTAATTCCGGCCTGATTAACTTCGGGCATTTTAAGTTCGGTGTTAAACAGGAACAACCCTGCAATAAGCGCGGCTGCTGCAGCCCAATAGCGTGGCGAACGACTTCGCAATAAACGCGGCACCGGCTGATCAACATCAATTCGCACAACTTTTTTGGATTCGAGCGGCTCAAACCGGAACGATGTTAAACCTAAAGCATCGGGCAGGAACGAAGCCGTATCTTTGGGTGTAAACTGCAAGTTGCCAATGGCATCGCGCCTCAGCAAACCTATATCACCCAAATCAACAATCTGGCCTGTGCCAATTCGTTTATGAGCATCATCTACAAAGCGTGTTACCAACACAGATGCTTCGGCATAAGTAATTCCTTCGCGCCTTGCGATAAAATCAATCAGCAACCCATCGTTATGCGACAAACTTCGGTTAAAGCCAATTTCCTTTGCCGGAGGCAAAAACATATTGCGATCTTCCAGAATAACAGCGGGTTTATAGTTGGCAACAAAGCCCCCCAATCCGGGAACAATCACACAATCGTGAAAATGCAATAAATCGGATATGTATCTTACTATTGTACTCATACTACAAAGTTAAACAATTTTCGTTTTTTGTCCACCATTTTCTTTTTAACAGCTGTTGACAAAATGTTAAAAACATTTTTAGCAGCTCCGGAACCAAAATTAGTCATTAACAGAAAGTTTTACATTGTCAATACCTTGCAACCATTGTAAAATCACTATTTTTACAACGTAAAAATTCAACTGAATATGCAAAAACAAATATTAGTTACCGGCGGAACAGGTTACATTGGCTCGCATACTGTTGTTGAACTTCAGAACAGCGGTTTTAATGTTGTTATTGTTGACAACCTTTCAAACTCCGAAATAGGTGTATTGAGCGCCATAGAGAAAATTTCAGGAATTCGTCCGGATTTTGAACAGTTCGACTTGTCGGACAAAGCATTAACCGATGCTTTTTTTGATAAATATCGGAAAATTGAAGCCATTATTCATTTTGCTGCATTTAAAGCTGTTGGCGAATCGGTTGAAAAACCTTTGGAATACTACCGCAACAATCTGAACTCATTAATGAATTTGCTGGATAATATGAAGCGTTACGGAATTGCTAACATGGTATTCAGCTCCAGCTGCACCGTTTACGGTCAACCCGATGTTTTGCCGGTTACCGAAAATACACCACGAAAGCCAGCCGAATCGCCATATGGCAATACCAAAGCAATTTGCGAAGACATCATGTTTGATTTCTGCAAGGTCAATTCGCAGATTAATTGTATCGCTCTCCGCTATTTTAATCCCATTGGCGCACACCCATCGGCACTTATTGGGGAGTTGCCTTTAGGCGTCCCCGCCAATCTGGTTCCGTTTATTACCCAAACAGCAGCTGGATTGCGCAAAGAGCTTAGCATCTTCGGCGATGATTATAACACGCCCGATGGTACTGCTATTCGTGATTATATTAACGTGGTTGATCTGGCTAAGGCGCATGTTGTTGCCATAAACCGGCTGTTAAACAACAAACAGAAAAATAATTGCGAATTTTTTAACATTGGAACTGGCCAGGGAAACTCTGTTTTACAATTAGTTAAAACCTTTATACAAGTTACCGGCGTTAAATTACCCTATAAAATAGTTGGCAGACGAGCCGGCGATATAGAAAAAACCTGGGCCGACACAACCCTGGCCAACAGTGAGCTTGGATGGAAAGCAGAAAAAACATTGGAAGAAACGTTGCTGTCGGCTTGGATGTGGGAGAAAAAAATAAGAGGCATTAAGTAGGTGTTTAACAGATAATAAGAGTTTTAGATATAAGAAGGATGGAGCCGATAAACAAGATGGAAAAAAATTGGAAATATCTAAATCACTTTATCTTAATAAAGGCAGCAAACAAAATTTAAGTAGTTTCTAAGTTAATCTTGCTTGAAACAACTTAATTCCATAATTTGTGTTCTTTAACTAAAACTGAATAATCTAATTGTATGAAAACGATACTTATTACCGGCGGTGCCGGATTTATTGGCTCTCACGTAGTCAGGCTTATGGTGAATAAATATCCTCATTACAACATTCTGAATCTGGATGCTTTGACCTACGCCGGCAATCTGGAAAATTTAACTGATATTGAACACAAACCCAATTACCAGTTTGAAAAAATAGATATTACCGATGCCAAAATGGTGAGCCGTTTGTTTGCCACCCATAAATTTGATGGCGTTATTCATTTGGCAGCCGAATCGCATGTTGACCGCTCCATTAGTAATCCCCTTGAGTTTATCAATACCAACATCCTTGGCACTGTAAACCTATTGAACGCAGCCCGCATGGAATGGAATGGAAATATGGAAGGAAAGCGCTTTTACCATATTTCAACTGATGAAGTATATGGTTCGTTGGGCGAAACCGGCCTCTTCACCGAGACAACTTCGTATGATCCCCGAAGCCCTTACTCCGCTTCAAAAGCCAGTTCCGACCATTTGGTAAGAGCATATTTTCATACCTATAAACTGCCGATAGTAATCAGCAATTGCTCCAATAACTATGGGCCTAACCAATTCCCAGAGAAACTGATTCCTCTTTCCATCAATAACATTAAGAATAATAAGCCAATTCCGATTTATGGTAAAGGTGATAATATTCGCGACTGGCTTTTTGTTGAGGACCATGCATCGGCCATTGACCTTATTTTTCATAATGGTAAAAACGGCGAAACCTACAACATTGGTGGAAACAATGAATGGAAAAACATTGATTTAATACATCTGCTTTGCAAGGTAATGGATGAAGAACTTGGGCGTCCTGCCGGGACATCGGCCCAACTCATTACTTTTGTTAAAGACAGGGCTGGTCATGACCAACGCTATGCCATTGATTCTTCCAAATTGATGAATGAACTGGGCTGGAAGCCTTCACTTCAATTTGAGGAAGGACTTCGAAAAACGGTTAAATGGTACCTGCAAAACCAGCAATGGCTTAACAATATCCTTTCGGGACAATACGAGCAGTACTATAACGAACAATATGGTACCCGCTAAAAATAAAGGCGCAGTGATAAAACAAAAACACTGCGCCTTCTTTATCTATAATAAAAAAATCTATTCTACAGTTACCGATTTGGCCAGGTTACGAGGCTGATCGACATTACAACCCCGCATGACTGCTATATGATAACTCAGTATCTGTAAGGGGATTACTGACAATAACGGAGATAAGGCTTCATGACAATTTGGAATTTCAATCACCTGATCGGCCATCTTTTTAACCACTTTATCGCCTTTTGAAACAATGGCTATTACTTTGCCTTTGCGTGCTTTAACTTCCTGAATATTACTCACCATTTTTTCGTAAGAGCGATCCTGAACAGCCAACACAACAACCGGCAGCGACTCATCAATTAAAGCTATGGGGCCGTGTTTCATTTCAGCTGCAGGGTAACCTTCAGCATGGATATACGAAATTTCCTTTAATTTAAGGGCCCCTTCCAACGCTACAGGGAATAAAATACCTCTTCCAAGGTATAAAGCATTGGTTACGTTTTTATAAACCGCCGCAATGTTTTTAATATTTTCTTCTTCTTTTAAAATTTCTGCAATTTTATCAGGCACCTGTATTAACTCGTGAATAAGTGCTTTGTAATCGGCAGCCGGTAAAACCTGACGCTTATTACCCAATAAAAAGGCCATCATGGTTAATACGGTAATTTGCGAAGTAAATGCTTTGGTGCTAGCCACTCCAATTTCGATACCGGCATGGGTATAAACGCCGGCATGTGTTTCGCGCGAAAGCGATGAACCTGCCACGTTGCAAATGCCCAAAATGGTAGCTCCGGAATCCTTTACCAATCTTACTGCCGCAAGTGTGTCAGCAGTTTCGCCGCTTTGGGAAATGGCAATAACCAAATCGTCTTTATCAACAATAGGATTCCGATACCTGAATTCCGATGCATATTCAACTTCAACCGGGATGCGGGCATATTCTTCAAAAAGATATTCTCCCACTAAAGCAGCATGCCACGAAGTGCCGCAGGCAACAATAACAATTCGTTTGGCTTCGATAAGTTTGTGCATTACGTCTAAAATGCCGCCCAGAAATATTTTGCTTTCGTCCATGGCAATCCGCCCCCTGAAGGTTTCGGTAATGGAATTGGATTGTTCATGAATCTCTTTCAGCATGTAATGCTCGTATTCTCCTTTGTCAATATTTTCAATACTGAGATTAATGGTTTTAATTTCAGGCGTTTTGGTGTGGTTGTAGATATTTTTTAAATCGAGGCCCTGACGTGAAATAACGGCCACTTCCTCGTCGTTCAGGTAAATCACCTGATCAGTATATTCGATGATGGGGGTGGCATCCGATGCCAGAAAATATTCCTTATCTCCCACTCCAATAACCAAAGGACTTCCTTTGCGGGCAGCAATCAGCATGCCGGGTTCTTCGGGTGTAGAAATCACCAACCCGTAGGCCCCTACTACCCTTGTTAAGGCTAACCTTACAGCAAACTCGGCACTTACCTTTTGTTCGAGATAAACGTTTTCTATTAAGTTGGCCAACACTTCAGTGTCGGTGTCACTACTAAAAGAATAACCCCGGTTGGTGAGTTCTTTTTTCAGGTGTGCATAGTTTTCAATAATTCCGTTATGAATAACTATAAACTTACCATTCATCGACTGGTGCGGGTGTGCATTCCGGTCGCTGGGTTCACCGTGCGTAGCCCAACGGGTATGCCCCATTCCCACTGAGCCTGAAATATCCTGGTCTTTAACCAGATGCTCCAGATCTTTAACTTTCCCTTTACACTTATAAATATTGGTTTTGCCATTCATCAGAGCAATACCGGCCGAGTCGTAACCTCTGTATTCCAAACGTTGTAAGCCCTTTATTAAAATTGGATAGGCAGTTCTATCACCCACATAAGCAACAATTCCACACATATATTTTCTATTATTAGTATAATTCGTTTTAATTCAGTAACAAAGCTATGTATTATCAGTCACTTCCTCACCATCGGTTATCAAATCTCTAAAGCGATTCATCACAATTTAGCAAATAAGATGTTTAGAAGATAGACATTTAGATCGATAGATGAGTTGCTGATTATTAAATACAATCGTTGAAATCATCTTAATAAAAATCTCAACATAAAATATAATCAGCTTCTAATTAAAAGATAGAATAGATAGCCATCAATTTCATTGCTTCAAACTAATACAACTTCTGTTTTTTTTGTAATTAACGAACCACTTGTGCCAGTTTCTCTTTAACTTTCTGAGCCAGTTTACTTTTCTTGTCAATATGCTCAATAATTTCGGTTACAGCTGGATGGGTTGTAAACTCACCCCGAACATTCTCAAAGTCTGACAGGCGCGTTTCGGCTTCGCCATCAATTCCAAATCCGGTTTGCGATTTTAATGTAAACTCTTTGCGTGCATCTTCATACATCATTTGATCCAACGATACCACTGCGTTTTTCCATTTATCAACAAAAGAATCCAGTTCTTTGGACGTAACGGTTTCCACATCAATGCCGGCCTCAGTTAAAAGCCTGGGCACAATCCAGTTCCATGCCCAAACAAAGTAATTGTCTTTCCATTCATGATAGAGTCTGTTCATCTCTTCTAATGACGTAATGGAGCCGCGCTCTACCTCATCAATTAACCATGCAATTTTCTCTTTGGGGACCATCAATCCGGCCATATCTGTCCATTCACCCGAACCCTCAGTACCAAGCGGTGCTATGGCTTTGCGCATTTGTGCTTCGGTGGTATAGTCAGATACTTCAAGTTTTTTCACCAATCCGTTACCCAGGAATTTGGTTATTCCCAGCCTGTATAGCTTAATACCTCTTTCAGTTGAAGAATTGGTTATTTTAGCGCTGTTGTACATAAAGTACTCCGAAGAAGGGCCAGATGTTTTCTTGAGATTTTCAAGGATTTGCACTCCTTTAATCATTTTCTGGATGGAGTAAGGGCTTAACAGGTTAAACACAATACAATCGAGCAGATTATCATCCTTTCTGCGGTCTCTTTTCGGCCATTTACGGGCATCACGAATGGTTCCGATGCTGCGCAGGGTTATACCCGGTGCCAAAAAACTTTCATCGGTATTCTCTATCAAATATGAAAAAGGTAAATCGGAAGTATCAGGATTCCTGTAATGGCGCCCCATAACCAACGAGAAAGCGCCGATTTTGGCTGGCCATAATAAATACGAATCGCTGGTGGTTTTACCGCCCCTTTCAACAACGCCCTGGTGAATTGGCCCCAGTTTATACATATGGTTGCTCTGGTTCGAGCCACTTCCGGCATTCAGAAACGAATAGTACCCGGCAATAAGCAACGTTGATTTATGGTGCGACACAGTATAGGGCCCGGCAAAAATGGAACAAGCCTCACCGTGAAACCCCTGGCAATTGGCAAAAAATACAGAATTTTCGGCAGAGTATTGTTTCCCCAACACTGTACCCTGACCCACAAAACATTTCGATATCACAGAGGAATCACTTACCTGGCTTCCGCTTGAAAAAATAAAATCCTCAGCGATTACTCCCGGCCCCACAAACGATGGATCTTTTTCAGAGCTGTTTATGGTGCCATTATTGAGCCGGTAAATACTTTCAATTTTTGCAAATGGGCCTATGTTAACATTTAAAATGGTGCGACAGCTTAACAGTTGAGCCCCCTCTTCAATTACCCCCATTTCGGAGCAAACTGATTTTGTATAATCATCGACCATTTTCTGGAGGATGGAAATAAACGATGGCCGGTGTCGATAAAAGGTCATCAGGTAAGCGGTATGAGCCGACAACTCATTATAAATGGGAATTTCGCGCCCTCCGGTTTCGCTTAAAACAGCTACCCTGGTTCCATTACCAAAGCACGACTTCCCAGTAACGCCAAGAGTATCAACACTTTCAATAATGACATTTTTCTCAATTCTGTAATTAGCCAGATAGTTTTTAACCTGATTGATGTAAACATCATCCTCTATGATGCATTGATGAATAACAGCATTGTAAATGCCGGCCATTTTAATTATCCCGCCCTGAAGGATAAACTGCCGTGAAAAAACACCAAGATAGACATCACCTGAGAAAGAGACACTACGGACACGATCGGGAATAAAGCCCTCTTTTACATGTACCCTTGTCCAATCAGGACAGCTGCATCCATTGCTTTCTAATATTTGAATTTCTTCTTTTGAAATATTCCTTGGGTTGTTCATTGTAGTGTTGGTTTTTACGCTATCGAAAAGTAAGAAATCTCTTTCATTATTGCATGATAAATAATAAAAAGAAACCATTAAATAAGGAAAAGCAAGCAGAAAGAGATTACTAAAACCAAACGAAACCAACTATTAATAAAAACCAACCTGTTTATCACCTCGCTATAATAAATCCTGCCATTGTGGATGCTGTCTGAAATAAGCCGAAACAAAGGAGCACTCCGGCACAACTTTAATTTGATTTTCACGGCAATAGGCAAGTACAAATTGCAACAGTTCAGAGCCAATACCCCTTCCTTTCAACTGATCGGGAACATAAGTATGGTTTAAAATCCACTTTTTTTCTGTATGCGGTTCATAGCTTAAAACAGCCATGCTTCCCTCAACAACCAACTCGAATCGGTGCCTTATAGAATTGTGTACAATTTGATGGTGGTTCATAGTTAAAGCAGATTTATAACTCTTTAAATTAAACAATGTGAAAATAAAAATGTTGAATGGGACTTCTTATTTACAAAAAAATTAAATTTGTAAGATTCACATTAACCATTAAACCATATTTTATGACATCAGTAGTTGTTAGTTTGATTCTGATTTTGGCTTTGCTTATTCTAATGGTTGCTGCGCTTTGGCGTGTTTATGAGAAAGCTGGAAAACCGGGATGGGCTTGTATTATTCCTGTTTATAATACGCTTGTATTGCTTGAAATAGTTAAAAAGCCCTGGTGGTGGCTTTTTTTGTTAATGATTCCTGTTGTTAACTTCATTATTGGAGTGTGGCTTACCAATTTGGTGTCAAAACGTTTCGGGCAGGGCGTTGGGTTTACTCTGGGATTAATTTTCCTGCCCTTTATTTTCTGGCCTCTTCTAGGTTTGGGCGATTATAAGTACCAGAATTAAAGGTTCTATTCACCGGAGAAAATACGACCAGCTTCAGCAATCTGGTCTGGCTTACCGAGCACGTAGCCTATATCTCCTTTTTTAAAAGCAGAGTTTGGCCCGGGATTTTCTATAATGTCGTTGCCCCGTTTAATGGCCACTACGGTTGCTCCCACTTTGTTCCTAAAATCAGTCTCCGCCAAAGTTTTACCTATCAATAATGAATCCTCCCTAACTTTTAATGCGGCAATTTCAATATTGGGTAAATCTTTCATCATCGAAAACCGTGAAGGCTTTTTAGAACTGTCGCGAAATACCCCATAATTGTCTTTTCTAATTCGTCCAATTATCTGACGAATTTCACTTTGTGGCAGCAAATATTTGGTTAAAACCCGTTCAAAAATTTCGATGGCCGTCTCAAACTCTTCCGGAATTACCTGGGTTGCACCCAAACGGTATAGTTCTTCAATATCTTCAACATGTTTGGTTCTCACGAATATGGCAGCATGCGAATTCATATTCCTCACTTTCTCAACTATGGCCATGGATGCAATTAAATCGCCTACCGAAATTACGACGACTTCGGCTGTATCGACATGTGCTTTTTTCAGGATGGGTTCGTTAATGGCATCTCCGTAAATTAATGTTTCCCCTTTTCCCTGGCGTTTTTTTACTGCTGCCGGATCAAAAACAATAGATATACAAGGCATTTTTATATGATGTGCCATTGTTGCCAGATTCAAAGAGCGAGAGTCCTTGCCGATTAATACCAAATGGTTTTTCAAATCGGGGATGACCATTTCTTTTAATGGGAATAGTCCATCAACCAGAAATTTAGGCACCGGAAGTTTCAAAAGCAGATTAGCGAGGGGCCGGGCTGCCATAATCATAAATGGGGTTATTGACATAGTGACAATGGCAACAGCCAGAAACAACTGGTAATAATAGTTGCTCAGAATGTCAAACCCCTGACCCATTTTTGCAAGGATAAAAGAAAACTCACCAACCTGAGCCAAGGCAAAACCAACCATTACCTGGCCCCTGAATGTGTGCCCCAGTACAAATCCGGTTAATCCGGCAACCACCATTTTAAGCAAAACAACAAAAACCACTGTTAATAAAACAAGCCCGATATTATCAACCACAAAACTGATATCGAGCAACATACCAATGGATACAAAAAAGAAGCTGGTAAAAGTATCTTTAAATGGTATAATATGTCCAAAAGCATTATGGCTATATTCCGACTCAGAAATCATTAATCCTGCCAGAAAAGCGCCAAATGCCAGCGACATACCAAGCCCGTGTGTTAAGAATGCAACCGACAAACAGATGAGCAGGATGCTCATAAATAACAATTCCTGATTTCTGGTCATGGCAATAGCTCTTAAAACAACAGGCATTACCCATTTATGCCCAATAAAAACCATTACAATAATGAGAATGGATTTTAGCCCTAACAAAATAATATCCCGGGTTATATGATTGACCTCTCCACCCAGTAAAGGCGTAAATAAAAGCAGGGGAACCAGTAGAATATCCTGAAAGATTAATATACCTAAAACGGTGCGCCCGTAATTTGAAGAAATCTCCGACCTGTCCTGCAATACCTTTAAAACAACTGCTGTGCTGCTTAATGCAGTTAAAAACCCTATAAAAACAGCAGCGGGCAACTCCATATCGTACCCTTGTGCCAGTGACATGATAACCAAGGTAGTTAGAGCCACCTGCATAAAGCCGCCCCAAAAAACAATTTTCCGGATTTTTATTAAATGCTTTAAAGAAAATTCAAGACCAATGGTGAACAGTAGCAACACCACTCCTATCTCGGCCAGCAAGTCTATATTGGTATTGGAATGAACAATCCCAGCAACGTGCGGCCCGGCAATTATTCCAGTTAATAAATATCCTACAATGGTGGGAACTTTAATCCGCGTAAAAACATAATTGACAAATGTTGACAAGGCAAATATGACAAGCAGATCTTTAAGTATATTTAGTTCCATAAGTCAACATTTCGGATAACGTTAGCACTTTGTAGTACAAACCCTTAAAAATTTTACTGTTTGGTTTTTAATGGATTTTCAGCTTCATTGTAAAACTGCTGATACAATTCAGGCACCTTTTCATCAGATTTAATGGATTTTAAAACTTCGATCAACTGTTCGGAAGCATTGTTGAGCAACAACTCGCCTGCTTCAGCGTTGGCTTTTGAACCATCGCCCGAATAATGGTTTGGGAAACGGGCATACCACCAAATTCCGGTAAATACATTTTTCAGGTGGTTCATCCTGGCCTCATCATTCCCTGTTTGTTGATTGGCTCTATTGGTATGTACCAGTGATGGGTCAATGGCCATTACCATGGCAGTTTCGCTATTGCCAGCATGCATACCATTGGGGTCAGGTTGCGTTAGTTCATCTACCTTTTTTTGAATCTCAGCGTTGAATTGAGGACGAAACCAATACAGAACATAGTCTCTTTTCCTGTCGAGCTGGGTCATTCCAAAATATTCCAGAAAGGCATTGTTCCCTCCATGCCCGTTAACTATGATTATTTTCCTGAACCCGTTTCTGCTAAGCTCATCCAAGGTTTCCTGAAGCGCTCTCCAAATAAGATCATGCGAATAAGCAATTGTACCTGGTTGTTGCCGGGCTTCATTAATCTGGCTAAAATAATACCATGGAAACACCACTGAGTACTCCTTTTCGGCAGCCCGAAGGGCTATTTCGCGGGCAATATACAAATCGGTACCCAAAGGCATGTGCGGGCCATGTTTCTCGAATACTCCGATTGGAAGAATACAGGTAGCAGAACTCTTTTCAACTGCCTTTATAAAATCAGGAGCTGTTAATTCTTCCAATTTAAATGGAAGTATTTGGCTATTTAAAGAAAATAATCCTGTAACAGCAACAACAATTAATAAGATTCTCTTCATATCATTTGTATTAAATGAAACGATAACCCGTTTCTTGTATTTAAAGTAGGTTTGAGCTCAACGCTTCTTCGCCACTTCAGCTTCAACATCTTCAACATCTATTGGAATTCTCTCCCCTAAAATTCTACATCCATCGGCAGTAACCAAAATATCATCTTCCAGACGAATTCCTCCAAAATTTTTATACTTCTCAACTTCATTATAATTAATAAAGGCTTCGAACTTTTTATCGTTGCGCCAATTGTCAATTAAAGCGGGAATGAAATAAATGCCGGGCTCATTGGTTACCACAAATCCGGGTTTCAGGCGACG
>CAZFTD010000098.1:0-12731 GCA_964521525.1 uncultured Marinilabiliaceae bacterium | reverse complement strand
GAAAGAAGAATCGTACTTCGATAAAATTGTTGACCCGTCGGCCGGAAGCTATTATATTGAAACACTTACCGATAGTATTGCCAACGAAGCCTGGAAGCTTTTCCTTGAAGTTGAAGCAAAAGGTGGATACCTGAAAGCATTACAAAATGGGTTTATCCAATCTCAGATTAAAGAATCGGCCTCGCAGCGCAGAAAAGCAATTGGCAGTCGCCGCGAGATTCTTTTGGGTACCAACCAGTATCCCAATGTATCGGAGAGCATGAAAAGCTCCATTGAGCCCGAGGTGGTTAATAAACCCAAAGGAGAGGCGGGTCTTGTTGAACCCATTGAACTGTTCCGCGGTGCCGAAGAGTTTGAAGCACTTCGTTTAGCCGTTGAAAATTCGGGCAAACGTCCAAAAGTGTTTATGCTCACTTATGGTAATCTGGCCATGCGTTTGGCCCGCTCACAGTTTTCAGGAAACTTCTTTGGATGTGCCGGTTACGAAATTGTTGACAACCTTGGGTTTACAACAGTGGAAGCCGGCGTTGAGGCTGCATTAAAAGCCAAAGCCGACATAGTGGTATTGTGCTCATCAGACGAAGAATATGCCGAAGCTGCCCCCATTGCATTTGAAAAACTTGGAGGCAAAGCCATTCTTGTAGTTGCCGGCGCACCCGCTTGCACCGACGAGCTAAAGGCCAAAGGCATTGAGCATTTTATCAGCCTTAAAAGCAATGTGCTTGAAACACTGCAAGGGTTTAATAAACAAATGAATATTTAATTGGAGATAAGATATTTAGATATAAGAATGATAGAAAAGATAGTTTAGATAATCAAGATAAAACATGAGACCACACAAATTCAGAGACTTAATTATTTGGCAAAAGGCAAGAACTCTTGTAAAAGAGATATATGCTGCAACCAATGATTTTCCTTCTGCTGAAATGTTTGGTCTTCAAGGACAATCTCGGAGAGCTGTGGTATCTATTGCTGCCAATATTGCCGAAGGTTCGGGGAAAGGCACAAATAAAGATTTTAACAATTTCTTAAATATAGCCCGTGGCTCTCTGTTTGAATTACAAACTCTCCTTATTTTATCAAATGATTTAAACTATCTATCGAAAGATGATTTAGAAAAATTGATTGTTCAATGTAATGAGCTTGAAAAGATGTTCTATTCTTTTCAAAATCAATTAATCTGATTGTCTTGTCAACTAATCTATCCATCTTAAATCTAAAAATCTAAAAATCTATTAATATGAGACCAGATTTTAATAAAGTCAGTATAAAAAAAGAAGCTTGTTCAGTCAATGCGGCTGATTGGGCTCAAAAAAACGGGATTAAGAAGGACTGGGTAACCCCGGAACGTATTCCCGTTAAGAAGGCTTATACCAAAGAGGATTTGGCCGGCATGGAGCATTTGAACTATGCTGCAGGTATTGCGCCATTCCTTCGAGGGCCCTATTCAGTAATGTATGCCATGCGCCCCTGGACCATTCGTCAGTATGCAGGGTTTTCAACTGCCGAGGAATCGAATGCCTTTTACCGTCGCAATTTAGCTGCCGGTCAAAAAGGCCTATCGGTGGCATTTGACCTGGCTACACACCGTGGTTACGACTCTGACCATGAGCGGGTAGTTGGCGATGTTGTTAAAGCCGGTGTGGCCATCGACTCTATTCTCGATATGAAAGTGTTATTCGATGGTATTCCGTTGGATAAAATGTCGGTATCGATGACCATGAACGGTGCTGTGCTGCCGGTAATGGCTTTTTACATAGTGGCCGGTTTAGAGCAGGGTTGCAAACTGGAAGACCTATCGGGTACCATCCAAAACGATATCTTGAAGGAATTTATGGTGCGTAACACTTATATCTACCCACCAGAATTCTCCATGAAGATTATTGCCGATATTTTCGAGTACACCTCGAAGTATATGCCCAAATTTAACAGTATCTCCATTTCGGGTTATCATATGCAGGAAGCCGGCGCTACCGCCGACATTGAGCTTGCGTATACATTGGCCGATGGATTGGAATATTTGCGCACCGGGGTAAATGCCGGATTAAGCGTTGATGCATTTGCTCCACGTTTGTCGTTCTTCTGGGCCATTGGCATGAATCACTTTATGGAAATTGCCAAAATGCGCGCTGCCCGTATGCTCTGGGCTAAAATTGTAAAGCAGTTTAATCCTAAGAGCGATAAATCGCTGGCACTACGTACCCACTCGCAAACATCGGGCTGGTCGTTAACCGAGCAAGACCCATTCAACAATGTGGGACGTACCTGCATTGAAGCTATGGCTGCCGCGTTAGGTCACACACAGAGTTTGCACACCAATGCTTTAGATGAGGCCATTGCCTTACCTACCGACTTTTCGGCACGTATTGCCCGTAACACACAGATTTACATTCAGGAAGAAACCCATATTTGCAAAGCGGTTGACCCATGGGCAGGCTCGTATTATGTTGAATCGCTTACCAAAGAACTAGCCGACAAAGCATGGGATTTGATTCAGGAAGTTGAGAAGATGGGTGGTATGGCCAAAGCCATTGAAACCGGTATTCCCAAAATGCGCATCGAAGAGGCTGCGGCTCGCACCCAGGCTAAAATCGACAGCGGCAAACAAACCATTGTTGGCACCAACCGTTATCGCCTCGAAAAGGAAGACCCCATCGACATTCTTGAAATTGACAACACGGCAGTTCGTAAATCGCAAATTGAGCGCCTGAATAAACTCAGAGCCGAGCGCAACGAAGCAGAGGTACAGGAAGCCCTTAAAGCCATCACCGAATGTGTGAAAAGCGGCAAAGGCAACCTGCTTGAACTGGCCGTTGATGCAGCCAAAAAGCGGGCTTCATTGGGTGAGATATCGTATGCATGTGAAACCATAGTAGGAAGATACAAAGCTGTGATACGTTCAATTAACGGAGTTTACTCCTCAGAAGCTGCTTCAGACGGAGAGTTTGAAAAAGCCCAGGCCCTGGCTCGCGAATTTGCTGAGTTGGAAGGCCGTCAGCCACGTATTATGATTGCCAAAATGGGTCAGGATGGTCACGACCGTGGTGCCAAAGTGGTAGCCACCGGTTATGCCGATATAGGCTTTGATGTGGATATGGGCCCCTTGTTCCAAACGCCTGCCGAAGCTGCCAAACAAGCCGTTGAAAACGACGTGCATGTTTTGGGTGTTTCATCCCTGGCAGCAGGCCACAAGACTTTGGTTCCTCAGGTTATTGAAGAGCTTAAAAAACTGGGTCGCGAAGATATTATGGTAATTGCCGGTGGGGTTATTCCTCAGCAGGATTACCAGTATCTGTACGATGCCGGTGTGGTAGGTATTTTTGGTCCCGGTACTTCGGTAGCCAAAGCAGCCATCGATATTCTGAGTCTGTTGCTCGATAGCCACAAGGCGTAAGACAATAATTAGTTTCATAAAAAAAAGAGGGTGTCTCAAAAGTTCGAGGCTCCCTCTTTTTGCTTTATGTTGGAGGTTATTCCTTGTTAATCTTATAGACTTCAGAGTTATTAATACTGTTGATTTTAATAAAGTAAATACCAGGTGTTAAATTAGAAACGTCCAATTTAACTTCTTTTTCGCCAGTTAAAATTTTTCTTTTTAAATATTGAATGCCCGAAAGACCCAAAATCTCTACGGTTTCATAATCCTTTGAACTATCTAAATTCAAATTTAGCAAGCTTTTTACAGGATTAGGGGATAGGATTGTTTTGGAATATTCTTTTTCAGGTTTAATGATAATATCGTTTAGAGAGGTTGACTTTAAAGTTGAACCATAAACCTCGAATTCAAAGATAGAGTAACCATAAGATGTATTTCTTGCGGTTCCATGCATTCTTACATATCTTGCATTTACAGGTGCAAAATTAAATGTTGCTACATTGGCTCCGGAAGTTCCATTAGTAACTGTTGCAACTGTACTTTTTGTGCCAAACAAAGGATCATTTGATGTTTCTATTGTATAATTTTTACCAGAAGCATTTTGCCAGTTTATCACAACTTTTGAAATGGAATACTGAGCTCCTAAATCTACCATTATCCATTGGGGGTCGGATGATGCGCTGCTCCAACGACTGGAAAGGTTTCCATCGTTTGCTTTTGAGGCAGCATAATTACTAGCCTGGACCGACGATGCTGATATTGTTTTGTTTAATGCAATATTTTCAGTTGGTGCTGATGCTGAAACCGAAATACCGACAGGTGCCGAAGTGGTAAAGCCATTATTATTATCGGTGGCTTTTGCTGTAATCGAATAATTACCTTCTGCAATTCCGGACCATGTAATAGAATAGGGAGATGATGTTCTGGTGCCAATTAGCGTGCTGCCATTATAAAACTCAACTTTGCTAATAGTGCCATCAGCATCGGATGCATTAGCCGTAATGGTTATATTGGCTGGGGCTGTATAGTTGGCACCGTTAGCAGGCGCTGTAATTGATACAACCGGATAAATATTAACTGGTTTAGAAAGCAACAAATGGTCGATATTCCCACCGTTTGAACCAATTGAAGTAGTCCTGATAAGATTGTTTCCTTTATTCAGGTTAACATTTATTGTGGCGGTGTATTTCCATGAAGTCCAGGAGCCAGTGGAAGGAAAATCGAGCGAGGCAACAATGGTGTTACCATTTACCTTAAGCTCCAATGGTCGATTCCCCGATGCTTGCGCATACTTAAATGATATGGGATATATGCCAGTATCAGGTGCATTAATGGTCCATTGAACATAATCGCCTGTATTATTAATATAGTCAGCATATCCTGTACCTGTAAAGCCACTATTTTGAGATGCTTTTACAACTCCTGATAACGTTGCATTTTCAGCTTCGTAGATGGTATAACCAAAGGGCGGTACCGACTTGTAATAATTACCCAGAATTGTAAGGCTCCCATCCTGGTTAAATAGCGCGCAAGGCCAAAGCCCTGGCATTGTTGGAGAAGGATTAAACCATGCATACCTATAAACAAAGGGCAGGGCCTCCAGTTGGGGCAGCAGATTTTGCATAAATTCCAAAATCATTTCAGGAGTGTACATGTTATTTGCCGGATTTCCTCCGGTATTATCGTCACGAACGGCAAATTCAGTAATCCATATTGGCTTTCCATATTTGGCATAAACATCCTGAAGAATTTTAACATAAGTACCCGGATTACCTCCAACATAAAGATGAACAGCTATATAATCCACCCTTAGATTACGTGCAATGACTCCATCCATAAACCTAACAAACCAACTATCGGGATTCAAAGAAGGGTAGGAGGTGGCAGGACTAACCAGAGGCAAACCGATGGATTCAAGTTGTGGCCATAGGTTTAAGGCTTGTTCAACCGTCATATTGGACTCTTCTGCTAAATCGGGTTCGTTAAAACCCAGTATATACTTAATTTTCCCCTGATTTTTTAAGGTAATCAGCTTGTTAATATTGGTTGAATTAACATTGGATGCTCCCCAAAACATTGGTACAAATTCTGAATTGGCCGGCATGTTGGGTTCCTGGGCTGTTGGGATGGTTGTTCCCCATGTATAATACCAATGGGAGCTTGAGTTGGTAATATTACCATACCAGGATCCGGTTGTTGTGGCTGTGCTCATACCCAAACCTCTTTTCGGAACTTGTGCATTAACAATGCTAAACAATAGAAATAGTAGAGTAATTCCCAAAGTTTGTTTAAGGTTGAAGTTTGGTTTTTCAAAAGGGTAGTTCTTTTTCATAGCTAAGAAATTTACAGATTTAGTTTGCTTAATAGAGGTCGAAGAATTGATGTGTTAAAATTATTCTGAAAGTAAAATTCAGAAATTCATCCTATGATTAGGATTCCACCTACCCTATAAAAACCCAACATAAAAAAATATTAAAGGACTAATATTTAGATATATAGTGAACAAAAGGAACAATTATCAGAAAAGTTGGATAACAAAAAAGAGGCTGCCTTAAATTTTCAGGCAACCTCTTTCAACCTACAACTCAACTCCAAATTATGAAACGAGCATGTTTTACCAAACACAGAAGTAATAAAATTACCTACATGCGAGTTCCATCATACCTAAACATTCAAATTTTATTATGATGAAAAAACACTAACGGGTTTTAAACCACTCTCTTAAAACAAAGAATGATAGCTTTTTGTCCCCCTTGTCAGAAACAACTCCTTTTCGGTTGAATCCATCCTGATAATTGGGTAACAAGCGTCGCGAGGATCTGAAATCCTTTAGCACCCAAGGGGAAATTCCGGATATCTCAGGCATGCGTTCGTCAATCATTTTCAGGGTTTTTGCGTAAAGCTCAGCCTGGTATTCCTCAGTCCATATTTCTGAAACATCGCCTCTGAGTCCAAAAACGGCTTCTCCTCCAAATTCGCTGATAATAATTGGTTTATTGTAATCAATTTCCCATCTTACCTGGTCTAATTTTTCATTTATACCATCGTACCACCCTACATATTGGTTAAAACTGATGATATCTACAAATTCGCTCATGTTGTCTTTAATAGAAAGAACAGTTGGCGATTTATCCGAGCGTTCCATGGCCATGCTAATTAATCTTGTATCGTCTTTGGCGCGGGTATATTTGGCAAGATTAGACAGAAAAATATCCCGGTCATCGCCATGAGGCGTTTCATTGGCGATTGACCAAATAATAACATTTGCTCTGTTTTGGTCGCGCTCTATCATTTCACTTAACTGGTTTAAAGCATTGGCATATACATCAGGATTTTTCCAATGAATAGTCCAGTAAACCGGAATCTCGGACCATACCAAGAGGCCCATTTTCTCGGCTTCACGAACCATGTGTTCGTTGTGGGGGTAATGTGCCAAACGAACAAAGTTGCATCCCATTTCTTTAGCCCAGCCTAGTAGTATGCGACTTTCATCGGCAGAGAAAATACGACCATTTCGGTAGGCGGCCTCTTCATGGATACTAACACCTTTTAAAAAGAGCGGTTTCCCGTTTAATAGTATTTTATTTCCTTTGGTTTCAATGGTTCTGAACCCTATCTCATCACTTACTTTATCAGTTTCAGATGTAATGTTTACTGAATAAAGTTTTGGTGATTGTGGTGTCCAAAGATTGAGTATTTTTGAATTCACTGTATGTTCGAATCTTGCCAGACCATTGTTGTCGGTAGTTACTTCGCGGCGTATTTTAAGTTCCGGAATTTCAATTACTATTTTTTGTAAAGGCTTATCTCCGTTTAATTTCACTTCGGCCTGAATGGTGTTACTGCTACCTTTCTTTAACTGTATTTTATAGGTCTGAATAAATGTTGATGGAGCTTCAACCAGCAAAACGTCGCGGGTGATTCCACCATAGTTGAACCAATCAAAATTGTTGGTGGGAACGGCATCGGCTCTACGTTTATTATCAACCTTTACAATAAGCTTGTTTTTTCCATCAGCCAAAAAATCGGTCACTTCAAAGTTAAATGGTGTATATCCCCCTTCATGTTCTCCTACTTTTTTGCCATTCAAATAAACAATGGTGTGGTAGTTGGCAGCTCCAAAATAAAGATAACTTCTTTTGTCAGAGTTCTTTTTGAAATTAAAAACCCTTCTAAACCATACAGTTCCCTCGTATTGAAACAGTTCATAGTTTTGGGTGTTCCAGTCTCCTGGTATTGGCATAACTGGTGCTGTATCGAAGTCGTATTCTTTATAAGTATTGATATTATCAACCTCTACATCTTTAAAAAAGCCAAATGGAGATGGGCGTCTTCTGTAATCGTAGTATCCGGTTTCAAGAGGATCGACCAGATAATTCCAATAACCGTTTAAAATTTGAACATTGCGACCATACACATTTTGCAGCAAGGGATTCAAACCTTTAGTTTCCTGTGCCCAAACATTTCCATTAACGATAATCCCCAGAAGTACAAGCAAAAAAATCCTCATCATATAAAGTTTTAAAATTAGTATTCTCCATTTCCGGATTAAAGCATCCGGTTAAAAAGTTTCTTTCACCTCGCATTGCCGAGGTGAAAGAAAAGGTGTGAATTGGTGTTGTTTAATTTACAAAAGTTCCAAATCGTCGAAGAAAAATATTCCCGGACTTGATTGGGTTCCTTTAGGGTACTGCCCACCAAACTGAATAACCCAGGTGTCGAAATTGACCTGGCTGGCCTGGTCAGAGAAATCAAATACAACTTCTACCCATTTACCAAAATCTGACTGAGCAATTGTTATGGTTTTTGCAGGCTGCACCTGTGCTGCGTTGGCGCTGTTTCGTAAACGCATTTCAACCGTTGGCTTAAGATTTACACCTGTATAATTGTTATAAGTGGGGAAATAAACTTTCATTCGGAACTTATTGCGTACCGATAAATCAAATTTATATCCTTTCTTGATTTGCAATTGTTCATCGTAGCCGATACCTCTGACAAATCTGCCAACAGAATCGGAAGGATTTACAGCATCTTCACGAGGATTGGCAACTACCGAAAATGAGGGTAAGCCCATCCAGCCCGTTTGAAGGGCATCAAAATAAGTAAAGGTTACAGATTTGGCCAGATTTTCAAAGTTCTCGGTAATGTTTTCGGCTCTGGGCGGTACCGGAGTGTCAGGCACTTCGGGCTGAATGGGGTAACCCTTAGGAACCAGAATGTAATGATCCTGCCAGCCTGAAACAGCCCTTGAAGCAGGAGCAGTTTCCAAATGCGCTACTCTGAGGTAATTTTCGCTAATTGAATCTATCCTATACTCAATATCTGATGGGGAATTACCTCTGTAAAAAAAGAAAAAGGCACCTCCTGTCAGCTTTAAATAATAAACCTGAGTATCTACATTATTTACTTTTTGAGTACGCTTTACAATAGCCCATTTTTGCGGATTTTCAGATGGTGTATATCCTACCAGAAAATCACCGACCGGCGATGGCCTTACTGATGTTACTGTTCCCATTTGACGCAATTGCTCAATTCTGAATTGAGCTACACCATCAATTGTTCCACCATGACTAAGCGAAACTCCTTTATTGTTATATCTGCATTCAGCTCCAATAAGTTTAAAAGAAATTTCATCGTCATAAACGCCAATGTTAGAAAAAAACAGAGGTGCTTTAAGGTCGTTGAATGTATTTCCCACCTGAGTTCGCAATAGCCGAACGTGGCCGGTACGAAGGGAATCAAGCACCCATGTTTTACCATTTTGTGCATCTGCTCCTCCGGTTAGGAACAAGTAAACGGGGTCGTTAACATATTCGAGGTTATCCTGCATAACACGAACTGTGGTGCTCACAACTACGGGTTTAACTCCGTCGAAAACAGTCATTTTAACTGTATAATTGTCTTTAAAGGCATATTGGGCATAAACAGTGTCGCCCTTAGCCACCTGACCATTACCCAGATCCCAGGTTGGTATGGTTACGCTGCCCATAATACCATTTACAAACATGTAGGAATTATCTTCCTCTAATTCATAAATACGAATTCTAATGTCGTCGATATTCACCGGGTCTTCCAGCGAATATTTTTCTTCTGTACAGGCTGCTGCCAATATCAGAACAGAGATGAAATATATTAGCTTCTTCATAAATATTTTTTTAAATGATTTTACCACAAATCGAAATAATTTTGCTTATTAATACCCTTCGTTCTGCTTTAAAGCGTTGTTTGAATTAATTATTTCTGATTGCGGGATGGGCAAAAGGCCTTTTGCAGCATAATTAAATTTGCGAACAAAGGGTTCTCCTTTATCGAAATCAATTTTCGATTTGGCATAATCGGGACCACGTCGCATTAAATCCCAGTAGCGAATGCCTTCGCAGGCAAATTCAAGTTCTCTTTCCTTGTAAATAAGGTCCTGATTAACATTAGAAACATTAACATTAGGGCCATAAGCTCTTTTTACCACCTGAGAATAATAAGATAATGCTTTTCCCTGATCGCCACCAGGTAAAAGGTGTAATTCGGCAGCCATTAGCAAAATATCAGAATATCGAATAACCGGATTATTATAAGGATAATTTACCCGCACATCGCCTCTGGGCGACTGGTATTTTTTTAGTGCAGCCCATTTGCGGGGAAAAATACCTGAATCCTGATAACCTGGTCTGTAATTAACGCCTTCCTGAGCTGGAACTACAAACGACGCAGCTTTACGAGTGTCGTTATCCTGAAACATATTGTAATATTCGATGGCTATTGGCGCAAACGACCATCCATCGGCATAGCCTGACTGATTGCCTGGCTGGAGCCGCATCGACCATAGAAGTACTGAGAGATTGCCATCAGCTGCTTCGCGGTTGGCGTTATCCCATCCCGAATATGATTTTTGTGAAAACTGAATTTCAAAAACCGATTCGGCATTGTTTTTATTATCGGGGCTAAACACTTTAGCAAAATCAGACAATAAATTATGACCACTGGTAAGTATCAGATTATCGGCAATTGTTAGAATCTCAGACGTCGATACATCAGGTAATTGGGTTTTATTGTAATAGCCTGTATAGTAAAGCCAAGCTCTCATTAGAAGTCCCTGTGCAGCATTTTTGGTAATTCGGCCAAGTTCACTTTCAGGAAGGTTTTTATATTCGGGTAATACTTCCATTGCGAATTTAAGATCGGTAACAATCTGGGCATACACCGCTTCGGGCGATGCCTGGCTTTGACTTATTTCTGAGCTTGACAGAGGCTTTAAAATGAGCGGCACATTGCCGAACAACCTTACCAAATCGAAATAGAAATAGGCCCTTAAAAAGCGGCTTTCGGCTTCAAAACGGGTACGGTTCGATTCTTTATTAAAAGTGGCATTTGGTAGCTTTTCAAGCAAAAGGTTAGCCCTGTAAATACCAGAGTAGTATTTTTTCCATAATGATCTTGGGGCACCATCTTCCACTCTAATTTGTCCTCGATTTAACCGTTCCATATTAGCCCCATCAGTAGCATTGTCGCCACCGGCATAGCATTTATCGCCAAGAACTTCACTTATCCATTCAAATGGTATGCTTGAAGCTCCCATACCTGGCGTAGCTACAGCCCCCCATTGTAATACATCATAAACAGCTACCAAACCCTGAAAGCATTCACCTTCGGTTTTGTAGAAGTTTGTTTCAAGCTCGGATGTTATTGGCTTGATTTCAAGCATATCAGCATCGCAGCCCGATAACATAACCACAGATATGCTTAAAGCGACTAATAATTTGAAAATATTTATCTTATTCATATCTCTAAATTTAAAGCGTTATTCTTACTCCAGCGGTAAATGTTTTTGGATGAGGGTAAACACCACGGTCAATGCCCATACTTAAAACACCACCGGTTACTTCAGGCTCATAACCTGTGTATTTTGTGAAAGTGAGCAGGTTTGTTCCGGCTGCGTAAACTCTTAATGATTGAACTTTAAACTGTTTAAGATTTTTAAAAGTGTATCCTAACGACAGGTTTTTAAGTCTGATGAAGCTTCCATCTTCGAGAAAGAAGGTAGAAGGTGTAGTGAAGTTACCGTTGGTATCATCAGTGGTCAGGCGTGGATACGAATTTGAGGTTCCAACTCCATGCCATCTGCTTAATGCACTTCTTTGATAGTTGCTGGTTTGTAAGTCCCATCTGCGCAAACCATTAAAAATTTCATGACCGGCCAAACCATTAAAAAAAGCATTCATATCAAAGTTTTTCCATCCCAATGTAATATTTAACCCAAAGTTAAAATCAGGATGGGGGCTTCCTACATATTCACGATCGTTGCCGTCAATTACACCATCGCCATTTTTGTCCTTGAATTTTAAATCTCCGGGCACTGCTTTTGGTTGAATAACTTTGCCATCGGCATTTTTGTAATTATCAACCTCATACTGGGTTTGAAACACCCCTTCAACTTTATGCAGCCAGAAATATCCTATTGGTTGGCCAGGTTCCATTCGTAAAAGGTTTTGCATTTGCAACACACTACCACCGGTTATATATCCGCTTTCGTTTCCTACTTCGAGTACTTTGTTGCGGTTGTATGCTATGTTTCCGTTAATATTAACCGATAACTCCCTGAAATCCTTTTGAAATCCTAACCCAAACTCAATACCGGTATTTCTTACGCTGCCTGCATTACCCCAGGGTGCTAAATTCCCGAGATATAGTGGTGCCGGAATAATTACCAATAAATCTTTGGTTGTTTTTGAATAGAAGTCGATGGTTGTATTGAAGTGTTTCAAAAATCGCATATCCAATCCAACGTTCAGCTGCTCAGAAGTCTCCCATTTTAAATCAGGGTTGGCGGTGCGGCTGGGAGCGGCACCAATGTATTGTTCATCGTTGCCGAAATAATATGATTTACCCCAGGTACTGATGGTTGATACGTACTGCCAGTTATCTAAAGCATCGTTACCGGTTTGCCCCCAGCTCGCACGAAGTTTTAAACTGTTAATCCATGTGTTATCAGCCATAAAGTCCTCATTGCTTATGTTCCAGCCTGCTGAAAAGGATGGAAAATAACCAAAACGGTTGTTGGGGCCAAACCGGTAGGAGCCATCGGCTCTAAACGTTGCGGTAAAGATATATTTGCTGCTATAATCGTAATTTATTCGTCCAAAATATGAAAGGAAAGCATTTTCCCAAACACCTCCGCCGGCCCCATCGCTGCCTTGTTTTTTTGCATTGACAATATAAGCATATTCAGGATCGTCATATAGTAATCCTTGTTTGCTTGCTGAAACATCAGTACCATGGCCTTTACGTACAGAGTTTCCAATCATTCCCATAACGGTATGGTTACCGAACGATTTATTGTAGGTGAGCGTATTGTCCTGGT
>CAZFTD010000097.1:0-12737 GCA_964521525.1 uncultured Marinilabiliaceae bacterium | reverse complement strand
CATTCTGCTCATAGGAGCCCGCATCATGGTAACAGCCAATGGAGTAGGGATCCCTTTTTCGTTCAGTGCAGTAACCAATGCTTCTCCAATGCCAAGTGCAGTCAGCGCCTCGTCGGTTTTATAATATTCTGACAGGGGAAAGTTCTCGGCTGTTAGTTTAATGGCTTTTCGGTCGAGAGCAGTAAAGGCTCTTAAAGCATGTTGTACTTTTAATCCCAGTTGACCCAACACGCCATTGGGAACATCCATGGGGTTTTGTGTTACAAAGAAAACGCCAACACCTTTGGAGCGAATTAGCTTAACAATGTTTTCAATCTGGTCGAGCAGGGCCTTGCTGGCCTGACTAAAAATGAGGTGGGCCTCATCAATAAATATTACAAGTTCCGGTTTATCCGCGTCGCCTTTTTCAGGCATTTCATTATAAACTTCGGCTAATAGGCAAAGCATAAAAGTGCTGAACAGCTTGGGCTTATCCTGAATATCGGTCAACCTGATAATATTTACAAAGCCATTTCCATGGCTATCGTGACGCATCAAATCGCGTATTTCAAACGAGAGTTCACCAAAAAACAGGTCGGCTCCCTGCTGTTCCAGTTCAATAACCTTCCGTAATATGGTACCGGTGGTAGCTGCCGAAATTTTTCCGTATTCCCTTTCAATATCTTTTTTCCCTTCTTCGGTAGCAAACTGAATAACTTTTTTCAAATCTTTTAAATCCAAAAGAGGCATGTGGTGGTCGTCGCAATATTTAAAAATCATCGCCAGAACACCTCCTTGGGTATCATTCAGTTCAAGAATGCGCGACAGTAATACCGGTCCAAACTCCGATACAGTGGCCCTCAATCTTACGCCTTCCTGCTTTGAAAGGCTCATTAGCTCAACCGGGCAACCCTTTGTTTGGTAAGGGATGCCTATTTTGGCATGGCGTTCGGTAATAAAAGGCTTTTCAGTTCCGGGAACAGCGATACCGCTCAAATCGCCTTTTACATCCATTAAAAGTACGGGTACACCTTTTTCTGAAAGCTGTTCAGATATTACTTGGAGGGTTTTTGTTTTTCCTGTTCCGGTGGCACCGGCAATTAATCCATGACGATTTAGGGTTTTAAGCGGAACTTTTATGTGCGTGTCAGCAACTGGTTCTCCATGGAGCATGGCACCACCCAATATAATATAATCACCTTTACAGGCATATCCCTGGTTAATATATTCGGCAAACTTTTCTTTTTCAGACATAATGTTAATTTGAGGTTCTTATCGGATTATTGATGCAATTTAAGAAAATTACAAATAAAAAAAGCATACCGGAATTGGTGCCGGTATGCTTTTTCGAAATACTGTTTTTGTTTTTAAAACCCTATATTTTGGCAAAGAAATCGTTGCCCTTATCATCCACAATAATAAATGCAGGGAAATTTTCTACTGTAATTTTTCGAACAGCTTCCATGCCCAGTTCTTCAAAATCAACAATTTCAACCGATTTAATACTCTCCTTGGCTAAAATGGCAGCAGGCCCGCCAATCGACCCCAGGTAAAAGCCTCCATGTTTTTTACAGGCATCGGTAACGGCTTGTGAGCGGTTTCCTTTGGCTAACATAATCAATGAGCCGCCTAAACTCTGAAATTGGTCAACATAAGAATCCATGCGGCCTGCAGTGGTGGGGCCGAAGCTTCCTGAAGCCATCCCTTTTGGGGTTTTGGCAGGACCGGCATAGTAAACCGGATGCTTTTTCATGTATTCAGGCATGGGCTTGCCTTCGTCGAGCATTTTTTTTATTTGAGCGTGGGCTATATCACGGGCAACTATTAATGTACCTCTTAGGTTGAGCCTTGTTTTAATAGGGTATTTCGAAAGTTCCTTAAGCACCTCTTCCATTGGGCGGTCTAAGTCAATATCAACCGCAGGCGCCAATTCCGGCGCTCTTTCGGGTGCAAACCTGGCCGGATTTTTTTCTAATTCTTCAATAAAAATACCATCGCGGGTAATTTTTGCCTTTATGTTACGGTCGGCGCTACAACTCACGCCCAGTCCTACAGGACATGATGCCGCATGGCGTGGTAGCCGGATAACTCTTACGTCATGTACAAAGTATTTTCCTCCAAACTGCGCACCTATAGTACTCTCTTCGCAAATTTTCTGCACTTTGGCTTCCCATTCCAGATCGCGGAAGGCTTGTCCGCCTTCATTGCCTTCAGTTGGTAAATGGTCATAGTAACCTGCCGATGCTTTTTTTACAGTGGCCAGAGTGGCTTCGGCCGAGGTTCCTCCAATGACTAAGGCTAAATGGTATGGAGGACAAGCCGATGTGCCCAAATCTTTAATTTTATCTTTAACAAATTTTGTTAAGGCCTCCTCGGTTAACAAAGCTTTTGTTTGCTGATACAAAAACGTTTTATTGCCTGAGCCTCCTCCTTTTGTGATAAAAAGAAATTCATATTCATTACCTTGTTCGGCGTAAATATCAATTTGCGCAGGAAGGTTGGTGCCTGTGTTTTTTTCTTCAAACATAGTAAAAGGTACCACTTGCGAATAGCGCAGGTTTTTATCGCGATAAACCTCAAAAATACCTTTCGAGAGTTGTTCGGCATCGTTGGCGCCAGTCCAAACATTTTCACCTTTTTTAGCTATAACAATGGCCGTTCCGGTATCCTGGCAGGTAGGTAATTCGCCTTCGGCTGATACAATCTGATTCAAAATCATGGTATGGGCCACAAACCGGTCATTGTCCGATGCTTCGGGGTCTTTTAAAATATTCGATAATTTTTCAAGATGTGTTGGACGCAAATAAAACGATACATCGTGAATCGCTTCTTTAGCTAATAATTCCAGCCCTTTGGGGTCAACTTTCAGTATTTCCCGTCCGTCAAGTTCAATGGTTGAAACAAATTCCTTGGTTAACAGTCGATAGGGTGTGGTATCTTTTTTAATTGGAAATGGTTTTTGATACTTAAAATCAGCCATAGTTATTTAGTTTACGTTCTATTTCATGTAGGTCGCAAAATTAAAGAATTTATTCGCCATTTGGAATTACAGGGAGCATTTTAAGGTTTTTAAATAATTGAACCTTTAATTAACCTGAAAAATTTTGTTTTTACTAACTAATTCGTTTTTTGCTAAGAGACGAAATTAGAATTTATCACTGTTTTGAACTTTAATTTCATCTGTGTGTCCCGAAAAGTCGGCACAAGTTGTTGTTTAACAAATCATGCCAGTTTCAATACAACTTGATAATATAAATTGAAGAAACTACACTTGTAATTCATTGCGTTCTTATTATGTTAAATTAATTTTAGTTTTTGTAATCTGATAAAAACTTGATTTTCAATAAGTATTTTTATAAATTAGTTCAACTTGCCCGACTTCAAAATTAGACTATTACACAAATTTCGAGTTGAATGTGTTGATTTGAAACTGAATTGTCATATTTTAATTAAAATATGACAGACGATGTTGTTTTTTTTGAAAAATTAATAATTTTGACCCCGTTTTTAAGAAATATTAAGTCAGGTTTAATTTGTTAAGTCCTGTTTAATTTTTATGTTTGTAGCCGAATAATTAGGATTTTCTAAATCGAACTTGTTGTCTTTAATTGTAAGTGATTAAATATCAGAATGAAACTGATTGAATAATTAAATGGCAGAAAAGGTAAAATGATGAAGCGTTTGGGCGAACGTATCAGGAAAAGACGGGAGTCACTGCAGTTGCAACTCAATGAAGTTGCTAAAACTGCCGGGATTAGTGCCAGTGCTTTATCGCAGATTGAAAATGCAAAGGCATTTCCATCAATCATTACACTCAAAGCCATATCTGATGCACTAAATTCCACTGTTGGAGAGTTAATTGGTGAATCAGAAAGTTTGAACCGAAATCCTTTGATGAAATATTCTGAAAAGAGATTTGTTGAAAGTAATTCTTCAGGTACAGAATTGTATCTTCTCTCTCATCATGAGTTGGGAAAACAAATGGACACCTATTTATTGGTGTTTGCTCCCGGTTCCGATTCTACTGGTTTTTTTAAGGAGCATACAGGTCAGGATTTTTGCCATGTGCTCTCCGGAGAGATTCAATTTGAACTGGAAGAGGAGACTTTTTTATTAACGAAAGGAGACAGCCTCTATTACAATTCTTCACGTTTGCATTTTGCAAAAAACCGAAACGTGCAACCGGCTGAATTACTTTGGATTGTAACACCAGCCAGCATATAAGGCTTCCTTTCATTTTTTAGTGTTAAATAAGTCAGGTTAAACAATAAAACCAATAATCATGAACATGCTCAATGAGTTAGACAGACTGGGAATAGAGGTTCCTCTCCAGGTTAGAGAACTGCTGTCTCAGGCTCTGGAGGTAACAGTTTTTAATTCTTCCGACGAGTTGGTAGACGCCAGCTTAGGTGGTCCCAACAATGATCTTTTTGAGGTTACATACGATGTGCCCGGCAAGGGTGAATATGTTGAAGCGGTTGTTCACAGAGTTTCAAATGGTATTTCGGCCAATTATACCGAATCTTACATGAGACGGCGCGACCCGGATACATTAGTAATTGCAGACGATCAGCCAACCGACCATCCTCGCTTTAAGGATGTTTTTGGTTATGATTTCGAGGGTCTTCGAAAAGAAACCTTTGATTGGATGAAAAAACAAAAATTAGCATCTTATTTGTATTACGCAGGAGACTTTCCTGCTGGAGTGGGAGGTATTGTTATAGCTCCTTCCAATGCTGGTTTTTTTGCACTCGGGTTAGCCTTTTTACAAAGAGTAATTCCAATTAATGCAATCCCTGAAGGATTTAAAATAGAATCAGCTATATATGTTGCACCGCCATTCCGTCATACCCACTTCAACGGTAAGCAAAAGGTAATTCACAACCGTTTGGATGGTTTACACGAAATGTATTCTTACAATCTTTATCCTGGTCCAAGTGCTAAGAAGGGCCTTTATGGGGTGCTTATTGCAAAAGGGGAGAAAGAAGGTTGGGTTGCTGCTCACTGTTCTACTGTGCAAGCAATTAGCCCATATGATAATACTACTGTATTTATGCACGAAGGAGCCAGCGGAGGTGGAAAAAGCGAGATGTTGCAGCACATTATTCGCGAACCTAACGGCGAGGTTGTTATTGGTAAAAATATAGTAACAGGAGAACAAAGAAACATTAACATCCCTTTATTTTGTTCTTTTAATCCTGTAACAGATGACATTGCTTTGTGTCATACCAATTATCAGAAAGGAAGAGGGAAATTATCATTATATGATGCAGAAAATGCTTGGTTTATCAGAACCGATAGTATTACAAAATATGGAGATGATCCTTCTCTTGAAAAACTAACCATCAACCCTCCTCGTCCGGTTTTATTTCTAAATATAGAGACAAAGCCAAACGGTATTGCCTTGGTATGGAATCATAAGATGGATGCTCCAGGTAAGCCTTGTCCTAATCCACGTGTTGTATTACCCCGTGATATTGTATCCAATGCAGTGACCAAGCCTGTTACAGTTGATATTCGCAGTTTTGGAATACGCACCCCGCCCTGTTCTGCCGAAAGCCCATCGTATGGTATTGTAGGGATGTTCCATATATTACCTCCTGCATTGGCCTGGCTGTGGCGTCTTGTTAGTCCACGCGGGCATGCCAATCCTAGTATAGTTGGTACAGGTAATATGGAAAGTGAAGGAGTTGGATCTTATGGTCCATTTGCTACAGGCCAAAGGGTTCCACAAGCCAACCTTTTGCTTGAACAAATTATTAACACTCCTCGGGTACGTTATACCTTGGTTCCTAACCAGTATATTGGTTCATGGAAAGTTGGTTTTAAGCCGCAATTGCTTATGCGCGAGTATCTTACTCGTCGTGGAAATGCCAAATTTCCAGCCGAACAGTATCAGCCAGCCAGATGTCCGTTGTTGGGTTATGAACTGAATTACGTTACCATTGAAGGTGCAAAAATACCATCCCGATTCCTGAAGGTTTATAAACAACCTGAAGTAGGAGAGGAAGGCTATGATAAAGGCGCTGAAATGTTGTACGATTTCTTCAAAAAGGAACTGCAAAAGTACCTGCAGCCCGAATTACTCCCATTAGGACGCAAGATTATTGAGGCCTGTTTAAATGGAGCTTCAGTTGAAGAATACAACCAGCTGTTACCTATGGAGTATCAGTATGCCTTCTTTAAAAAGAACAAATAATGAGTAAAGTAATCATTATTATGGGATCTAAAGCCGACCTTGAATGGTCGGCTCAGATTGCCAAAGCTGCACTAGGGTTTGGACTTACTGCTGAGATGCGCATAGCTTCAGCCCATAAAGTGCCTCTTAAATGTCTTGAAATTATTAAGCAGTACGAAACCGAAAATGTAGTTTTTATAACTGTAGCCGGACGTAGCAATGCATTAAGTGGTTTTAGCGATGCGCAAACCTATTGTCCGGTGATTGCTTGTCCTCCATATGGAGATAAATTTGCGGGAACTGACGTATATTCAAGTTTACGGATGCCTTCAGGGGTTGCTCCAATGGTGGTGCTTGAACCTGATAATGCAGCTCTGGCAGCTGCCAAAATATTCGGCATATCAAATGCCAACATTAGAAGTAAAGTTGCTGCTTATCAGGAAGCTCAACGAAAGAAACTGGACGACGACAACAATGCATTAGTAGGCAAATGATCAGATCAGGGAAGGACATTATTTTTGCATCCAAATTAATTCGTGAGGGTAAGTTGGTTGCTTTTCCAACAGAAACAGTTTACGGATTAGGGGCGAACGGATTTGACGCGAAGGCTGTGGCACGAATTTTTGAGGCAAAAAAGCGCCCTGCTTTTGATCCACTGATTTTACATATTGCTCAGTTCAGCGATTTGGAAAAGGTTTTTGCAAAGCCTTTACCTAAATTGGTGCTGAAACTTGCCGAAAAGTACTGGCCCGGTCCATTAACCATGGTGGCCAATAAAAACAAGCAGGTGCCCGAAATTGTAACATCGGGGTTGTCAACAGTGGCTGTGCGAATGCCAAATCATCCCATTGCATTAAAACTCCTCAAACAAGCAGGAGTTCCGGTGGCAGCGCCAAGTGCCAATCTGTTTGGCCGGTTAAGTCCTACCGAGCCGGAGCATGTTAAAGAGCAATTAACTACCATCGACTACCTTATTGAAGGTGGAAAATCGGTTGTAGGCATTGAGTCAACCATTATTGCAGTTAAAGAAAACAGTATTGAGATATTGCGACCTGGAGCCATTACGGCGGCTCAAATCAGGAAAGATTTTCCGGGCATTGAGGTGTTTTTATCCGATACGGAGGAACACATTCAGGCACCCGGGCAATTGAAAAGTCATTACTCTCCGGTTAAGCCATTGTATTTGGTGGAGGAAGAACCTGCGTATTTATCCAACAGGTCGGGCTTGATGGTGTTTGAACCATCCAGCTTTAGTGGAAGAATGGCACCGGGAGTAAAAGTACTCTCTTCAACAGGTGATTTACTTGAAGCAGCTTCCAATATGTTTGCTGCTTTGCATGAATTCGAATCAGATGAAAACATCGACCGGATTTATGCTCTGAAAGTAAAGGAAGAGGGTGTTGGTCTGGCCATTATGGACAGATTAAAGAAAGCCGCATTTCGTTATTCGGAAATCGAAAACTTTGCGGATGTTAATGTTGGGTGTTCGTAGAATGCCATAATAGTTAGTTAGTTGTTAAATGAGGAGTGCAATCGGAACGTCGGTTGCACTCTGATTTTTTTATGGCATTACCTATCTTATTAGTAAAATGATGTTTTTAAAGTTTTTTAGTATTGTTAATCAATTGTTTATCCGTTTTTTTAAAAGCACTTCCTTTAAAAATGTATCGGCTAATTCCATTGTTTCTGAGAACCACGGATTGAATAACCAAAATGTGTGCATGGTATTATCGTGCGTGTAAACCTTGGTTTTAATTCCAAATGTGCTCATTTTCTGAATCATGTCGTCACGCCCGCTGTGAAATCGAGGAATAGAACTATTGATGAACAACATGGGGGCTGTTTTGGAATTAACATGCGTTAAGGCTGACGCTTCAATCCGGCTAACCGAATCTTTCTCAACAGGCTTTCCAAACCATAATGTTGCTGCTGATGGTCGTCCGGGCCTGTCCTGACCTTCGCCCGATTCAGGGTGAATAAAGGCCAAAATGCCATCCAGATTAACCACTGCTTGTACTTTGTTTGACCTGTTTCTGTATAATGGGCCGGTAAAAGTGGAATGATTATGGTTAATGGCTCCGAGCAGCGAAGCTATTTGTCCTCCGGCAGAATTACCCATCAAAGCTATTTTATTCTTGTCAAAACCATATTTGCGGGAATTGTTTTTCACCCACCTGATGGCGGTCTGAACATCCATAACTCCGGCAGGGTAAACTGCTTCGGGCGATAAACGATACTCGACACAAACAGCGGCATATCCCCTGCGGGCCAGTTCAAAGGCCATAGGCCATTCCATGGTTTTATTGCCACTGCGCCATCCTCCGCCATGTATCAATAAAACTACCGGGTGTTTTTTCTTTTTGTTTTTTAAAGGTAATATTATGTCAACATGAAGATAGCGGTTGTTGATGGTAGCATAAATCTGATTGCGATAAATTTGCAGTTGAGTGGTATCTCCAATTGGAGCAACAGTTATAAACGGATAACTCTGAATATGTTTGTTGTACTCCGATTGAACATTATAGGAGGTATCTACAGGAAATCTTTCAAGGTTTACATTGTTAACATATTGGGCACTAGTTGAATGAGCTATTAGCAGAAATAGGATAGCGAGTGTACTGTAAATTAAATATCGAACTTTTTTAACTTCAATCAATAAAAACATCAGATTTGACATGGCTGGTGATTTTTTAAAAGACAAACATTTCTGTTTAAATTTAAGAATATTTCGTATTGTGTTGTATTTCCTTTTAATAGAATTATTCTATGGAAAAGCTTTATCTTGAAACTATACTTGGTCAGGAAATAGTGACTATTAACTCTTTATCAGGAGGATGTATTGCTAATACACAGAAAATTACCACTGCTTCGGGCAATTGTTTTGTTTGCAAACTGGTAAATGGTGATGCTGGAATTAAGGAAGCGAATGGATTACGCGAACTTCAAAAAAGTGAAGCAATTCGAGTGCCGCGTGTTGTTTTTGCCGGTTTGGGAGTCGTTATAATGGAGTTTATTAATTCGGGATCTCGATGCAGTAATTTTTTTGAGGTTTTTGGAAACCAGTTGGCCCGATTACACCAGTTTGGTGGAGATGCATTTGGTTTTTTTGAGGATAATTATATTGGCTCAACACCACAAGTAAATAACCCTGTTTATACCGACTGGCTTTCGTTTTATTTTGAAAACAGGCTTCTGTTTCAGTTTAAATTGGCCGAGAAAAATGGCTATGTCGATAATAACTTCAGAATGCTGTTTAACAATCTTGAGCAACGCTTACCCAGTATTTTGGCTGGTAGCGAAGAGTTACCGGTTCTTTTACATGGCGATTTATGGGGAGGTAATTATATGGTTGATGAGAACGGCTTACCGGTTTTAATTGACCCGGCAGTCTATTATGGGCATCGCGAGGCCGACTTGGCAATGACAAAATTGTTTGGTGGATTCCCGGCCTCCTTTTATTCGGCCTATAATGCTGCCTATCCGCTTAAACCCGGCTATGAGTATCGTGAATCGGTTTATACTTTGTATCATGTGCTTAACCACCTTAATCTTTTCGGATCAGGCTATAAAACTCAGGCAGTACAACTAATGAAGCAGTATCTGTAAGAATTGAACATTAGGTAATGGTTTAAATTTAGTCTTCTGATTTTATTAAAGACTATGATAAGTTTAGGTTCGTGTTCCGGTTTATCGGAATCAGACAGATACACGTGTCCCGGTTTCGGGATTAGACTAAATAGAAAGTGCAGACAAACAAGACGATTAAACTATTTTGGATATATTCGGTATGTTACTTTTTTTATCTTTTTCCGATGAACCGGAACACGTGTCAAAGAAACTTTTCCCGATACTCGGGTACCGATTCTCGACATTCCACTTCGTTCCAACTTTGCGTTTTATGTCTAAGAAATAATTTTAAACAGTTTCAAAGTATTTATACAAAGCCTCTTGTTTCGGCAATAATCACAATCATTTCAACAATTTCCTCATCCGACATGGTGGCGCAGTTGAAAAAAGCATCGAAGAAATCTATGTCGGGACGGTCTTTTTCGAAATAATTCCTGAATTGGGCCCGACGTCGGTCCATTTCAATAGCCTCCTTTCTAGCTTCAGATATGCTCATTCCGTAGGAATTGGCAACTTCCTGGGCTCTCCAGTCGAGTGGCGCCTGTAACTTAATATGGAACGATTTTTCGAAGTTTTTGGTAATGGATTCGCCAGCCCGTCCAACAATTACAACATTTCCCTCCGATGCTGCATTAAATATAAAGCGGGCAATGGTGTTTTTAATTTTAACATCGCCCGGATAAAATTCATCTGAGAAGAATAATGCCAGATTTTCGAAAAAACCACGTGTTCTGTAATCTGATAAATCCTGAATAAGGGACGGCGATAATTTAAGTTCTCGTGCCGATTCTTCAATGATTTCTTTACTAATCCATCGCCATTCAATTTCACGTCCTAACCGGCGGTTTTTTTCCGAAAGGGTTTCAGACAGCTTGCGCGCAATTCGCCTTCCAGGGCATCCGTACTCACGCGAAATGGTGATTACTGGTCCGGGTGCGTAAAAATCAAGGCCACTGCTTTTACGCTTGCCTGTACGTTCACGCATGTATTTCAGAAAAAGATTGTCCATGGTAATTTATTGAATTACGGTTTGGTAGAAGTTATTTCTGCTTTTAATTAATGAATTTTAAAAGCGAATCTATAACCAGTGCTTTATTTAAGGATGAAAATAAGAATAAACCATGAAAAATCAAAGCATAAAAAAAGGACAGATTAAAAAATCTGTCCTTTCCCCTTAATCAGCTTGTGAACCAAATCCAAGTCTATGAAAAAATCTGTACTGCAAAGATGCATAAAAACACAATAAATAAGGTTTAAACGGTGTTAATCGTTGTTAATTATTCAGGTGAAGGATTAGGTTTTGAGAAAATCGATTGTTCTGGTAGGAATAAAACTAAAAAGGACAGATTAAGAAATCTGTCCTTTCCCCTTAAATCAGCCTTTGTTAACCAAATCCAAATCTATGAAAAAAAATCTTTAACAAATATCGTTTATTATTTCGTGAAATAGTTTAAAATCAAGTTAATTGATGTTAAACTTTTTGGGTTGCATTGAATGCTTTTTTGAAACCTTTTTCAAATATTGATTAAAACGTTTTTTTTATTAAAAGGTTACTTTTTTACTGTTAAATAATTGTTAATCTGATAGAATTATTTATTTCAAAAAGGAATCGCTTGTTTGTTTGATTTTTAACAACCAGATTATGAGGGGACTATGAAGCTTGTGTAAATATGCTATTACTCATAAAAAAAGGATAGCTATAAAAGCTATCCTTTTAAAACCGATTAACTAAATCCAGGTTTTATTAAAATCCCCGTGCAAAGATGTTAAGTTTCTGATTAAATGCAAAATGCACAAATGTTAAATATTGTTAAGCAATTTGATTAGTGGTTCTCATATAAGCAATATCATAATAAAACGAAAGAATATGTGGTTATGATACCTTTATATCTACTTTTTATGAATTAAAACAAAACGTTTTGACAGGTGATGTTAATTAATTTTTATTTTTGCATATCAAAGCAGCTATTTGATTGGTGAAGTATCTTTTGTTGTTAGACAAACTATTAATCACTTGTAAAATAAAATCTATGACTACCGGAACATCTGTACAAGGGAATAAATCGTATATATTCCCCCTTTTTATTGTAGGGATTATGTTTTTTGCCATTGGTTTTGCCCTTGGTATTAACAGCTATTTAATCCCGCTTTTAAAGAAAGCTCTTGATATTTCTTCAGGTGAGTCTTACCTGGTTTTGGCAGCCACTTTTTCTGCTTTTTTAATTTTTGGTTATCCGGCTTCGTTGGTGATTGGTAAAATTGGGTATAAAAAAACCATGGCATTATCGTTTATTATGTTTGCCTTAGGTTTTTTTCTTTTTATACCATCAGCAAAGCACGAAAGTTTAATTCTTTTCCTGATAGCCTCTTTTATAAGTGGTATGGGCAATACATTCTTGCAAGCCTCGGTTAATCCTTATATAACCATTCTGGGGCCTATTGAGAGTGCTGCTAAAAGGATGAGTTTTATGGGGATTGCCAACAAGTTAGCCTGGCCGGTAGCACCTATGTTCTTAGCATTGGTTATTGGCAAAAGTGTTGAAGATGTGCAGTTGGGCGATATTTTTGTTCCTTTTGTTATTATTATAGCAGTTTTCATTATTTTAGGCGTTTTGGCATTTCTGTCGCCGCTTCCGGAGGTTAAGGCTGCCGGCGAGGACGACTCGAGTGTTGAAGATTGTCCCTATGCGGCCAATAAAACCTCTGTTTGGCAATTTCCTCATCTTTTATTAGGGGTTTTAGCTTTGTTTCTATACGTTGGTGTTGAAACCATATCGCTAAGCACGCTTGTTGATTACGCCGAAAGTTTAGGTTTAGCCAATCCCGAGCGGTATGCTTTAATTGCTCCAATTGGTATGGTGGTGGGTTATATTTGCGGCGTGTTATTTATACCAAAATTTATTAGTCAGTCAAATGATGTATTGGTTTGCTCCAGACTTGCCATTTTATCTCG
>CAZFTD010000096.1:0-12761 GCA_964521525.1 uncultured Marinilabiliaceae bacterium | reverse complement strand
GGCAATTCCAAAACCGTATAATCGGTTATGGGTGTTTCTGATACCAATATGCCTCCGGCATGTATGGTGCGTGAGTTTGGGAAATCGGAGATATGCCCGGCTATGCTGAAAATTCTTTCGGTCAATGCTTCGCCAGCCGGATTAAAGGAAGGCGATATCATGCGCTCAATATCTTCAACGGGTAAGCCGTACACCTTGCCCAGCTCGCGAATGGTTGAGCGGTCCTGAAATGTGGAAATGGCACCCAACAATGCCACATGCTCTGCGCCATAGCGCTTAAAGATATATTGCTGCACATCTTCGCGGTCGCGCCACGAGTAATCTACATCGAAATCGGGCGGCGAGGTACGTTTGGGATTCAGAAACCGCTCAAAATACAAATCCAGCTCAATGGGGTCAACATCGGTTATTTTTAAACAATAAGCCACTATGCTGTTGGCGCCGCTTCCACGCCCTACATGATAAAACCCGCGCGACATGGAATAGCGAACGATGTCCCAGGTGATTAAAAAATAAGCCGCAAAACCCAGTTTGTTAATGATATGGAGTTCTTTTGCTACTCGCTGTTGTGCTTCGGCATTTTGTTTGCCATAGCGTTGCGCCATGCCATCAAGAGCCAGTTGCTCAAGCAGTTTTTGGTCGTCGGCCCGGCTGCCTGTGTAGCACTGCTTGTTTTTAACCTGTTTAAAATCGAACAAAAACGAGCACGACTTCAATAAACACTCCGTATTCGACAAAATAACCGGATAAGCATCAAAAGCAGCTTTTAACTTTTCGGGTGGCACCGGCCAATCGAACTCCAGTGCTGTATCGGCTGCTGTAAGATGACTTAAAAGCGTGTTTTTATCAATGGCCCGTAAATGACGATGCACATCGAACCCGGCACGGTTTAAAAAAGTAACAGGCTGCCATACTATCAATTTGTGCATTTTTTTTGCCCAGGGCGACGTAATAAGTCTGTTGAGCTGAAAATGACGAATGCCTACGTATTCGTTATCGCGTAATTTTGACGGCAGTTTGTTGTGGAAAGGAAAAACGATGTAAGCATTGTTAAACGCCGGAGGTATATCGGGCAATGCTTTTTGCGACAAACGGTGTAGCGACAGAAAGCGGTTGAGTTCGCCAAATCCTTTAAAATTTTGGGCAATACCTGTGTACAAAAGTTTTCCGTTTTCGTGAAACTCAAGCCCCACCAAAGGTGTGATACCATTTTGAGTACAGGCCTTAACAAAGTCGAACACCCCCGATGTGCTGTTGATATCGGTGAGCACCAACACGTCGGCTTTCAGCGTTTTTGCCCGCTGAACCAAATCTTCGGGAGATAAAACCCCGTAACGGAGGCTGTGGTATGTGTGACAGTTTAGGTACAAGGGGAGTTTAGTCTTTTAGTCAATAGTTAAAAAAGGCAGAAGGCAGAAGTTAAAAGTTGATTAGTCAATAGTTCTTCAGTCAATAGTTAAAAGGCAGAAGTAGTAAGTTTATAGCCGTTTAGGCAATAGTTGTAAAAATTAAACCCTTTGCCCTATGCCCTTTACTCTATGCCCTCCGCCCTAAACCCTATACTCGCTGCCCGTCCCAGTGCATCAACTCCAAATCGTTTCCGGATGCGGTCCATGGCTAAATAAAGATTTACCTGTTCGGGTGTATCTTCGAACAAATTAAGTTGCTGGCTGCCCGAAACCAGATGGGTAAAGCGAACGCCCAGCAAACGTATCAGCACACGTCGTTTATAAAGCCGCTGTAACAAATCTTTGGCTTCGCGTATTAACACATGGTCGAACGAGGTGTAGGGAATGCGCTTTTGAATGGTGTGCGTGTCAAAATCGGCATAGCGTATTTTAACGGTAATGCACGAGGTGAGTTTATGGCGCATGCGCAGTTCAAAGGCCAGCTTTTCGGTAATGCGTACAATCCATTCGTTTAAAAAGCGCATATCGGTGGTGTCGGTTTCAAAGGTTTGCTCCGAACCAATTGATTTCCGCTCATGGTAACGCTCAACCGGCGATGGGTCAATGCCATTGGCTTTTTTCCATATTTCAATGCCGTTTTTACCCAGCACCCGTTCCATCATATCGGGGGGAACATGACTAAGCGTTTCAATTTTCTCAATACCCATAGAACGCAACAACCGGTAAGTTTGCGGCCCCAGCATGGGGATTTTGCGAATGGATAACGGATTAAGAAACGGCTGCACCTGAGGTGCCTCAATATACAACTCGCGTGAAATGCCGGCTTTGGCCTCACCGGTGGCAATTTTTGAAACCGTTTTGTTCACCGACAAGCCAAAGGATATGGGCAACCCGGTTTCGCGCACAATGGTTTGCCGCAACTCGTGGCTAAACTTAAAACAGCCAAAATATTTGTCCATCCCGGTTAAATCAAGATAATGCTCATCAATGGAAGCCTTTTCGTAAACCGGAACCTTTTCGGCAATAATATCGGTAACCATATTGGAATAACGGCTGTAGGCATCCATGTCGCCACGGATGTATACCGCCTGGGGGCACAACTGACGCGCCATACGCATGGGCATAGCCGAGTGAACCCCAAAACGGCGCGCTTCATAACTACACCCCGCCACAACACCCCTATCGGACAAACCTCCAACAATAACCGGCTTTCCATTCAGGGTGCTGTTTTGCAATCGCTCAACCGATACAAAAAAAGTATCTAAATCCATGTGTACAATGTGGCGATTATCAAACTGTAACGATGTTTCGAAATCCATAATTGATTATAATATAATCTTATTACCAATTACAATATAATCATTTTTTAAAAAATGAGCAAGAGAAGAATAGGAGATAAAAAGGGAGGCCGAAGGCCGGAAATAGCTAAGAGCTAAGAGCTAAGAGCTAAGGGCTAATACCTAATACCTAACAGCTAAGAACTAAGAGCTAAAAATCCCAACATTTAGGGATTTCAGTATTGATTTGCGCATTCTACTTTTGCATTATCTAAAATTAATCTAAATAAGAAATATGAGAAAAGGAATTATATTACTGTCAGCTTTGTTTTTATCAACTGCCACCATGGCCCAGACAGATGGGAATGTGCATCAAAATATTGCCGATAAACTTTTGGGTAGCGACAGCAAATTATCGATAGGTGGATATGCCCAGATAGATTATAATCAGCCTTTCAGCAAAGATGTTCGCCAAAACGGCGTATTAGATGTGCACCGGCTTGTAATGTTGTTTGCTTACCAATTTAACAACCGCACCCAATTTGTTACCGAAATTGAATACGAGCATGTTCAGGAACTTTATGTTGAGCAGGCTTTTTTGCAGCACAAATTTCTGCCATGGCTTAATTTCAGAGGCGGATTGCTCCTGATTCCAATGGGCATAATCAACGAATACCACGAGCCCCCAACATACAATGGCGTTGAACGACCATTTATTGACAATGTTATAGCACCTACCACCTGGCGCGAACTGGGCGCAGGCTTTACCGGAACCGTACTTCCGGCTTCGCTCAAATACCAGATTTATGTGGTGAATGGATTTAACGGCTATAACGGTGCGGGGCGTCTGAACGGACGAAACGGTTTAAGAAGTGGTCGTCAGAAAGGTGCCGAATCGTATATCAGCTCTCCTAACTTATCGGCCAAAGTTGAATATTATGGCATAAGAGGCTTGAATTTAGGCCTGTCGGGTTATTTTGGCGACACTCAAAGTACTTTATACAACGGCATTCAGAAAGAAGATGACAATGCCATAGCACGGGCCGATTCATCGGTGGTTGGAATCAGCATGATAGGATTGGATGCCCGCTACAATACAGGAGCATTGCAATTAAAAGGTCAGTTTTATTACATGGCATTGAGTAACACCGAAGCCTACAACCAGTTTACTGCCGTTAACGGTACTCCCAATAATTTGGGAAGCGCCATGATGGGTTATTATCTGGAAGGAGCATACAATGTATTAAAACATGTTCCGGCAACATCCTACCAACTAACACCATTTGTGCGTTACGAGCGCTTCAATACGCATCAGCAGGTGGCAGGAAATCTGGTAAAAAACAAAGCCTTTGAAAAAACGGCTATGGTGGCCGGTTTGGGCTGGACACTGGCTCCGGGCGCTGTTTTAAAAGCCGATATACAGTGGGTACAATCAGATGCCGACAGTAAAGCCGCAAAAGCTTTTAATGCAGGAATTGGTATCATGTTTTAATCAATAAAAATGCCTTTGCTTATTTTTCTTGAATAGTTAAGTTACAACAAAGGAGATCCAGTCTGTTTCAGAATGGTTCTCCTGAGTTGGTTAAAATTCACACCCATGAAGCTACTGTTTATAATTATCCTGTTTTTCACTTATCAATTTGCCGGCACACAGGTAGTACCCGATTTTAACAATCGCCATGTGGCACGTGAAATTAAGAAAGTCTTCAGCACCGACCAGTATTCGCTCAGGCAAATTCATGGCCATGAAAATAACTTAAGTTTTAAGGAGATTAGACAGAATGAAACGTTAATCGGATTTGTTTATATAAACCGTGTTAACAGTTGCAGGTCGGGGATGTGCCAAATTTCTGATAAAAATGATTCCGAGTATTTTGACTACCTAATTATATATAATCAAAAAGGCGAAGTTAAATCGGTTAGAGTATTTAATTATGCAGCTACGCATGGCCAACAAATAGCCTCTGCGGGATGGCTCCGCCAATTTTTGGGCTTTAAAGGAGACGATGATAAGCAGGTTGGTAAAAACGTAGATGCCATTGCAGGTGCCACTATATCGGCCAATGCCATAACCGAAGATATTAACAAGGCTACCAAGGCTTTACATGGATTTGTTGATTAGATCAAAGCAAATGATTTGGGATGGTGATAAATAAGTCACAACTCCATTATTTCAAATGAAATTTCTACCTTTGTAGTAAAAAAGTTGAATACTTACCAAATAAAATATTACTCCCCACAAGAGGAAAATCTGAACATCAGAAGTCATGCCATTGGCTTTGTGCTAAGTCTTGCTGCCCTGGCAGCTTTATTAATAAGCGCTTACCACCACGGAACCATATGGCATTGGGTAGCTTATTCAGTTTATGGAATCAGTCAGGTGGCAGTTTTTTCAGCTTCCACGCTTTACCATAGCGCCAAAGAACCTCAACGTCGTCATAAACTCAATATTTTCGACCATGCTTCTATATATCTATCCATAGCAGGCACTTACACCCCATTTACTTTAATTACTCTGAAAGGCCCTTGGGGCTGGACGATTTTTGGCATAGTTTGGGGCATAGCCATTGCAGGTATAATCTTAAAATTCTTTTTTACAGGCAAATACAAACTTCTATCAACCATTGGTTATGTTGGCATGGGATGGATTGTGGTTATTGCCATTAAACCATTAATAGCCAATTTGGCCTTTGCCGGATTGATGTGGCTGGCGGCTGGCGGATTTTTTTATACCCTTGGTGCTGTATTGTATCAAATTAAACGAATTCCTTATAATCACGCTATCTTCCACTTTTTTGTATTAATAGCATGGGCTTGCCACTTTGCAGCCATTTATTTTTACACATAAATTCTAATAACTTTTTGATTAACCAATCAGCCATTCTGTAAAAAATTGATAAACACACGTTTTTATTAGATTAAAACTTTTTATTGAATCAATCAAAATGTTATGTTCGTCAATAAATTGAATATTAGCCCTAATACCAACTTTTTCTTTTATGGGAAAGCTAAAAATAGCCATTGTTGAAGACGAGTTGTTGACTCCTTTGAGTGGTATAAGGTTAAATATATCAACAATGAGATAACTGCTGAAGGTTACATAAACAAATCGCTGCTCCAGAAAACGAGATAAAATTTAAACCAATGAAACGAGCATGATTCGTCAAACACAACTTGTCCCGACTTTTCGGGAAACACGGATGAATTGAAAATCGGCAGAGCCAAAATTCATCATGCGAGTTCCATCCGACCTTATTGTTAAAATTATTTACGGATGAAACGAACTATATTGATTGTATTATCAATCTCGGTCATTTTTACATGGTCGTGTGAAAAGGAAAACGATAAAACCGTTGATGATCCATCGATTATTAAAATGGACACCTTAGATTACACCCAGGTTATCAGAACTTCAGATAACTTTTTTGGAATTACCAACTTGTATTCAAAAAATGGTTGGGGTGACACAGATACATCTATGCAAATAACATCGGTTAAAGTATTGCATTTCAAAGGGCCTGAGACAAAGAAAACAGCCACCATTAATTTATCAGTCTCCATTCCCATTCCGTATCCCAGGACATCCTTTCCGTTGTCATTATTTACAAGAGTTTATGCAACCGGCGAATGTATCATCATTGCCGATAAGGGCCATTATCTATTTAAAGCCGGAGATATGTCAAAAGTTGCAAAAACCAAAAACAACTTACTCTATATGGATACACTGGCTATGGATAAAATTATAACAGGCCAAACCATAAAGATTTCGCCCGAATACAGGGTGAACTCAACCAGCTATAGTTTTCTGGAGTTAGAGTCGAAATCTTTTGAGGATATTGGGCTTCCACCAATCGATGAAAAAGTGGTTAAAGCCATAACTGAAACATTGAACCTGTTTAAAGAGAATGCAACTTCGTTTTCGATGAAGGTCGTTGATAAAAACAATCAGGAACGCACCATTTCATCATCTTCAGAAATTAATTATAATGCCGACAAGGAAATTCGAATTAAGGCCTCGTACCGAAGTAATTTTGTTGCACCTGTATATGCTTGATGAGGAATTGAGAAGAATTTCAAACTGGAATAAATCTGAATCGGAAAAATTGGTTCTTTTGCTTGGGTACTAAACTTAATATTCCAATAACTAATAGTTATAGTTGTGCCTAATAATAAATAGATGATAATGTGTGTTTATCATCTATTTATTGATTATTTGCAATTTAGCTTTACTAAATTGAAGCCAACGCTTGCTCCAAATCGGCTTTAATATCAGAAATATGTTCAATACCGGCCGATAACCGTAAAACTCCAGGCGCAACACCGGCTTTTATTTGCTCTTCGGCGCTTAATTGCTCATGAGTGGTTGAGGCCGGATGAATAATCAGCGTTTTAGCATCGCCCACATTGGCCAAATGACTAATCAGTTGCAGATTGTTTATTACTTTATCGGCTGCTTCTTTACCGGCTTTTACTTTAAAGGAAAGAACACCGCCAAACCCATTTTTTAAATATTTTTTTGCCAGATGGTGGTAAGGATTATCGGGCAAACCGGGATAATTCACCGATTCAACTTTGGGATGACTCTGAAGCCATTGAGCCAGTTGCAGGGCATTGTCAACAGTACGCTGAACGCGTAAGGATAGTGTTTCCAAACCCTGAATCAGTTGAAAGGCATTGAATGGACTCAGTGAGGTACCATAATCGCGCAATCCTTCCACCCTTGCTCTAATTATAAAAGCAATATTACCAAATGGTCCTGGTGTTCCAAAAACATCCCAGAATTTTAACCCGTGGTACCCTTCAGAAGGTTCGGTAAACTGCGGAAACTTACCATTGGCCCAGTTAAAATTGCCGGCATCAACAATAACACCACCTATGCTGGTACCATGTCCGCCAATCCATTTCGTGGCCGACTCAACCACAATGTTGGCACCATGCTCGATGGGACGGAACAGATAGCCTCCTGCGCCAAAAGTATTGTCCACAATTAATGGAATGTTATGCTTTTTTGCAACGGAAGCAATAGCCTCAAAATCAGGAATATTAAACCGCGGGTTGCCAATGGTTTCAATATAAAGTGCTTTGGTGTTTTCATCAATCTGCTGCTCAAATGCCAAAGGATTGTCGCCATCAACAAACTTTACAGTAATGCCTAAACGCTTAAACTGTACCTTAAACTGGTTATAGGTTCCTCCATACAGATAAGATGTGGACACAATATTATCACCCGTTTGTGCTATATTTGTTATTGCCAGAAACTGAGCCGCTTGTCCCGATGAAACTGCAAGCGCAGCCACTCCTCCTTCAAGGGCAGCAATGCGTTTCTCAAAAACATCGGTTGTGGGATTCATAATACGGGTGTAGATATTGCCAAATTCCTTCAATCCAAACAAATTGGCAGCGTGTTCCGAATTATTAAACACATAGGATGTAGTTTGATATATGGGCACTGCCCTTGAATTGGTAGTAGGATCAACTTCCTGCCCTGCATGTAATTGTAAAGTTTCGAAATGATAATTAGAAGCCATAGTTTAATATTTTTCAGATGGTAAATAAAAATTGTGATGAGCAAAAAATGGTTTATGCTGTTAAAAGCTGCTTAATTTTATGATGAATTTTAGATGATTAGATGTAAGATTTTTAGAAGGATAGAATAGATTTTAAGAAAGTCATGATATCTTATCTATCCATCTAAAATCTAATAATCTTAATAAAACAGTCACTTTACTAAAAAAACGATTTTATAAAATTAGTTCAATGATACCAATTGATTTAGTGCCAGTTTTATGGGGGTGGGGTTGGCCAGATTATCGTTTACCGGGCAACGGCTTTCAACAATTTGCAACCATTTATTAAGTGCTGTTTCATCGGCATCGCTATCGACCTGCAATTTTACATGGAGACCTAAAAATCCTGCTCTTTCGTCGAACGACAAACCTAAAAAGCGGGCCGGGTTAATATCGCCGGAGATTTCGATGCTTAGTTTTTTAAGGTTTATGCCCAATTCTTTGGCCACTAAATGTCCAACCACATTAATACAGCCGGCGTAACCTGCCAGTATATATTCAACCGGGTTGGCACCTTCATCATTACCGCCCAATTGAGCTGGTTCGTCAACCACAATTTTAAACTGGCGTGCATTGACATCAAGGCGGGTGGCGTTTTTATTGTCGCCGCGAATAGAAAAATTTAGTTTCGACATGATTAGTTCAGTTTTATTGGATTATACATTTTTGTTCATCATTGACAATCGGGAACCATTTATTGGTGAATGATTGTACAACAAAGATGCAGGGAATCCGGCAACTGAAAAATCCCACAGATGAGGCATTTTACATACCATAAATATGGGAGAAAACGGCGACTCTATGCTAATTTATATATTAAACTGTTACAAGCTATTTGTGTTATTGAAAAATTGTTTAATTTTTATCTTTTATTATTCTTGATTAACGTAGCTGTTTAGAATTACCACTATGAACAATTTGTTTTATGAAATACATCTTTCTCTTATTCTTTTCAATTGCGATTACCAGCAACTTTTATGCTATTGAAATCACTGTTGATAAAAATGGTAATGGCGATTACACTTCGTTGCAGGCAGCTATTGATGCACAACGGCCGTTCAACCCAGAGCCAATAATCATTCATTTAAAACCTGGAGTATATCGCGAAAAGGTGACCATAGCCACATGGCAGACCGGCATCACCATTTTAGGCGAAAGTGCTGAAAGTACCATTATTGTATGGAACGATTACAATGGCAAAGGTGCAATTAACACCTTTACATCATATACCTTTATGGTTCAGGGTAACGATTTCAGGGCTGAGAATATTACTTTTATGAATGATGCCGGACAAGTGGGACAAGCTGTAGCTTTACATGTTGAAGCCGATAGGGCTGTATTTCTGAATTGCAGAATGATTGGAGACCAGGATACTTTTTACACAGGTCGCAAGGGTAGCCGCATTTATGTTGAGAATTGTTATATTGAAGGTACTACAGATTTTATTTTCGGTCCGTCAACCGTTTATTTTCTTAATTGCACCGTTGTAAGTAAAAAGAATTCTTATATCACTGCTGCATCAACCCCCAGGGATATTCACTATGGCTATGTATTTGTAAATTGCAGGCTCAAGGCAATTGATGACGTCAATAAAGTTTATCTGGGACGCCCCTGGCGCAATTTTGCCAAAACAGTTTTTATCAATTGCCAAATGGAGGCTCACATCCTGGCCGAAGGATGGCACAACTGGAATCGTCCTGAAGCCGAAAAAACAGTTTTTTATGCCGAATTTGGCTCATATGGTGCCGGTGCCAACCCCAATGGTCGGGTTACATGGTCGCGCCAATTAAAACCCAAAGAATTAAAAAAATACCTGCCTGAAAAAGTGTTGTGGAAAAATTACAAATAATACCAGTTTAAAATTAGTTCTTAGATTCTGGTTCTTAGCTCCCGGAAACTATGACTTAAAACTATTAACTATATACTTCTGCCTTCTCACTGATGACTTGACACTAAGAGATTCCAAATCTTCTTTAATTATTTCGGACTAAATTATCTTATTATTAGACTTTTCACTTTTAACTTTAATTAAAGATTTTTTTCTTTATTCATACTCAGCCACTTGAGTGCAAATTGGCTGTAAATCCCATTCTATAAGGCATCAAGACGATATAAGTCATATTGTAAAATGAATCAATTAAAGTATTTTTGCCGTAATTAAAAAATCGAATAATTAACCGGTTTATTCAATTAACGAAAAACAGTTTTCTATTCAGATTTAAGGTGATTAGTGAACCATATACAAATAGCAGAGTAAAAGGTGAGAATACAAATGATCAACTTAAATATATTTAAAAGCAACAGAGTAAGAAACGAGCATGATTCGTTAATAACATACACGGATGAAATTTCATCATGCGAGTTCCATCCAACCTTAAACTAAAAAAATATTTACGGATGAGAAAGTATCTTATCACGGTGAATCAGAATCAGTACGAGGTTGAAGTTGTTGAAGTAAAACAAGGTACTTCAAAAGCTGCCCAAATGCTTAATGCGGCACCAAAACTTAAAACGGCTGTAACCAGCACCAACATTAAAGAAAGTAAAACATCACAAAACGGTAAAAAGGTTACTGCTCCAATGCCGGGTAACGTTATTAAAGTTTTAGTATCGGCTGGCGACCAGGTAACAAAAGGTCAGAAATTATTAGTATTTGAAGCCATGAAAATGGAAAACGACCTTACTTCCCCATGCGATGGAAAAGTAGTGGAAGTTAAAACTTCGGAAGGATCGGTAATAGCTGCCGGCGAATTACTGGTAGTTATTGAATAATTCAAACCAACCTTTTAACTAGTTCAAAATCAACAAACAATTACAATATGGCCAGAGTTAAGATTACAGAGACGGTATTGCGCGATGCCCATCAGTCGCTGATAGCAACCCGCATGAGAACTGAAGAGATGTTACCAATAATTGAGAAGTTGGATGAAATTGGCTATCATTCTTTAGAAGCTTGGGGTGGTGCTACTTTCGATGCATGTATCCGGTTTTTGAATGAAGATCCTTGGGACAGACTTAGAAAAATCAAGGCTCTGGCAAAGAAAACACCGTTGCAAATGTTGCTTCGCGGGCAAAACCTGCTGGGCTATAAACATTATGCCGATGATGTTGTAGAGTACTTTGTTCAGAAAGCGGTTGCCAATGGTATGGATATCATCCGTATTTTTGATGCGCTGAACGATCCACGAAATATCGAAACCGCCATAAAAGCCTGTATTAAAGAAGGCGGACATGCACAGGCTTGTATATCATATACCACCAGTCCGGTACACAGTTTGGAACTTTTTGCAAAAGAAGCGAAAACGCTGGAGGATATGGGCGCCCATTCCATTTGTATTAAAGATATGGCTGGTTTATTAAAACCGTATGATGCTTATGAACTGATAAAGGCTATTAAATCGTCGGTTAAAATTCCAATTCAGTTGCACACCCATTACACCAGTGGTGTTGCATCCATGACACTTTTAAAAGCCATTGAAGCCGGTGTTGATGTGGTTGACACAGCCATTTCGCCAATGGCACTTGGCACATCGCAGCCAGCTACCGAACCATTGGTGGCATCGCTACAGGGTACGGAAAGAGATTCAGGTCTCGACCTGGTTAAGCTCAGCGAAATAGCCGAATATTTCAGACCCATGAAAGAAAAATGGGTTGAAACCGGCTTACTCGACACCAAAGTTATGGGAGTTGATGTGAATGCATTGATTTATCAGGTGCCGGGTGGTATGCTGTCGAACCTTGTATCGCAATTGAAGCAAGCCAATGCCCTCGATAAATACGATGAAGTATTAAGAGAAGTACCACGTGTACGCGAAGACTTTGGTTATCCGCCATTAGTAACGCCCTCGAGCCAGATTGTTGGAACTCAGGCAGTATTTAACGTATTGATGGGCGAACGGTATAAAATGGTACCAAAAGAATCGAAGGGTATTGTAAAAGGTGAGTATGGAAGAACACCTTCGCCAATTTCCGACGAGCTAAAAAAGAAAATTCTGGGCGATGAGGAGCCTATCACCTGCAGACCAGCCGATTTAATTGAGCCTGAACTCGAGAATACCCGTGAAAAAATCAAGGAATTCATCATTCAGGATGAAGATGTGTTAACGTATGCCTTGTTACCTCAGGTTGCCGAGAAGTTTTTTCAGCTTCGCAAATCAGGAGAGCTCAATAAACCTGAGCCAGTAAAAGCAGAGCCGGTTAAAAGTCAGGAGTCAAAAGTCGAAGCTGTTGCCGAGGTTGAGAACGACGATGAGGTTGTGGCAGTTATTTCGGCTGCTGTAGCATCGATGGAGGCAGAACATGGAACCCGTTATCATATTAACAGCATCAAACATGTAAGCCCATGGGTTTTATCGGCCCGACTTAATCTATAATTGCCGTTTTAAAGATTCTCTCTATACAGTTATTTCGTAAACACACAGAAAACCCATAAAAAGGATTTCTGTGTGTTTTTTCCTGAGTTCCGCGCTATTTGGAGCTTAAAAAATTCAAGGCGCAGCTAATCAGCA
>CAZFTD010000095.1:0-12854 GCA_964521525.1 uncultured Marinilabiliaceae bacterium | reverse complement strand
CCTCCGTAAACCACGGCGGGCACCAGGCCGCTTTTACGCAGTCTTTTGGCGTCCTAACCAAAGTCATACAATAATTTAATATTTTGCGTGTTTCTAATTATGTTGAAAATGCTTTAAAAACAACCTGGTTTTTATTGCAAAAACTAAGACTAACAAGCTATAATGCAATCACATAATCATAAAAAATTAATAATAATTTCAAATTAAAACCAAAGCAATATGAAAAGAATTATTTTTCTGACTTTTGGAATGTTATTCCTGATTTCTTCTTTTTCGTTTTCGCAAAACAAGGCTCTGGGTTTACGCCTTGGTGGTGGAGATGCCGTTGGAGCTGAAATTTCGTTTCAAACACCCTTTAATAAAAACCGTTTAGAACTTGACTTAGGTTTTGGTGGAAACTCAAACTGGAACTATTGGAAACTTGCTGCTGTTCACCAATGGGTAATGCCTATTGATGGGGGTTTCAGATGGTATTTGGGCGTTGGGGGTTCGCTGGGAAGCTGGGATTATGTTGGAAAATACCCTGATAAGAATGATAGCGGCATATCGCTCGCAATTGCCTTAAATGCAGGGGTAGAATATATTTTCACCGAGGTGCCAATCCAAATTTCAATAGACACACGCCCCGAATTGGGAATAATTAATCATGGTAGTGATTCATTATTTGGTTTGGCACTTGGAATCAGATATGTGTTTTAATTTTTGGGACAACTCAACAGTATAAAGGCGGAAGTTGCAAGTTTATAATTATTTAGTTCGGAGTTATAACATTCATTGCTTATAGTTGTTAACTACTAGCTTTTCCCCTAACAGTTAACAACTTGCGCCTAATTATTAGATGACAAGTCTGCATTGTATTTTGAAATAAAAAAACCGGCCGGTGGTTCAATTTACCTGCCGGTTTTTTATTAAAGGCTAATCAATTATCCGATTATTAGGAAGTTATTTATTGAGTATTCAAAATTATATTTTGCTTTTAATCATGACATTCATTACATCTTATATACAAAAATCTAACATTCTAATTTTCAGATATAAGCCTGTCCATCAATCGCATCATTTTTTTGGAATCCCATTTGGCTGCTCCGGTTTTATAAAGTACCAACCGGCCGCCTTTGCTGATTAAAAAAGTGGTTGGAATGGTTGATGTTTCAAATGTTTCAGGAACCGTTCCCGCAATTGCATATAAAGGCAATTCATAATGTCGCTTTTGCATAAACCGGATCACATCCTCGGGCTCTTCATGGCTGATAAACACAAAATGGACTTTATCATGATAAAGATTGTAAAGCCTTTGAATGGATGGCAGTTCGGCAATACAGGGCGGACACCAGGTTGCCCAGTAATTTAAAAATATTGGTTTTCCTTGCAATTGAGATAGGTCAGTTACGTTGCCCTGATAATCGACCAACCTGAAATTCCAGTCCGCTTCATCCAAAAAAATTGTTTTTGACGATTCGCGTGGTGAAAGTAACGTATTACGCACCACAAAAGCTGAAAGAGGTTTACGGGTTGCCGGAATCAACATGGCCAAAATCAAAACAAGAAAAAGGAAATCCAGCACTATGCTCCACCAGCGTTTGTTTTCGCGATAGCGTATCCAAATATTACCAAGACTACTTTTTTGCATCAGTTTTTGTTTTGTTTTATTTTATAACCTATTGTTTGTCATCATTCGCAACAATTAAAAAAAAACTCCGCATTCTAGACCCTTTTGAAGACCCACCATTTGGGCATGGCAAATGTTTTAAAAACGCGACCTGATGTTGTGTCAATTTCAGCTCCAATGCGTTGAAAACCATTTAACGAAGGCACCTTTTCCCAAAACTGCTGTAAATCAATAACCATGGTGTGACTGGTTCCGGGGGTCAGTGTCAATGGGAAATCATCGCTTTTTAAACGAAAGCGTTTTACTTCAAACGATTTCTTGAATAACACCTGTGGCAATAAAAAGGTTTGACTTTCGTGTGTTGTGTTCGAAATATAGAGCCGCATTAAAAGTCTTTGCGTTAATTTATCCTGAAGTAAAGTGGTTTTAAACCTAACATTACCGGGAATCAGATGTTTTAACCATCCCCTTTTGTGGGCATAATAACCTGCGGCACCAACCGCAACCAATGCCGCTAACCAACTCAGCAGCGTCCAATTCGCACTTCTATTCAATTTTCGCTCCATCATAATCTGCTCATAACTTTTTATTCCAGAACTCCGGCTGGTATTGATTTCTTCAAATATAACACGCCCTGAATTTTCTGTATTCTCTTGTTTTTTATTGGATGTTGGCATTATCATACGGCCACAAAAATCCATAAAAAACAGAAACGTCATTAACACCAGTATAAAGGTACTATTGCGTTTCCAAAAATCAAGAATTTTATTCACTGTAAACTATTTAATTAATTTTATGACTTACAATTTAGTACTGCTTAAATTTACTAATCTGGTTTTATTATAGAGTGATAGAAATTTAGACAAGTGTTCAGGTTTATCGGAAATAGACAGAAAGAGTAGATAAAAGAGAGAATCAGGATAACTAAAATTTTTAACCTATTTCATCCGTAAAAATTATTAAAGTTGATCGGATGGAACTCGCATGATGAATCTTCATACGTATTTCCCGAAAAGTCGGGACAAGTTGTGCTTAACGAATCATGCTCGTTTCATTTACAATAAAACAGTTATTAACTCGTCTTTTCTCTAAAATTCTTTTGTCTTTAGTCTGATTAATCCTTAAATTATTATTTAGTCATTACTGAGGAAACGGCATTAGCCCTTTAAAGTTAATGTAATATTCGCCATTCTCTTCGGGTTTCCCCATTTCTTCGTCGGTTTCGCCTAAAGCATTGGCTAAACCTACACTTGCAAACCGGCAAACGGCCTTGTGCCGCAATGCGTGTAGCGTAACCTGCGAGGCAACTTCAGGTGTAAGCACGCCCATGTTCGGATAAGTAGCAGTACGCACCACAATGAAATAAAGCAAATTGTTCTTTTTAGCTAAAATTTGAGGGTTAATGCCCAATTCTCTTCGAACATTTAAAACCTCATAACCCTCATCAACCAAATGTTTATACACTACTCTGATGCCAAAAAAATGCAACCCCTCGTTGTCGAAAACTTTCCCCATATTGAAAGATAGAATTTCGGTAAATCTCATTAAAATTTAAAGTACAAAGATGACATTAATAGTTAGATTTTTAATATTCAAATCTTTTTTGAAACTTAGTTAATTGATAGGACGTCTAAAAATCAGCCGTTTAAGTCCTGTGATTAATTTGAATAATTTATGTTTCGGTATTAAAAAAGAAGAATTGTCTTTTTTATGGTTTATAGAGTAGGCCAAAATACAAATTGACTGTATTAATGGAAGTATTGAATTTTTATTACTTCAGTTTTTTTATACCTCCTAAACCGCAAGGCCCACCCTCCGCCATACCCAAATATATAAGGTGAGGGTCCGATACAATAAAAAATTCAATCACAAAAAAAATATAGATTTTTTTTAAACTCCAAAATGGTGTTAGAATAAAGACTCAATCTTGTCACATATGAATCAAAACTCTAAAGAATCGAGTATTATTTTGGGGTGCAATTTAGGGTTGCAAAAACAATTACACCCTTTAAGGCCAGTGCCTTAAAGGGTGTAATTAGTAGCCTCACCAGGACTCGAACCTGAATCTGAAGTTTAGGAAACTTCCGTTCTATCCCTTGAACTATGAGGCCATTTAAATGCGCTGCAAAATTAAGCAAAAATACGACTCCCCCAAACAGATATACAAAAAACCGAATTGGATTTGTCTTCTAAATAAAGGAACGATTTACAAAACCTGTAGGCGTTCAACCACCTGTACTAAAACTTCGTTGGGTTGAGCAAAATTAATTCTGAGTAATAGTTTCTTCGATTTCTCGTGAAAAAACTGACTGATAGGCGCGGTGCTAACACCAAATTCACTTATCAGGCGCTCTGCAAAATCTTTGTCTTTTTCCTCACAAACATTTTTATAGCTCAACAACTGAAAAAAAGTACCGAAGGTAGGTATGGGCACGAGCCGTGTATGAGATTCAATTAAAGATGTAAAATAATCGCGTTTATCCTGATAAAACGTCGATAGGCCTTGATAAATTTCCTTTTTAAGCACCAAATCGGCTAAAACAGCCTGATAGGGTACGTAAACACCAGCTCCCATAACTTTTAAAACGCGCCTTATTTCCTGCATTAATGATGCAGGAGCTGCACAATAACCCACATTCCATCCGGGGACATGGCAGGTATGACTAAAAGAGTTAACTAGAACACTTTTCTCAGCCAATTTAGGATAAAGAGCAACACTTTGATGAGAGCATCCGTCAAAAACGATGTGCTCATAACTTTCATCACTTAATACAACAATACGGGTGCCATTGATAATTTTCTGAAGCCTGAGCATATCCAGCTCGGTAAGTACCATACCCGTGGGATTATGAGGCGTATTGATGATTATCATGCGGGTGTTGGCGTTAACCATGCGCATCACCTCCTCCCAGTCGATATGAAAATCGGGCTCCTTTAATGTAATATAAACAGGCTTACCCCCGTTCAGTATAATGGATGGTAAATACGCCTCATTGGCCGGTTCAAAAAGAATTACCTCATCACCTTCTCCTACCAAAGCTGCAATGGTTGCATAAAATGCCTGATTAGAACCATTGGTAATCGTTATCTCACTTTCTGGAGAATACCCATGACCATAAAGGGTTGAGATTTTTAATGCAATTTGATTGCGCAATACGGGCAAACCATATGCCGAAACACTTTGAGCCGAAAAATTGCTAAAAGCAGCCTTTAGCAACTCGTCAGGTTTTTCGGTTGATTCACACATCGAAAAATTACCCGATAAATTAAGCACACCTGGCTGAGACGACATTTCATCGGCCACCACCGGATTAATCGTATTGAACTTAGGATACATCATTGTTTTAAAGACATTCTTCTTTTGTCAAATTTAACTAAATGTAAAGTACCTAAGGGTTAAATATGGAAACGTATATCCCAGAATTAAATCCATCTGAATGAATAATTTCAGCGTTGGTCAAATAAAACCATCTGTTCTTCAAATAAAAATGACAGAATCCTCTAAAAACAAAAACTACGATTGACAACTTATTCCCTGAAAAGATCGCTTAGTACATTCAGCGAACGTAGATGACCAGCCCCTGCAAAGTGAAGATCGACCAGTAGGATTAAGGCGTTCAAAATTAATCGTCTTTCATTTACATTGGTAGCCAATTGAGACAACTCATCCTGACTATACCGAAACAATCTTAAAAAAACAACGGTATCTTCGGGGCTTAAAAAATAGGGGTGAGCAGGCTCTGAACTAACAAAGCAACCCTCCTGGATATCGAAATACGAGAATTCTTTGGAGTAGTTGTTATGTGGTATGAAACCAAGGAATCTGGATAAATGGAACAAAAAGAAAAGATGGAAATTTTCGAGTCCTGCCCGTTCAGAATCGAGAAAATTGATGGCATCTTCCAAAAAAGAGAAAAGCGGCAAATTTTTACCTTCACTGCGTAAAACCCTGCTCAGCAATTCTGTTATCAAAAAAGCCTGTGCCCGCCGGGCCTGTGAAAAAGGAATAACCTTTAACGGACGTTCCAACTGAAACTCCTTAATACGCTGAATTTCCTTGCTCTGCTTAAAATAAACCTCCAATTCGAGTAAATTAAGGGGCTGAAGTAATAAAACTTTATCTCCTTTTTTCTTACCAAAAACAGCATTTACCATATAACTTTGCATACCAAAATCCAATGTAAAAACATGAACAATGGCACTGGTTTCGCTATACCGGGTGTGATTTAAAACAATTCCTCTGGTCTTATGAATCATCGAATAAAGATTTATTTGGCAAATTTATCATATTTACTATTTGTACTGAAAAAGGATTATTATATATTTGCATCCGCAAAACCATAAGCCTTTCAATTGCCCGGATGGCGGAATTGGTAGACGCGCTGGTCTCAAACACCAGTGATAGCAATATCGTGCCGGTTCGACCCCGGCTCCGGGTACTAAAAACCCCACAAAAGCGAACAGTTTTTGTGGGGTTTTTCATTCTACCTAAGAAAATATTTTAAATATCACAAAATCAAATAAATATTTCAAATTTCTTATTGTCAGAATTTTTTATAAAATCTATTCTACCTTTCTAATCCCGATTCCATGTACTTGCACCTAAACTTCTAACAGTCTGTTTTTCTTTTGTTTTTTCAACCTACTCCTCCTCTTCCCCACTGTCGTCGTTACCGGTTTCGCCATGCAACATCAGTGTAGCCTGAGTTGAATCGAGCGACTCAACTCCTTTAAGTTTTCTTTGGATGGCGCGGGTGCGTTTGCCCATTACCTCATCAATCTGGTTGCTGGCTGAGTGCAGGTTCTTCTGTGCTTTTTCGAGCATGCCGCCAAAATTTTCGAATTCTTTTTTTACCGCGCCCAGAATTTTCCATACTTCACCGCTCCGTTTCTGGATGGCCAAGGTGCGGAAGCCCATCTGCAAACTGTTGAGAATGGCCGCCAGCGTGGTTGGTCCGGTAATTACAATTTTGTAATCGCGCTGTAATTCTTCCAAAAGACTGGCTTTGCGCACCACTTCGGCGTAAATTCCTTCAAATGGCAAAAACATAATGGCAAAATCGGTGGTGCTGGGCGGGTCAATATATTTATCGCTCACATCTTTAGCCATTTTGCGGATGGTGGCAAACAATGTTTTTTGGGCATTCTCAATTTGCCCGGGTTCGGCGGTATCGTAGGCATCCTGCAAATGCTCGTACACATCGCGGGGAAATTTGGCATCGATAGGAAGCCAGACAATGGAGTTACTATCGTCGCGACCGGGCAGTTTTACGGCAAACTCAACCAAATCGGAACTACCCTTTTTGGTTTTTACATTGGCTTCGTACTGGTCGGGAGCTAAAATTTGTTCAAGCAACATCGAAAGCTGAACTTCGCCAATGCCACCGCGCATCTTTACGTTACTCAAAACCCGTTTAAGTCCGCCCACATCCTGGGCAAGATTTTTCATTTCGCCCAAGCCGGTTTGAACACTTTCCAGTTGCTTGCTTACCATTTCAAACGACTGCCCAATGCGCTCGTTTAATGTTTTTTGGAGTTTTTCATCAACGGTGGCCCGCATTTCTTCCAATTTCTTTTCAGTACTTTCAACCAGTCGGGTTTGCTTTTCTTCGAGTTGCCCGAATTTTTCACGTTGCAAATCGTTAAACGATGCCACATTTTTATCGAACGACTGCTGAAAATCTTTAAAAACCTTATCGAGCGACTCGCGCATGGATTGATTATCCTCTTTGGCACGGTTGATGAGTTTATCAATTTGTTCAACCGTTTTGGCTGTTAACTCTTTTTGTTCGCCTTTAAGCTCATCAAATTTTACCTTTTGTTCGCTTATAAACTCTTTTAAATTGGCCGACAAAGTTTCCCTGTTCAGTTTATTGCTTTCGTCGAGTGTTTTATTGATGGTTTCCAAAGCCTTTTGGTTCTGTTCGGTTATCAACTTAAGCGTTTCGCCCATGCTTTCTCTGAAATCTTTAAACGAGGTGCTCATTTCGGAGCGGTTTTCACGTGCAATGGCAGAGTTTTCTTCCCGGTTGGCTTTAAAATCTTCCTTCAGATTGCTTTCTATTCTGGTAATATTGGTGCTGATTAAATCCAGTTTAGCTTCAGAATTTCCTTTTGAACGGCGGTTTAATAAGATGAAAACCAACAAAATGGTATTAATAACGCCAAGGATAATTAAATAAAACTCCATATTATCAATTTATTAATAAGCCAACATTAAGATTGTTATTGAAAGAATTGAAGTAATAGTATTGGTTTCTTTTGCTGGGACTTCTAATCTAATGAATTAATAATGGCCTGAATTTTCATTTTCAATTCAGGTATATCATTTATAATTATTTCCCAAACAACTTTAACATCAACCCCGAAATATTCATGAACAAAAACATTCCTCAAACCAATTATTTGAGACCACTCCACTTGTGAAAATCTGCTTCTTGTTTCACTTGATATATGATTACTGGCTTCACCTATAATTTCAAGTTGCTTAATACAGGCAAATCTCATCATAGAGTTTTCCATGAAGTCAGTAAAGTCTTTGTTTAAAATATAAGACTCTATTTCTATAATAGCATCGGAAATATGCTGTAAACGAATCATATCACCCAATTTACCTCGCATAAATCAGCTGCTTTTCGTTATCAATAATAGGTTTTATGTATTTCGATAAACCATGCGATGACACTAAATCTACATTTGAATTTAACAGTTTTTCGAGGTCAAACTTCATTTGAATAAACTGTAATCCTATGTTATGAGTATAATCAAGGTCAACAAGTATATCTATATCACTTTTCGCATCGGCCTCGCCCCTTACATATGAACCAAACAAGTAAGCCTTCAAAACTGGTTTCGTTTTAAAGTATTTTACTATAGATTCAATTTTATCGGAATCAAGTTTCATACAACAAATATACAAATAAAACAATTATTGCCCGGAAAAGAATCCAGCCATCATTCAAATTCAGCCATGCTTTTTAGCTCATTCTGACACAAGCCACAAACTCATCACCAGAAACTTCCCCTTTATGCCTTCCGCCATTACTGCTATCTAATTATTTAACTATCGGTTCATCATTTAAAATGGGACTGTAATACATATCGAGCGTTCCGGTTTGATGAACTTTCTTGGGCGAATCGGGCTCAACAATATTCCCTAACTGGTCGAGCGATTCGCCTGCAATAATTCCTGTTGGTGTGATGCCAATACCTTCGACGTTGTATGGCCGGCTGTAAATTACATATCCAGCGGGAATTGCTTTCCCTTTTTCGTCTAAAACAGTACCATCGCTTCTGAAAGTAAACGGAACATGGTCGTCTGTTACCCCAAAAACATCCTTACCAAGGTTAAAACTTTGGTCGAGTACAATTTTCCTGTATCCGTTAATATTGGCTTTCATGGTAGCCATAGAAGGGAAAAAAAGATTGCCTTTGATAAATGATGCGTTTTTGTCTTGAGCATTAAATAAATAACCCTTTTGAAGACTAAAATCCTGCATCAATTTCTGACGGTCGGTGAGGCGTGGTTTGCGGTCTGTTTTGGGAAAGTGTTTTAAAGCCTCATCGTCCAGAACTTCCTCGACAGAAAATTGCAATCCAAGACGACCAACAGCATTGGTTTGGCGGGCATACTCAATCAACTCGTTACGAATTTCGTTGGGCATTACACCATATAAATCGGCTCCAATTACCGAATAATAAAAGTAGCCCATTTCGCCCATGCCGGCATTTGTGTTCATAAAATCAGGCAGAGCGGTTTTATGCGGCTCTGCACTTTTGTAGTTGCCATAATTCATGTCGGCCCAGCCTTGTATTCCGGGCAGTTTTCGCTGAAACGACCAAACAGCATCAATGGTATTGCCGGTTTTGGCATGGTAGCCCACACATTGCGCCAACTCTTCGGTAGTTTGAGGTCGTAATTGTCCAAAGCGGTTTTCAATATACCCCGCAATAATCCATCCTGCGCCGTTATCAACCCAGCCTTGTCCTTCACGTCCGTAAAAAACACCCGAATCATTCTCTTCATCAATGGCAATATCGGCCAAGTCAACCTCTTTCCATTTATACATGTAACGTATTTCCTTTACCCTTTTGGAGCGGGTGCCGGGAAACTCATAATCGTATTGCTCCGTTGATGCCAATCCATCTAACTGCGCTCCGGTTTGGCCATCGGCACTTAAAACGACATAATGCAAGGGATGCGCAAACTCGGTGCCTACCGGATAAAAACCCTTTTTTACAGCGATATCCGATGCATCACCCTCATAGAAACCAGGTACAGATGGATGATTTTTAATGTTCATTTCCAGAATTTCGAGGTTTCGTGCATAAACCCCGGCATTGAATATCCCACGTTAGCGCCGATTTGTAATCGAGGCAAAGACGAAGCCAGTATGGTTAGGTTGTTGAATGTGAATAACCATATGCTTGGCGTATTTTTTTGTAAATATGCGGCGGTTTTAGGCACGAGTTACAAACTCGCGCCAACGTGGTAAATAATGAAAGGTGTTATTGCGGCTAGGTAAGGTTTTTGGTATCGCAAAACCACACGAGAGGAATCGTTCGGTAGCAAGAGAGCTAATGCGAAGTTTCCCTCTTTACCAATTCGGAAACTTAGCAAAAAGAAAAAAACTTTAAGCCAACGTGTTACTTTTTTACTTTTAATTCAACACTATTCCTAGACCCATAACGAAAATCTAATATACCATCGTGGACTAAAAATGATGCAATATGGCTTGCATTTTTTGCACTTTTATTTAGGGTATTTCTGACATATTCACCTAATCCTCCTGGGGTGAGGTTGTCTACTGTATTGCCCAAAGGAAACCAACCTTTTTCCGAAAAGTCCTGCATTATTTTCTCCTTATCCTTGATAGTAAATATGAAGGTGCTGTTGCCATTTCCCCCTGTTTTAAAAACTATTTGATTGGGTTCTTTGGTTATCCAAAATGCTTTGGCCCTCCCACCATTACCCAGAGTGTATAATTTAATTTTATTTGTCGTGTTTTTAATTGCAGAAAGCTCTCAATGTTTATTAAGTTCAGGCTTTATAGTTTGCTTAAAACTTCTATAAGATTTAGGATAGTGGGGGTTTTCTACTTCAGTTTCGAGCTGAGACCTTGAAAATAATGCCATTTCAATATCTGAAGCTCTCTGAAATTCTTCTGCAAAACATTCATTTTTTGCCAAGTCTCTAAGCTCTCGAATAATAGCAATGTATTTAACAAATTCTTTACAGAACATCTGTGAAGAGACTCCTTTATCTCCGTGAATAACCCTACCGGTTGGTATAAGAAGTATCCGCTTATTTTCAATAGCTAAATCTTTTAATGAATGTCCGGTTCTACTGTCATAAATAGCAAAATCATATTGATTAGAAAGACCAATGATTTTTGTAGCCCGGCTAATGCCCACTCCTTTAAGCTGAATTAGTTCTAATGCAGCACTTTCTATATGGCCATTCCGTAAAAAAGAAAAAGCTTTTTGGGTTTGAACAGCAATTTCTTTTTCTGTATTATTCGATGGCATGTTGAAGCCCCATCGAAAGATATAATCAACAGTCTCTTTTGATAGATATTCTTTTTCGAGCAAGTCTTTGTTTATTCTGTTTTCCAGATCATTTCTTATAATTATAGCATCCTGAAAATTCGTATTTCTAGGCCATTCATATCTAGTCTTCCACTCCAAAATAAATGGTGATATTTTCCCCCAATATTGAGAAATAGCTTTGATCATAGAATTATCAAGTCTGTAAGTTTGCATTTCGCTTATGTTTAAATTATGGTGTTAATTTAGCCATTTAATATCTTATTGTCAATTGATTAAACTTTTTTACAATGATGAATAATAAAAGTCCCTCTTCGTTAAAGCAAATCTTTGATTCGTGCTTTTCTTAATCACAGTATTAACTGCTATTGCCGAAAGGCGAAAAAGATTTTCCCATTCGGCTACCAAAGTGTAGTTTTACAACTGCGCTTTATAAAAAACAGCAGTTTTTACAGATATATTGAGGGTTTCGCTTAACTGTAAACTACAGCATGGATATAACAGATAATAAACCACTTGAAAGCGAAGGCCTTTTTGTTTTTAAATAGCGTATGGATTTAAAACAGTTAGTCCTTCAATTTTTTCAAAGTCTTTTGTATTGCGGGTAATAATGGTTAATTTATTAACAAAGGCTGTTGCTGCAATAATACTATCAGGGAGTTTTGTTTTATGCTTTTTTCTGATATCAATGGCTTTTAAAATAATCGGCTCTTCTAATGCAAAAACATCAGAAGCGTTTATAAACTCAACTAGAACAAGAACTTGACCATCACTCGCACCTGGCCAGGATAACAGTTCCATACGTGTAATAATTGAAATTTTAGAACTAATTCTGTCAATAAGTTGATTAACCCTTTCGGGTAACTTATTATCCAAATAATCAATGACTGAATTAGTATCTATTAAATATTCTACTCCCATCCTTCACGCGATTTTTTAACATCTTCCTGAAAATCTAAATATTGAGCATCGGAAAGATTTAGTTTACCTCTAAGATTTGCAATCCTCGCATTTTGCTTTTTCTCTTCTATCGGTAGAATAATTACTTCTACTTTATCAGCGTTGAAATCATTAGGCAAACTGATAAAAAGCGAATGGTTTTTAACATCTATTATTTGTCGCAATATTTGCATAGTTTTATTTTATTATGATTTGCATAAACATGGGCTAATCCTTCATCATGCTGCCCGCTATCTCATTTTTGAATTTACCTCATTTATTTAAGTAATTAATTCAAAGATACAGCCCAAAAATGATTTAAAAAAGTAAAAGATATAGAGATGTTCACTTTTGAATACTCCCGTTCGGGCGAATCTGTGATTCGTGCTTTTTTTCTATTTCCGGGAGGCGAAAATGAATTACCGGGCTAATTGAAGAATTACAGCAATGCAATGCCAATCTGGAAGTTAATTAAGTTTTGTTAAAAACTACACTTAGCTATTACCAGCGGCAGTGGGAGCAAAGTAGTAAAAGTGACACCCATTTCAAAATGGCGTCAACTGGTTACAATAGAAGATAAAAGGCTGCCCTAAATTCCACGTTAGCGCCGATTTGTAATCGGGGCAAAGACGAAGCCAGTATGGTTAAATAACCATATGCTTGGCGTGTTTTTTTTGTAAATAAGCGGCGGTTTTAGGCACGAGTTACAAACTCGCGCCAACGTGGGTCAACTGGTTACCATAGAAGATAAAAGGCTGCC
>CAZFTD010000094.1:0-12862 GCA_964521525.1 uncultured Marinilabiliaceae bacterium | reverse complement strand
AGAGAAAAAACGGTGAAGAGATAAAATATTCATTTACAAATGCCAACCTTGAGCAATACACTCCTAAGGCTTTAGCTTATATGCAAGGACAGCGTTTTTTCGTAGAGCATTGCATCAAAGAGTGTAAACAGGCTTTGGGATTAAATCAATTTCAAACACGCAAATGGAGCGCTTGGCAACATCAGGTGGCATTGAATATTATGACAGCGTGCTTCATTTTGAAAGAGAAATTATTTTGTTTCGATGATTTGCCATTACTTTCTGCATAGGACATTAAAGCATGGATTTGCTTTAAATTCTTTCAGCAATTATATGATGATGACGTAATTGACAGAATGTTTGTTAGGCATGTGAAGCGACAAACTGATATTAATAGAGCTTATATAAAGGAGGAGTTTGAGAATGTGTCAAAGAAGAACTAAGATATAATTTAAAGAAAGCAAAAGTACCCGCAAACCATGCGGGTCTTTTTTTGTTTTAATCATAGCAACTCGCTAAATTAATATCAGATTATAAAACACCTATTTTATTTACCTCCCTGATTATCCTTTATCAATTAAATTCACCCTTTTCATTTTTATTGCTACATTTGCCCATTCTTAAAATTAATTTAATGTTTTTGTAACAATCAGTAGATTGTTACAATTTTCTTCTGATTAAAAAACTATGTTTCATTGATTTTGCCGTGTTCAATAATCGGCGAAAATATGACTGTTAAGCACATTAATAAAATCATCTAACGTGGATAAACTAATTGGGAAATACCGACTTCTATTTGTTCCTGCCATTTTTGTACTGGCTGTTTTGGCAGGTTCTCAGATTTTCCGGTTAAATGTTAACCCGGGCTTTGATGATTATATACCCGGAGAAGTTGGAAATCGTGCTTATATGAACGTTCTTGATAGTATTTTTGGTGGCAATGAAAAATTGATGGTGATACTTACCGGTGAGGAAATCATACTAAACCAAAATGCGCTAAATAGGATTGAAAGAATAACACAAGGCCTGCTTGCTGTGGAGGGGGTTGAAAATGCCACTTCGATTAAAGATGTTTTTACCCTTTCCATGGTGGATGGATTTACCACGCAGATTCCAATTATTGATGAAGAGCAAATTGAAAAGAATGAACTCGGTGCATTAAAAACAGCCATAGAAAATAGTGAGGCTGCACGAAGGTTTGTTTCTGAGGATTTTACATCCACTGCCATTATTGTGACTAAAACAGCGGGAGCTGTTGATGATGAGTTGGTGGCGGGTATGATGGCTGTAATTGGAGGGAATCCCGGCCGGGAATCCGTTTTTATTGGAGGTTTGCCATATTTGCGAACTTCCATTAAGTCATACATCAATCGCGATTTAAAATTATTGCTGCCAACGGCTTTGGCTTTAATGGTGCTGATGCTTTATCTCTCTTTCAGAGAATGGAAAGGGGTTTTGCTGCCTTTTTCGGTGGTTGTGTTGTCTATTATCTTCTCATTTGGGTTTATGGCTGTTATGGGATGGGAAATTTCACTGGTGTCGGTTTTGCTCCCCATCATGCTGATAGCCATTGCCAACGATTATGGTATTCACCTCATAAACTTATATCAGGAAAAGAGTAGAACAGGCAATTTCAACGGCATGGGAGCCATTGCCATAGAAATATACCGTGAATTACGCAAGCCAATCTTAATAACCGCACTGACAACAATCGGGGGAATGCTTGGATTGTTGACCCATAAAATGGCTCCGGCTGCTCAGTTGGGGGTGCTTGCTTCTTTGGGGATTTTGCTCGCATTTTTAATGAGCATTTTTCTGATTCCCGTGCTTCTAAGTTTTTATGGCAAGAGACGAATCGAGCAAAGAAGGGTGCAGCAAGAAAGAGAAACATTCCTCAACCGCATATTGTCGTTGTTTGCGCGATGGGTGATACATTATCCCCGCCGGGTTGTAGCATTGTTTATCATTATTGCCGTTGTAAGTACTTATGGCATCTTTTTTATTAAAATTGATACCAACATCGAAGGATATTTTTTAGGGAAATCAGACATCAGCAAAAGTGTTGAGTTGGTGAACGAAAAATTTGGAGGGTCACAATACGTATCCGTATTGTTCAGTGGTGATGTTTTGTCTCCCGATGCGCTTGAAAAAATGGAGCAGTATGCTAATGCCGCCACAAACATTCCCGAAGTTGGCCACGTTATTTCACCTTCAGCTTTCTTTCGGGAGTTAAGCCATGGATTATACGAGCCTGATGAAGCAGGATACGGAGCGCTCCCTCAATCAAAAACTGAAGCGGTTCAATATCTGGAGGTTGCATCCATGTTTGGGTTTAAGGGTGAGATTTCCCAACTGGTTGATTTTGATTATAGCAATGCCAGGATGCTGGTTAGCATGACCGATGGTAGTAACCAAACAGGGAAAAAAGTGCTTGATGCTCTGCATCAAATCACATTAAACGACCCTCGACTAGTGGCCATCGCAGGTCCGGGGTTGTCAAAAATTCAGATGGCCGAAATGGTGATTCACGGTCAGATAGCATCCCTTGCACTTGCTTTGGTCATCATACTGATTCTGTTGTCGGTGATTTTTCAATCACCGGCTGCCGGTTTTAAAGGCATATTGACTTTGCTGCTTTCGGTATTGTTTTTATTTGGATTGATGGGGTATCTGGGGATTGCTTTGGATATTGTTACCGCGCTTCTTTCCTCCATTATGATTGGAGTTGGAATTGATTACACCATACATTTTTTATGGCGTTATAAAATAGAGTTTGCTAAATTGTCCGATAATTCCCGTGCCATTTATAACACTCTCGTCACCTCCGGAAGAGGCATCATTTACAATGCGCTTTCGGTCATGGTTGGATTTTCTGTTTTGATGCTGTCGGGATTTGCACCATTGCGCTTTTTCGGTTTGCTGGTAACGGTTTCAATTTTTGCCTGCCTGATGAGTGCCTTGCTTTTAATTCCCGCGTTAATAACACTCACAAAGCCGGCTTTCTTACAAAAACAAAGTGAATTAAAATGAACAGATTAATTTCCATTACAGCTGCATTACTGTTTTGCAATTTTTTCGGATTGCATTCGCAAACCCCAAAAGAGTTGTTTCGTGCATCTTTGGATAAAATAGCACGGCAAAACATTCATCTTGAAGTTGAACTTAAATCTACCGACCGAAGAGGAAACAGCCGCATTAGGGAAATGGAGGTTTTTACATCGAACATTGATGATGTAAGGTATGTAAAAGTAGAGTTGCTTTCACCCGATGAGGTGAAAGGAGTAAAAATAGTTACATCGGGAAGTGAAAAGAATCTTGGAGTAGTTGAGATTTTTATGCCTGCTACCGGAAGAGTTCAACGTCTCAGAACTTACGATAATCCAACGGTTATGGGTAGCGAAATTCCTCTTGACCAGTTAAATTTTGATGCTTATAGGAATTATGAGTTCTCAATGGAAGGACGCGAAGTGGTCAACAGCGTAGAGCATCATAAACTGAAATTGGAGTCACCCTATGAGGGGGGATGGTTTTATGTTTGGATATCGACAGATGAGGTTTTACTCAATCGCATTGAAAGATTTAATGCCAACGGCATTAAATCCATGGAAACAGAGATTTCAGGATATATAGCAGTGGAGCAAAAAAACGGAGTTTTGTTTCCTGCTAAAATTACAACCACAAACCATCAAACGAACGAGCAATCGGTGATGAGGATTCGTACCGTACATCATATCCTTAATCCTGCCAAAGAAGATTACACGCTCTGATAGATGATGAGAATTGGAGAAGTTCGATAGGGCAGAGTTTTTATTTTATTCAATCCCTTAACCCAATAATTCAATAATTTGTAGTTTAAGAATAATATAGAAAAATAGTGTTTTTTTACTCATCCATAGAGCCTGTTTACTATCTGCTTCCCATTATTGGGTTTGTTGTAGGTCTTTTGGGAACGATGCTTGGTGGCGGTGGCGGTTTTATTTTTTTGCCGTTACTAACACTGGTTGTGGGAGCATCGGCACAAACGGCTGTGATAACCTCGTTGGTTGCCACACTACCTATTTGCTTGGTTGGTGCAGTGGCACATTTTCGAAAGGGTAATGTGAACTTACGCACAGGCATGCTTTTTTCATTTGTTGGAGTGGTGGGAGCCTTTTCTGGAGCTGCAATTACCGGATACATCAGCGCTTCGCAATTAAAATTTGCTTTTGGAGTGTATTCAGTAGTAATAGCTCTGAATATATTCTTTGATACACTTCGCAAGAGAAGGAAAGAATTAAATGGTGAACCTAACAGCATCTCCAAGGTTAAAAACATAAACGTTCGTGGCGCTTTCTTTGGTTTTTTTGCCGGTGTTATTACAGGTGCTTTTGGCGCAAGCGGCACAGCGCCTGTTCTGGCCGGGTTGTTTTCCATGCGGATGGCTTTAAAAATGGTCATTGGAACTTCATTGATGATAGTTCTGGTAAATACTTTTTTTGCCATTGGGGCACATTTTTTATTGGGGCAGATTGATTTAACCCTGGTGTTTTTCCTCACCGGCGGCTCAGCAATTGGAGCCGTTATAGGTCCGCTTATACTCAGCGGTTCGCAACGCATCGAGAAAAAAGAAAACAACTTCAGATACGGTTATGCCGTGGTTATGGTGTTACTTGGTATACTAATGATAACCGGATAAACAATTTAACATGATACAGACCATTTATTTCATAATTCTAATCTATTTTATTCTTGGAGGAATCGGGTTTTATCTCATCAATCGCAAGCGCGATAAAGAAACAGCACGAAAAAGCTATACCAAGTATTTCACCTATTTTATCATTATTCATTTTTTGTTTTTTGGAATCACCATAGAACCTGTTGTTTTTAGAATTATTTCTGTAATAATTGTTTTAACAGGATTGGTTGAAATAATTAATTTGTTTGCTAAAAAAGAGTTTAATCATAAGTTGTTTTTTTATACCGCATTATTGGTGTACCTGTTAGTTTCTTCGGCTTTCATTCGTTTTGGTTTACTTAATAAAGAGTTGATTTTGTTTAGCTTCCTGATTCTTTCTATTTTTGATAGTTTTAGTCAGATTACCGGGCAGTTGTGGGGTCAACGGAAACTTTTGCCGGAAGTGAGCCCCAATAAGACCCTTGGAGGTCTTGTTGGAGGTGCCGGAGTAGCTTTAATTAGTGCATTTTTATTGAGAACACTCTTTGACGGAACCATTGTTCAGCTTTACATAGTATCCGTTGGAGTGCTTTTCTTTGCATTTTGGGGCGATATTGCTGCTTCATTTTACAAACGCCGATTCGAAGTAAAGGATTTCAGTAACATGATTCCCGGCCACGGAGGATTTCTTGACAGGTTTGACAGTTTGATTGCAGGGGGAGCCTGGGTTGCACTCTTTATGTTTATAGCAGGATAATTGTACAAAAGTAAAAATACTATATACATCCGGAATTCAGACAAAACATTATATTAATGGACAATATCATCGTATTATCATTTGTATACTTAATTGGCATTGCACTTTTGCTGGCTTTTAATGAGCTTAATTACAGGAGATTAAAGATAGATGGAGAGATTACCCGTAAATTTGCACATTTTACTGCCACACTGGCAACCGTTCCTTTTCCCTATATTTTCCCCACTCACTGGCATATCCTTGTGCTTGCACTGCTTTTCTTTATCGGACTGTTTGTAACGCAACAGAGCAAAAAATATCTGAATTCCATTCACGATATTAAACGAAAATCAATTGGGAGTTATCTTTTGCCTTTGTCGATTTACATCACATTTTTATTATCTAATTTATTGGATAGTAAATTTTTATATATATTGCCAATGTTGATTCTTGCCATTTGTGACCCCATGGCTGCCATTTTGGGAATTAATATAAAAAATGGGAATGGGAGAATTAAGATTTTTGGTAAGAAGCTTGAAAAAACGTGGCTCGGTTCCGGAGCTTTTTTTGTGACAAGTTTCGTAATCAGCCTGATTGCACTATATTTTCACAGAGAGTTGTTCGATTTTAAGACATTTTGGATTGGAGCCGTGATTGCAATTGTCAGCACACTCGCCGAACTGTTTAGCTGGAGAGGCTCAGACAATCTGAGCATTCCATTGAGTGTGCTTTTGATATTGTTACTGTTATTATAGGGTGAAATGAGTTTAAAGCGCAAAAAATGCGCTTTAAACTGATATTAGTCCACTCCGAAATAATAACCATGTTATTTTGAACAATAGTTAGTATTTTTACTTGATTAAATATTGATATTCCGAACAATATCGTTCGTTTTTATATTACAGAGAAAGGAAAAGTATGAAGAGAGTAGTCGTTAATGGCGCAAACGGATATGTGGCATCAAATTTTATTAAAAGTCTTCTCCATGGCGAATACAAGGTTGTGGCTCTGGTTCGCTCCGGAAAGTCAGAAACAGCTGAGCAAAAGATGCTGAATGCACTGGCCAGGTTAAATGACAATATTCCCTCTAAATACGAAAACCTTGAAGTGTATGACTATTCCCTGTTCGACCGTGATTTTGCTTTAGCTCCCGAGGAATTAGTCAAAATATTTGGCGGGGATGTTGATTATTTTCATTTCGCTGCCAGCCTTAAATATGACGAAAAATCGAAAAAGGAAATTTTTGCGACCAATATTGAAGGTGTGAAAAACTCTCTCGGCATATTTAATCAATATTCAGGTAAAAATTCCAGATTCTTTTTCATCAGCACTGCATATTCCTGTGGCAGAACTTCAAAGGTTTTTAAGGAGCAGTTTTATGATAATCAGGATATTTCTGCATTCAGAAACTACTACGAGCAGTCTAAACGTTATGCAGAAAATATTGTAAGAGAGCAGATTGAGGTAAATGGCTTAAACGGACATATACTCCGATTGTCGCAGGTAGTTGGTGAACATAAAACCGGAATCGTGAAAACCGATTATGGGATTTTTGATTTTGCCAAACGGATTTACGGGATTGCCAAGCGTTATCCTAATGCAACCATACGCGTTGATGTAGACCCGGACTCTTCTCAAAATCTTATACCCATTGATACGGTTGTAACCTTTTTGATGAAAACAGTGGAGATAGACGAGTCTCCGGTAATTATAAATCTGGTTGCTAAAAAATCAACCAGTAATCATCATATCATTAATTCCCTGAATCGCTTGTTACCGGTAAATCTTAAACCGGTAAGACATCTTAACCGGGAAGATATGAGTGCTTTGGAACGAGTAGTTTCCGCGGGCATGTCATTCACGGGAGCCTACATTGATACCAATCTGGCTTTTGATACAACATACAAGGACAAAGTGATGACTCCAAATGGCCATGAAATCAATGAACAATCTGTATATAATATGCTTGAGTATTTTATCAATGATATTTCCAGACCAAAAAAGAAAGCTCTGCAGAACAATAATTGAAAAGCAGAGATGCGGAGTTCGGTATTCTAATCCAAAATTAAGTAAAAAGAAATGTTTCAATTAAACTTAAACAGTTTATAATTATACTCATAATGAAGAAATTAATTGTTAATGGTGAAAATGTGGTTAACCTTCCCAACCTTATAAGTTTGTACAGAGTGTTGGTGGCTCCGGTTATATTGTATTTTGCGCTGACCGGGCAAGAGGGTTTGTTTGTGATATTTTTATGCACCAGTCTTATTAGTGATATTCTGGATGGCAACCTGGCACGTTTAATGAAGCTTCAGACCAATTTCGGTGCTGCACTTGATAATCTTGGGGATATACTGACCTACATTCTTGCATTGTGGGGACTGTTTCTTTTTAAGTGGACAGAGATTGAACCCCATGCATGGATATTATGGGTTTTTCTATCTGTGTTCGTCATCAGTTATATTGTTTCCTTTGCCCGTTTTGGTAAAATTCCGGGTTTGCATCTATATTCCGCCGTAACAGCAGGGTACATACAAGGAATATTTTTCTTTGTTTTATTTGTCTTCGGATTTTTTCCGTGGATGTACTATCTGGCTCTGGGCTGGGGTGCAATTGCTTACATCGAAAAGATTCTTGTGCTCTTTAAACTGGACGACATACGCATTGGAGTTAAAGGCTTGTACTGGCTTATGAAAGAGCCAAAGCAATAATTACTTATCAACGGAAACCAATATGAAGGTGCTATATTGTTTGAATATGAGAACGTGGAGTCCGGGAATTATCACCGTGGTTTTCTTTCTGTTTGCCGGTATTGGCATGTTTGGGCAACAAGTTTCAGGTTATGTAAGAGATGCTGATAACAGAGAGCCGATTCCATTTGCAAGCGTTTGGATAAAAGGAACTTTGCAGGGAATGATGACCGATGAAGACGGAAGGTTTAGCCTTCCGGTAGCAGGAGGAGACACCTTAGTGGTGTCGTCAGTTGGTTATCTTCCCAAAGAGGTCCCCATAAGTCGCGGGCGCAATAATGAATTGGCTGTTTATCTCACCAATTATGTTACCGAAATAGGGGAGGTTACGGTTAGACCTGATGTGCCGTTGGCCAGGCAGATTTTCGACAAAATTCAAGAGAATAAACGTGCAAACACTGCGCAAATACGTGGTGTTTCAGACTATCGTGCTTTAGCCAACACTTCGGTTTTTATGGCCATTGATACCGCTTCCCGGATTTCCAGGTTATCGGGCAATATTAAGGAGATTACCGTTGAATCCGACAATGAGCGGATTCGCTTTACACCTGTTTATCTGGCCGAAGAGGCTTCGTTGGATGAACGGGTGATTCATACCAAAAAAGAGAGCATCTTTCCGCGCATTGTGCCGTTTATTGAGTCATACATACTCAATAATACCATGGTCAACCTGGATTTTTACCGCGACCAGATTTTTGTGCTCGACCGGGGATTTATATCCCCACTCAACAGCTCGGCCATGCTCTATTATAATTTCTATTTTAATGATTCCATCTTCGTTGACGACCAACTGTATCTTAATCTTTCATTTGTACCCCGAAACAGATACAATCCCCTGTTTACCGGCAATTTTACCGTTGAAGCGGGCAGCTATGCACTGACGGAAATAGAGGCGCATATATCGCGTGAAGCAAATCTTAATTTTGTAAATGGGTTCAGTGGATTTGTTACTTATCGCCGGCTTCCGGATGGAAGCATGTTTTACGATGAACAGGAAACCAGAATGAACATGTCGCTTACACTAAATCGTGATTCGGTGGCTAAATATACTTCCGAAAGAGTGGATGTGGTTTCTAGTGGCAATTGGTTGATTAATAAACATACCAAGTATTCAAAATCTGATCGGCTGGATGACATCCGGGTGCAGGATTGGAGTCGTCAGCCTGAATTCAATTCCCGGCGAATTGATGAGGAGAATTATTATCGTGTGGGGCAAATTCGGGAAATGAAACTGGTAAAAGCTATTGATGCCGTTGGAGGGGTTGCTTTAACCGGATTCTTTAATGTGGGAAAACTGGATGTGGGGCCGGTGTTCGATATATACAGCTCAAACCTGATTGAAGGTCACCGTTTTTCGGTTCCCCTCAGAACCAGCGAAAAGGTTTCGGAGAACTTCTCGGTAGGTGGCTTTTTGGGATATGGAACCAAAAGTGAAGAGTTTAAATATGGAGGTAACTTTGTCTGGCAACCAGGGGATACCGACAGATTTTTATTCCGGTTTAGTTATGCCAACGATTACCTGCTTATCTCCAATGAAAAATTCCTGAAATACATCAAAAACAACCCCAACAACAGGGGAACCGGCAATTTTATTGCCATAATGACTCAACGGGAACGCAATCCCTATCTGAAGGAGGTTGAGAATTTTGATATGCATTTTGAGTTCAATGCCGACAATGACATGCATCTTGAGGTCTCGCCTTATTTTCACTCAACTACTGCCACTCCCTTTGTCCGGTTTACAAGCAAAGGATCCGACTATAAAAACTATCGGAGCTATGGTATGCTGATGAATTTCAGAATCCCTTTTGGCCAGCACTACGACAAATTCTTTTTTGACCGGATATATTATGTCAATCCCATTCCTGTTATCAATTTAAGTATGGACTTAGGGCAGGTTCATATTCCAGGTGAGGGGAGACAAGGTTTGTACACCCATTTTCACGGCTCCATACAAGGACGAATTAACATGGGACAGATTTTCATGAATTATCTGTTTAATGCAGGTTACTTGTTTGGAGATGCTCCTTATGAGTTGCTTAATCAGCCGGTTGGCTCCATGTCGCTGGGCTTTTCCCGCGACAGGTACAACCTGTTGCACCATGCATCCTTTGCACACAATGCCTACACCAACACCCACGTTCATTTTAACGGAGGTGGCATCATTCTTAACAGATTACCATTAATCAGAGATTTGAAGTTACGTGAAATTGTATCCATCAAAAGCCATTACGGAACATTGAACAGCTCCTATAAAGGAGTTTTTGACCTTCCGGAGTATTTTTCACGTGATTTTACAAAGCCATATACTGAAATAGGATTTGGCGTAACCAATGTGTTTAAGTTTTTACGACTGGAATATGTACGTCAACTGGGTGGCACCTATCGTGGACGCGACTACATCGACACCAGTGGTTTCAGAATGAGAGCAGAAATGAGTTTCTAATGGATTAGATTGAAACTTTTTGGATTGTCCGGCTTAAATGCTAATTTTAAAAATTTGAGTTTTTGATAATGAATAGTTTTCGCGATAAGGTCATATGGATTACGGGAGCATCATCGGGAATAGGTGAAGAACTTGCTTACGCCTTCGCCAACGAAGGCGCAAGCCTTGTTTTATCATCCCGAAACCGGGAGAAACTTGAACTCGTAAAGAAAAAATGTCTGGAAAAGACGGATGTCTGTTTGGTTCAACCTATGGACTTAAGTAATCCTGACGGGATGGAGGCCATCGTTCAATCGGTTGTTGAGCAAACAGGGAAAGTGGATGTTTTAATCAACAACGCTGGTCGAAGCCAGCGTTCACTTGCAAAGGATACACCCGTTTCCATCGACCGGGATATTATGGAACTTAATTTCTTTGGAGTTATACAACTCACAAAATTGCTTCTCCCATTTATGGTGAAAAGAGAAAAGGGACACATCGTGGTAATCAGCAGTGTAGTTGGGAAATTTGGATTTCCGTTGCGCACTGCTTATTCAGCTTCGAAACATGCACTACAGGGATATTTCGAAGCTTTGCGCTTCGAATTGCAGCAATACAATATCGATGTTACCATTGTTTCACCCGGCAGAATACATACCAACGTCTCAATAAATGCAGTGACGCATACGGGTGAATCCTATAACAAAATGGACGATGGTCAGGCTCAGGGTATGACAGCCGCTTTGTGTGCAAAAAAAATCATAAAAGCCATCAAAAACAGAAAAAAAGATGTTTTGATAGGAAAAATGGAAATCGTGATGGTTTATATCCGAAAGTTTTTTCCATGGCTCTTTTATCGTTTGGCGTCGAAGGTTAAAAACTGAATCCCAAAACCAATAATCAACAGAATTATGAAGAAAAATATCTGCGGAATACAACAAATCGGAATTGGACTTAAGGATGCACGCGAAGCATGGAAATGGTACAGAAAAACCTTTGGAATGGATATCAATGTGCTGGAGGATACGGCTGTGGCTAAATTGATGCTTCATTATACCAATGGGCAGGAGTGTGAGAGATATGCAGCCATTGCTTTGAACATGGAAGGTGGCGGTGGATTTGAAGTGTGGCAGCACACGGGCATCACACCAAAACCTCCGGTTTTTGATATTCGCATGGGTGATTGCGGGATTTTTGTCTGCAAAATGAAAACCCGCAATATTAAACGGGCCTACCAAATGCACCAGGAACAAAATGCAGAGGTGATTGGTGATATTTCCAAAACACCCGATGGGAGAGAACATTATTTTCTGAAAGACCCTTACAACAACATCTTTGAAGTGGTTGAAGAGCCGGATTACTTTAAAAAAGAGAAATCTCCAACAGGTGGTGTTTACGGAGCAGTCATTGGTGTGTCTGATATCGAAAAGGCTCGGGAGGTTTATTCCGATATTCTCAATTATGATGAGGTGGTGTATGATGAAACCGGGGTGTTTGCCGATTGGGCAATGCTTCCGGGAGGAGAGCAGAAATACCGCCGCGTATTGTTAAAACACAAGCCACGCAGAGGCTCGTTTAGCAAGCTTTTGGGACCCGGGCAGATTGAATTGGTACAGGCGTTGGACAGAGAGCCGGGGCATATTTTTAAGAACCGGATTTGGGGGGAATTGGGCTTTATACATATATGTTTCGATGTTAAGGGCATGAATCTTTTGGAAAAAGAGTGTACAGAGAAAGGATATCCTTTTACAGTTAACAGTGCCGATAGCTTTGATATGGGTGAAGCTGCCGGACAATTCTCTTACATTTCGGACCCCGATGGTACGCCAATAGAATTTGTAGAGGCACACAAATTACCCATAATTAAAAAGCTTGGATGGTACATGAATCTTAAAGGAAGAGATGCTGAGAAGTCACTTCCCGATTGGATGATTAAGACCATGCAGTTAAAACGTATCAAGGATTGAAAAAGTGATTTTTGCTATCTGATTATAAATGAACGGCAAGTAAAATAGTTGTCCTAAGTACATGACAAAACTTTAACGCATTTGCCGAATTCGCTGATATCTAGTGTTTTTAGAATTGTATGAGCAATCCTTATCAGCCCATATTTGAAAAAGCTAAAGGCTTTTCGGCCGTGCTTTTTGACTTTAATCCACATTGCAGGTTTTGCCCCTTGAAATGTTAAAAAATAACCAGAAAACGTCTTTTTTTGGTCAAAAACGTCGTGGCTTGTTTTATAATTTATTGAATATCAGCGTTAATTTTATTTTGGCGTACCAAAACTTCGCTTGTGTGGCACCGCGAATATTTGGAAA
>CAZFTD010000093.1:0-13222 GCA_964521525.1 uncultured Marinilabiliaceae bacterium | reverse complement strand
CCATGGTGCTCGAAATCTGGGTGTTTATTTGTCCGGCCATTTCCGAAAGCGCATTTTCTCTGGCCTGATTACGATATCGATCGGCCGACCCTTTTTTAAGGGCAGAACCAATTCCATAATAATACATTGAACTCACTGGCCGTGTATCCATCCATGCTGGTTTTTCGGGTAATCCTTTTTTTGCTCCCGAGGTTGATGAGCAGCTGTTTAAAAATAAAAAGCCTGCTATGGTTATTAGAATAGCGGCAAGAAATTGCCCTTGTAAGGAGCTCTTTTTAATGGAATGTATTTGAGCGGTGCGCATTGCAAAAATGTTAGGTATCAGGGTTTATTTTTCAGGGTTGTATTGTTCAATTTTAAATGAAATGCGGCGTGCTGCATTCTGAATTAGCTGGGCAGTTAATGCGGGGCCTTCGCGAAACTCTTTGCGGGCTTTAAGTTTTTGCTGCAATTCGCTAATTTGCGTTGCAGTATCAAAAACCTTGTCGTTTTTTTCATCTTCTTCTTTCTTTTTCCATTCACCCGGAACCAAATCTTTATGTTCACCTTTAAATTCTGCATAATCAATTTGGTCTCCATCATCGAATGTAAAAACATCGGTTACTAAAATTTCACCGGTTTTTAAATGAATCAATGAAAATTCAACGGTTATGGAGGCTTTGCTTTGTCGGGTATATTCGGTATAGGTGGTTTTAATGTACTCGGTTTTGGTTTCTTTTAGCCCGTTTTCCTGAGTTATTTCCACCGTTTTTTTCAAATAGGCCGGTTTCTCGGTTTTTGTTAATGGCGAGGTATGTTCGTTATACCTGATAACTTTGGCAAAAAGTACACTTTGGGCCGAAATTCCGGGCCCTGCTTCCTGAATGAGTCGCAATGCCGTTTGTGGTTCCTGCAACCTTTCGAGTTGGCGAATGCCGCCAATAACAGGGTCGTTAATGAGCTTATAAAAGGGTGTTTTTAACTGATGAATTTCGTTGATGGTTTTTGCTCTTAATTCATTGGCTGTTACACTAAAGTTATAATCCTGAACATAAAACGGCAGCACAGCAATGGTTAAAGTAGCTGCCTTCAGGCTTTGATCCTTGTAGCCAAACGACTCTTTATACGAGCCGGTTTCACTGATTATTTTATCGAATGCATAATAAGCTTTTCGGTACAGTTGGTTTTCGAAAAAGCTGATTCCATTACGGTATTGAGGTTCGTAACGGGCAGTGGTCCAATGCTCCCGTGTATCCTTATACGTAGGTTCAAGTGCCAGAATTTCCCGAAACATTGGCTCGGCAGTTCCAAAAGCTTCAACACTTAAAGCTTTCATGCCTTCCCGGTAAAGATGGGAGAGGTGCTCTTCTTTCGACTCGGCATAATAGATTTTGTTTTGTTCGGGGAAATTTAGCTTAACCCCAACAGCAGCAACCTGATTGTAGTATTTTTCAGCATCTTGAAAAGCGTAAACCGCTTCTTTATGTTGCCTGTTTTTATGAAAGTTGATAAAGGTGTTTAATTTTTCTGCGAGCACCAAACTGCCGGTTCGCATGAGTCCCATACGTGCATCCATATTGGACTGGTTCGATGCCAGCGAACGTAAATATAACGCTGCCGCTTCCTGGTACATTCCTGCTTCATCGTATTTCAAAGCTTTGTTAACAAAGCGTTTCGACGAGCAAGCCACCAAAATTGAAGCGAGCAAAACAGACAGCAATAAAACGCTTAAAGTATTGTATTTGTTAACCATAAATTATTTTTGGCTGATACATACTTATGCAGTACGTAAAAAGCCATTATTTGGTTTTATTTCTTCAGTATCGCCCAAAAATAATCTTTTCCTTTTACCCGGCCAATATTTTCTGTTTTACAATGGCCAATATTTCCTGCTCTTTTAAAATAGCCTTATCTTCCAATTCTTTTGCTCTGGATACCATTTTTATTGCATCAGCATCATCTTTTAGTGAGGCGGCATTAATTGATACATTTAATCCTGCACCCAGAATGGCCGAGCGTGCACACAAGGCTCCCACACCGGCATCTGAAACTGAATTTGGATTGCCATTTAAAGCCATGTATTCAATAATTTCAAATGATTTAAAGCTTAATTCCATCACCTTTAACGGAACTGAAATGGCGTTTATGGTTGCTTTTTGTATGGTCTGTTGGCGGATGAACTTTTCTTCATCGGTTGATTTGGGCAGTGAGAAGGCGTCCATTATTGCATTAAATGCGTTGGTGTCTTCATCCACTAATTTTAAAAGCTGGCTCTGAATGGCCATACCTTTTTCTGCCCAGTTGGAAAACTCTTCCCAGCGGTGGTCCCAGCCTCGTTTGTGCGATGATAGGTTGGCTACCATGACACCCAAAGAAACTCCCAGGGCTCCCAGGTAAGCTGAAACTGAACCACCTCCGGGGGCGGCCTCTTCCGAAGCGGTTTTATTGGCAAAGTCGGTTATGCTTAATTTAGCAAGTTTTCGGCCGTTGAACTCATCATCCAGAAAGTATTCTATTATTTTCTTTTCAGGCTCGAAAGGATACAACTCATTAAGGCCCAACGATTGGATGGCAATTTTCAGGATTTCATTATCGGGCAGACCTGTTGACCTGTTTTGCTTTCTCAAAAAATACCTGCCGGCATCCAACATCGATTGTAATGGAACAACGCCAACCAATTCCGATCCTGTAACCCGCAAGCCTCTGGCAGCTGCTCTTTCGCAAACAGTATCAAAGGCAACGTGTAAGGGCGTTATCGATAAATCGGTCAAATTCATCGATATCTGAGCAATGCCATATTCTTCAATAAACCAACCAATTCCTTTTACTGATTTTAGTAACCCCGGTTCATAAACGGTTTCTCCCTGTTCATTTTTAACAATTTTTCCCGTAATAGGATCGCCGTCGCGTTTTACCCGTCCTCGTTCCCGCACATCAAATGCCACCGAATTGGCTCTTCGTACTGAAGTTGTATTCAGGTTCACGTTATAGGCTATCAGAAAATTACGGGCGCCTACGGCTGTAGCTCCGCTGCGGGCTATTTGGGTGTTCCATTGTTTTGGGCCAAAATCGGGCTGCCACTCGTCCGATGACAGGCGTTGGGGTAACGACTCGTATTCACCCTGCCGACAGTTGGCCAGATTTCTTCTTTTTTCTTCGAATGCTGCAAACTCATAGCAATAAACCGGTAATTGCAGTTCGGTGGCAAGTCGCTCGGCCAATTGACGCGCGTATACCACCACTTCTTCCATGGTAATATTGGCAACAGGTATTAACGGGCAAACATCCATTGCTCCAAAACGTGGATGAGCGCCTTTGTGGTTTCTCATATCAATCAATTCAATGGCCTTTTTGGCCGCTCTAAATGCAGCTTCGCAAACTTCATGGGGGGAGCCTACAAAAGTAACTACGGTGCGATTGGTGGCTTTTCCCGGGTCGGTATCAATGAGTTTAACGCCTTCAACCGATTCAATTTCTTTAGTTATTTGTTTGATTATATCAAGGTTTCGGCCTTCGCTGAAATTGGGTACACATTCTATAATTTGCTTCATACAGATACAATTTTTCCGTTTAATATAACTTTTTCTACTTTGTTTTCGCCAAATGCATATGGCAGGTATGCTATTGATGGAATCGGTTTTAGCAGTATAAGATTAGCTCGTTTCCCAACAGCAATGGTTCCAAGTTCCTTTTCCAAACCCATAGCGTAGGCTCCGTTTATAGTAACGGCATTAATAACTTCTTCGGGGAGCATACGGTAAAGAATGCTTCCCATGGATATTATCCATTGCATATTTCCCGAAGGAGAACTACCTGGATTATAATCTGTAGCCAAAGCTAAAGGCAATCCTGCTTCCATCATTTTTCGGGCCGGCGATAATGGCATACGAAGAAAAAAGGCTGCACCTGGCAGTATTACAGGCATGGTGCTCGACTTTTTGAGAGTTTCAATTTCTTTATCGCCAATGTATTCAAGATGATCTACTGATAGTGCGTTGTGCTTAACTCCAATTTGTACGCCCCCGGTAAAGCCCAGTTCGTTGGCATGTATTTTCGGACGTAAACCATAACGAGCAGCTGCTTCCAGTATTTTTGCGGTTTCCTTGATAGTGAAGAATCCTTTATCGCAAAAAACATCAACAAAATCGGCCAGTTTTTCATGGGCAATCTGTGGCAACATCTCTTCAATAATGGATGTTACATAACCATCGCGGTTATTTTTAAAGTTGGCTGGTATGGCATGAGCCCCCAGAAAAGTAGATTTAATGGTAACCGGGCTTTCAGCTTTTAATCGTTTAATAACCCGCAACATCTTAATTTCCTGAGTGGTGTTTAGTCCATAGCCGCTTTTAATCTCCACAGCGCCGGTTCCCCATTTAACCATTTCGTTAAGTCGGAGCATGGCTGCCTGAAAAAGGTCTTCCTCGCTACAAGTTTCCATTCTTTTTGCCGAATTAAGAATGCCTCCGCCCCTTTTTGCTATTTCTTCGTAGGTTAATCCTTTAATTTTATCAATAAATTCTTCTTCGCGGGTGGCAGGGAAAACAATGTGTGTATGCGAATCGCACCAAGTGGGTAAAATTGATTTGCCATCAGCATTAAAAACCTGGCAATTAATATCTGGAATATCAGACATTAGTCCGAATTCGGCTATTTCTCCATCCTTAATCAGTAAATAAGCATCTTTAATTGATGGAATAACTGCCATTTCATCCCCTCTTACCAGGCTTCTTTCGCCCTTGTCGGTCTGGTATAAGTGTCCAATATTTTTGATTAACAGCTTACTCATAAATCAAATTACCTTTGAGGTTCTTAATTGTTTTTGCTAAAAAGCTTTATTAAGTATAAATGTACTATTTATGGTCAATTTATAAAATGATAACCATCATTGGGTTTGCACTCCTGAAAGTGGAGGTATCATGATTTTTAGTTTTAAAAACTTATTTTTGAAGTCAAACAATTTGAGCTATGATTCGAAAAGTACCACATACCTATGTCATTGTTTTTGCATTAATTCTTTTGGCTGCCTTGGCTACATGGTTTGTCCCGGGGGGGCAATATGTAAATGCGGTTGATGCAAATGGTGAAATAATTAAAGGTTCCCTCATTTATCAGCAAGTCAACAATCAGCCTCAAACCTGGGAGATTTTTGCTGCCATGTTTAAAGGTTTCGAGAAGCAGTCCGGAATAATTGTTTTTATTTTGATGATAGGGGGCGCTTTCTGGATTATGAACGATTCGCGAGCCATTGATGTCGGTATTAAATCGTTTCTGGTACTTACTAAAAAATTAGATAGTTTGTTAATTATGCGTGCCATCGGAACCGGAAACCTGGTAATTATATTAATAATGCTGATGTTTTCGGTTTTTGGGGCTGTTTTTGGTATGAGCGAGGAAACCATTGCTTTTATTATCATTTTGGTGCCTTTGGCCATTTCTATGGGATACGACAGCATTACCGGGGTTGCCATGGTTTTTGTGGCCGCCGGACTTGGTTTTGCCGGGGCTGTTTTAAATCCTTTTACCATTGGTATTGCTCAGGGGCTGGCCGGCTTACCGCTTTTCTCAGGATTTGAATATCGGTTGTTTTGCTGGCTGGTTATTAATGCCGTAGGAATTGCTTTTGTTTTATGGTATGCAAGCCGTGTAAAACACCATCCTGAGTTGTCGCCGGTTTATAGCGAAGATGAATATTGGCGTGAACATATTCATTTGAACAATCTGGAGGAAGAAAACAAAACACATTTAGCATCCTGGTATACTTATTTTGCAATTCTGGCCGGATTAATCGCTTTTTCAATTGGCTATCCCGAAACTACCCTGATTATTGGAGGAGGAGAGGGGATAACCTGGTTTTTTATTCCGCTGATAACACTTTTTTATGCTGTTACCGGATACTTATCGCTTAAAAAGTCGTCGCCGGTTTTTGTTCTAAATCTTTTAGGATACACCATTGTGTTCCTTATTGTTGGTGTAATGGGATACCACTGGTACATTATGGAAATTGCGGCTCTGTTTTTTGCCATGGGTATTTTGGCCGGTGCGGCCATGGGTAAATCGGCCGATGATATTACCAGGCTTTTTTTAGCTGGTGCCGGAGATATTATGTCAGCTGCATTGATAGTTGGACTGGCAGGCGGCATTATTGTTATTCTTGAAGATGGTAAAGTAATTCATACAATTTTACATACCATGGCCAACGGCATGAACGATTTGGGGAATATAGCTTCGGTGGGAGTTATGTATGTCATTCAGACTGTGATTAATATTGTAATTCCAAGTGGTTCGGCCAAGGCAGCATTAACCATGCCCATAATGGCCCCTTTTAGCGATTTAATTGGTTTATCCAGGCAGTCTACTGTTATGGCATTTCAGTTTGGCGATGGTTTTACAAACCTGATAACACCAACTTCGGGTGTGTTGATTGGCGTTTTAGGAGTTGCCCGAATTCCATACATAAAATGGGCAAAATGGATTGCCCCATTAATGGTGGTGTTGATTATAATCGGGTTTTTGCTGTTAATACCTACCGTAACCATGAATTTAAACGGGTTTTAAATATTTAGTCAAATTGTGAATTAATAATCATTTAATAGTGAGCCAAATGGCAATTCCATCCGAAGTTTTCAGATTTTGTCCACGCTGTGGTTCCACAGGTTTTTTGGCAAGTAGTCCTAAATCGTTTAAATGTGGCGATTGCGGATTCCATTTCTTTGTTAATTCAGCTGCTGCGGTGGTGGCATTAATTTTTAACGATAAAGATGAGGTTCTTTTGACCATTAGAGGGTTGGAGCCCAATAAAGGGTCACTCGATTTACCGGGTGGTTTTGTCGACCCGGGAGAAAGTGCCGAAGATGCTTTAATACGTGAAATTAAAGAAGAGTTGAATTTAGACATAACCGAGTTTAACTTCTTTGTCTCTTTCCCTAACGAATACCCATTTTCGGGATTAACTGTATATACCACCGATTTAACTTTTATCTGCAAGGTAAAAGACCTTTCTCAACTAAAAGTGGCAGATGATGTGGCCGGATATAAATTCATGAAAGTGGAACATATTAATTTATCTGAAATTTTCAGTCCTTCCATTCAAAACATACTCAAACATTACTTGTTAATATCAACACAATCTGAATTATAGCAATATGATTAGTATTACCGGTTTCTGGCATTTTAAAGAAGAATTTGATTATGGTGTTAAGGTTGGCGAAGCCCGCCTGTTTCAGAACGATAATCAAATTACCGGTCATCTGGTGTTCAACGAAAAACTTACCAACGGAGAAAGTATAATTGTACGAACCATTATTTCCGGCCAGGTAAACGAGAATAATATTTTTCTGAATGATGTTGGTTATACCATTTTAGCCGGAGAAATAAACGCCGAATACCTGCTCGAAGAGCGAGAGGGAATATTAAATGTACAAGGGCAAATTGTTGGGTCTGTGATGGATAATGATGGCATTGGAGGCGTTTTTGTAATGAGCCGGATTGGTTAATTAATATTGTAATGGGCTCAAATTCAATTATACTTAAATTTTAATCGATGTTTAATTTTCTCTAATGGCGTTGCTTTTTTTTTGGTTTTATTGTAACTTATATGAAAAACTCAAAGCCGATTTTTACATAAGCGAAATTCATAATCCCAATAAAACCTATCCCTATGAAACGCATTATATTATTAACCGATTTCTCCGAAACTGCCAGAAATGCGTGTCTATATGCATTGGAAATGTTTCTCGGGCATCAATTTCAATTTGTATTGCTCAATGCATATGATATTGAATTTAGCGGAAGCCCATACATCATGCAGGTAAAAGAGGAAATGGCAGAAGAAAGTGCCAAGGGACTTAAAAAGGAGTTGGCAGCTCTTCACGCTGAACACCCCAATGCCAGAATTGAGCTGGCTTCGCGCTTTGGACCTTTGGTTGAAGTATTACACAAGGAAATGGATGAGTTAAAGCCCGATTTATTTGTGTTGGGTTGCAGAGGCGAAAGTGCTTTGGAAAACTTCCTTTTGGGCAGCAATGCCTACGATGTTATTAAAAACATCCAACATCCAATGTTGGTGATTCCAAAAAATGCCGTTTATAAGAATCTTAAAAAAATAGTTTTTGCTACCGATTTAAAATCGGTTAACGAGAAAATAGCAACCCCGCTATACGATATGGCCAAGGAATTTAACAGCGAATTGTTATTTGCCAATGTTATGGATGACGATGAATATATTAACCGGCTCGAGGCTGAAGACAGGATTGCTTCCTATTTTCCGGGGGTTCGCATTAGTTTTCATTTCCTGGAAGGTGAAGATGTATGTGAAAGCATTTGCTCTTTTACCGAAGAACACGATGGCGAATTAGTTGTATTGGTTCGTCACAACTACAGCTTTTTCGAACGACTTTTTCACCCCAGCATTACCAAACAAATGGTTATGCATCCGCAATATCCAATGTTAATATTGCATCCATAGAGTTAAAATTCAATGAGCGTTGAAGTGATTAGTTTTATAGGTATAGATAGGTAAGTGCAGATTGAATGTTATTTACAATGGCTATTAAAGTATTTTTTAATGTCTTTTGGTACAATTAAATACATAAAAAGAGGCTGCCCATTTTTCGGAACAGCCTCTTCTGTTTTATTGAATTAATGCTTATTTTGTAGCGTTTTCTAATCTTTTCATAATTGAGAAGATAAACAGAGCAGAAATTAAACAGCAAGCTATAAATATAGCCCATAGGTGCCACAGTTCAATTCTGTCCCAGAAATAACTGCCAACAAACAAGAGTTTATTGCCAATGGCAGTAGCTAAAAGCCATCCACCCTGCATTAAACCCTGGAAGCGTACCGGAGCCACTTTTGAAACAAATGATAATCCCATTGGACTAAGGAAAAGTTCAGCAATGGTTAAAATAAGGTAGCTGTTAATCAGCCAGTAAGGAGATACCCGGCCCCATTCTGTAAGACTTTGGTCTTTAACGGTGTGGGGAGCAATCAGGTCTAACGAGGCAATTAAAACCACCAGGAACCCAAGCGCAGCTATAATCATACCAATTCCAATTTTCTTTGGCGTACTGGGCTCTTTTTGTTTTTTATTTAACCAGGCAAAAACAGCCATTACAGGGAACGTAAGTGCTACAATAAACAATGGGTTAAACGATTGGAAAACTTCGGGAGCAATTGGGCTCATGGCATCATATCCTGAAGCACGATAGTAGGTTAGGAATCCAAAACCAACCAGCATTACCAAACCAACGATTCTTTCTTTGATGTTTTTTCTTAACAGCGCAATGAAAAGACCTGCAATTGCTGCAATAAATGGCAAAATTCCCCAAAGGTCGAAGAAAATATTGGTGAAGCTTCCAACTTCTTTAACGGTATAGTCTCTGGCAAACAAAGTAAGGGTTAGTCCGTTCTGGTGGAACGACATCCAGAAAAATATAACCACCACAAAAACCAGCAATAACGATGTTACTTTAGGAAGCTCTTCTTTGGTAGAGATTTGGAACATCATAGCCACAAAAGCCACAAAAACACCAATGGCTAATCCCAAGGCAAAATCGCCCATCGCTAAATAGAAAAGAACAGAAGTAATAGCCATTAACAGCCCGGAAATAATTATATTCTTAACGTTTTTGGCTGTAATAAGCTTGTCTCCTTCTTTCTTTTCAGCAACTTTTTTCTCTTTGCTTGGAAGATGTTTGTTAAATACCAAGTAAACAACAAGTGAAATCACCATTGCAACGGCAGCCACACCAAAAGCATAGTTGTACCCTTTAGCAAAAGCTCCAAGATAATTATTGGCAAAGGTGGTTAACTGTTCTACACCTGAAATTGCCTGTCCTGATACTTTAGATGCCAATGATTCAAAATTGGCGATGGCATCGGTATCGGTAATTTTACCATCAATAAAGGCATGACAAATAGAAGGCAAACTACCATCATGGCCAAATCCCTGAGTTTTCAAAAACCAGTTTCTGATTCCGGTGGCCACAAAAGGGGCAAAAAAGGCTCCGATATTGATACCCATATAAAAAATCATAAAGGCGGTATCACGCACTTTTGAGTATTTTGGGTCGTCGTACATCTGACCAACCACTGCCTGTAAATTACCTTTAAACAAACCGTTACCAAATGCAATAACAAATAAACCAATAAGCGTAACATTTAACGACATGCCGGGAATAGCAATTACGGCATAACCTGCAAACATGATAACTAAGCCAAGCAGAATAACAGTTTTATACTTATTGGTTGCATCAGCCAAAATCCCTCCAATAAGGGCTAAAGCATAAATGGCAAAATAGAACCAGCTATAATAGCCTCCAGCTTCTTCTGCCGTAAGACCATACTTGGCCTGCAGAAAAAGTACCAATATGGCCATCATGGTATAGAAGCCAAATCTTTCTCCCATGTTGGAGAAAAAAGCGACTAGAAGTCCCTTTGGGTGTCCTTTTAACATAAATGTTTAAATTTATTTGTTTTAGAATATTTTTCGCTATGTTACAAAGATAAAAATCTGATTGAAACGAAAAACTGATAAATACTATATGTTGAAAAATTTATTAAGAAACTGTTAGATTTAGTTTTCTGTTTTTACTAAAGTCTAAAAAACAATTTAAAACAGCTGTTTATTTTTTGTTGTTTTACAATGATTTTTTTATGATATAATTACCCATATGCTTGTAAATTTGTATTACCATTATCGTTTACAATATATCTAAATCCTGACCAATAAAAAATAAAATATTAACAGATGAAACGAGCCATGAGAACAAGCTCTCACAAAGGAGCTTGACTATTATGGAGAGTTCTCCCGGATAAATCGTGACGGGCTATCTGACCGAATAAAACAAATTTTAGACAGATGAAAATATTTCCGGTTAAGGTTATTTCAGAAATTGATAATTACACCATTGAGAACGAGCCCATCCTGTCGGTTAACCTAATGGAAAGAGCCACTCAGAAATTGTTTTTAGCAATTAAGGAGTGTTTTCACAACCGTTCGTTTTTGGTTATTGCAGGGCCCGGCAATAATGGCGGAGATGCCCTTGCTCTATCGCGGATGCTCCTGCTCGACGGTTTCGATACAACAACTTTACTGTTACGCAAAGATGGTTTGTCGCCCGATGCAGCATTAAACCTAGAAAGGTTAACACACATTCGCCAATCACGTATTCTGGTATGGGAAGAATTATCTGAACTACCCGAAATATCGGACAATTGCCTTATTGTCGACGGCTTGTTTGGCTCTGGCATAAATCGTCCTGTTGAAGGCGCTGCTCTGGAACTTATTCAAAAAATTAATGATTTAAAGAAAACTGTTGTTTCAATTGATATTCCATCCGGCTTAATGGGCGAGGATAATGGACATAACAATCGCGATGGCATTATCAGGGCTGCTGTTACATTTTCATTTCAATTCCCCAAATTGGCGTTTTTGTTTCCCGAAAATCATCAATTTGTTGGAAGATGGGAAATTCTGGATATTAAGCTGCACAAAGGTAAAATTGCTGAAACCCCTACCGATTGGTATTTAACAACTCCCGATCAGATTAGAAATATTGTTCCCCTCAGGAGTAAATTTGCTCACAAAGGAAATATGGGTCATGTGTTGTTGATTGCCGGAAGCTATGGAAAAATGGGTGCTGCTGTTTTGGCATCTAAGGCTTGTTTAAGGGCGGGAGCCGGTTTGATAACCGTTCAGGTTCCTCATGCCACCTGTAATGTTATGCATACAGCAGTGCCCGAGGCCTTGGTGAACATTGACCGCTCGGATTTGATGTTTACCGAATTTCCCGATTTAACAGGCTTTAGTGCCATTGGTGTTGGCCCCGCCATTGGAACACGTTCTAATTGCATAAAAGCGTTGAACGAATTGCTTGGTCAGGTGGGCCAGAAGCCAATTGTTCTGGATGCCGACGCCATCAATATATTGGCGCAACAACCCGAAATACTCGATAAAGTGCCTCATAATTCGGTGCTCACACCACATCCCAAAGAATTTGAGCGCTTGGTGGGTAAATGGAATGATGACTACCAACGACTCTGCAAAGCCATTGATTTTGCGAAAGAAAGAAAGGTGATTTTGGTTTTAAAAGGTGCTTATACCACTGTTGTTTTAACGGATGGTACTTGTTATTTCAATCCTACCGGAAACCCCGGCATGGCAACTGCAGGGAGTGGCGATGTACTTACCGGTATTATTCTTGCTTTGCTCGGTAGGGGCATTCCACCGCATGATGCCGCTGTGGCAGGCGTTTACATTCATGGTCTTGCAGGCGATTTGGCCTCGGAAGAGTTGGGCGAAGATGCCTTAATAGCCTCAGACATTATTGCTTTTTTGGGTAAAGCGTTTAAACGTATTTTACAATAAACCTGTTATACGTCCGTTAAAATATTTGGTGCTAATTAAAGTATTCAATAAGTTTATTTGGTCTAAATTATTTATATTGTAGCTCTCAAATTTTTGAGACTGGTTTAACATAGTCTTTTAGTGATTAATGGTGAATGTTTTGATAATAAATGACATATAACATAAAAACTAATGCATTGCTTATGAAATTTAAATGGATTTTGGTTTTCATCTTTATAGGGCTGGTTGGATGCTCAACAAGCCAAACAGTTTCAAAAGGTACTGTGAGTTACACGCCTGCCGGCATAAACATTGGTCAGGGATTGTGGTATAGTTTACCTAAAACCGTTATCCGGGTAGAAATGATTGCTGAAAAGGTTGTTATGAAACCAGGCCCGTTTTTTCGTTTTTCGCAACGCTTACTTAACATTACAGATGTAGTAACCGAAAACCGTGAGGAATGGCGAATTGTTGGGGCAAATGTTTCTACTTATGGTATTCCTGATGAAAAACGTATGTTTAGGGTTTTTACTGAAGGCTATCCATCGGTTGCCGCGTTAAACCTTACCTCAAATGGTTTATTGGCAGGGGTTAATCTGGCTGGTTATCGTGCGCCGGAGTTAAAAGAAAATGAGAAAATTAAAGTAATTACACTGGCCGATGTTACCTTTAACAATGTACCATTTACTGAGGAACAACTGATTAAGACCAGCACTGCAGCCATGGCCGAAGAGGTGGCAAAGGAAATATACCGGTTACGCCAACTTAGAAATCAATTTTTGCGAGGCGAAGTAGAGTTGCTGCCGCCCGACAAAGGAGCTTATAAATTGGCTCTGGACGAGATATCCAAACAGGAAAAAGCTTATATGGAATTATTTGTTGGCAAGATTGAAA
>CAZFTD010000092.1:0-13231 GCA_964521525.1 uncultured Marinilabiliaceae bacterium | reverse complement strand
TGTGATATATGTCAATATATTTCACTCTTAAAGTCATAAGTACAATTCAAAAACTGATAGAAAAATAAGCAGCTATTATTTTTATCAAACCAAAATTCATTCCAAAATAATCACAAACATTTACACTATTGCATATATGTAGATTTATATATACTTTTGAAAAGTCTTGAAATGTAAGTAAAATGTTATTATGAAAAAAGAAAAAATCAGCACAAAAAAACGAATCATCAGAATAGCATTGGGTTTGGCCGGTGGAGCCATTCTTGGTTATGCTTATTATTATTTTATAGGTTGTAATTCAGGTTCATGCCCTATAACCAGTAATCCTTTTAGCAGTATTGGATATGGTATGTTAATCGGTGGTGTTTTATTGTTTAAATAATCCGCAAAAAATACCTGTGTGCCATGATTTTTATCAACAAGCACATTAAAAAAGCTTTTGCACTTTTACAATTCTTTCTGATGTAGTAAATTTAGTTTATTTAAAAACAGCTGCATATGGCAACCATGAGAGCGATTGTAAAAGCAAAACCTGAAAAAGGAATATGGATGCGTGAATTGCCCATACCTGTACCCGGGCATAACGATGTACTGATAAAAATATCGAAAACTGCAATTTGCGGTACCGATCTTCATATTTACAAGTGGGACGATTGGGCTCAGAAAACCATCAAAACCCCTATGACAATTGGACACGAATATGTTGGTTACGTTGCAGCAGTTGGCTCAGAAGTAACCAACGTTAAAGAAGGCGACCGGGTAACAGGTGAAGGCCACATAGCCTGCGGACATTGCAGAAATTGCCGGCGTGGGCGACAGCACATTTGCGAAAAAACCATTGGTATTGGTGTTAACATAGATGGCGCCTTTGCCGATTATGTGGTGGTGCCATCCAACAACGTCATGAAAATAAGTTCTAAAATTCCCGACGAAGTGGTTGCCATAATGGACCCATTTGGGAATGCCACTCACACAGCCTTGAGCTTCCCGTTAATTGGTGAAGATGTGCTGGTTACAGGTGCCGGACTGATTGGAAGCATGTGTGTAGCGGTTGCAAAATTTGCCGGGGCACGTTATGTTGTGGCTACCGAAACCAACGATTACAGAGCCAAACTGGCTTTAAAAATGGGTGCTACACGTGTAGTTAATCCGCTCAAAGAAAGTTTAACCGATGTTGTTAAAGACCTTGGAATGATTGGTTTTGATATTGGTTTGGAATGTTCTGGTTCCACAGCAGCGTTTAACCAAATGCTGGAACATATGTACAACTCAGGGAAAATATCGTTATTGGGAATTTTACCCTCCAATACTACTGTTGATTGGAATAAAGTAATTTTTAAAGGGTTAACCCTGAAAGGGATTTATGGCCGCGAAATGTTTGAAACCTGGTATCACATGGAACAAATGTTAATGTCGGGGCTTGATATTACACCATTGATTACCCACAGAATGGCCATTGATGACTTCCAGAAAGGTTTTGATATTATGGAAGAAGGAAACTGTGGAAAGATAATTTTAAGCTGGGATTAATAGATGCAAGTTGTTAGTTCTTAGTTGTTAGGGGTTAGCTGTTAGCTGTTAGGTGTTAGGTGTTAGGGGTTAGTTGCTAAGAGCTAAGAACTAACAGCTAACAACTAACCCCTAACAACTAAAAACTTTTCACTTCCGCTCTTCAATCCATTTTCTGGCATTCACAAAAGCTTCTATCCAGGGCGACACCTCATCATTTTTTCGTTGAGCCGGATAATGCGCCCATTGCCATGGGAAGATGGCTCTTTCGGGGTGAGGCATCATGGCAAGATGGCGGCCGTTAAACGAGCAAATGGCAGCAGTATTGTAATCGCTTCCGTTTGGATTAGCCGGATACCCCTCGTAACCGTAAACACCGGCAATATGATATTTTGAAGCCTCGTAAGGCATGCTGAACAATCCTTCGCCATGAGCCACCCATACACCAAGTCGGCTACCTGCCAACGACTTAAGCATAATTGAATCATTCTCAGTAATCACCATATTTAAGAAGGACGATTCAAATTTATGCGATTGATTATGGAGCATTTTTGGTTTTTCCTCATGTTCGGGATAAACAAGTCCCAGTTCAACCATTAACTGACAGCCGTTACATATCCCAAGACTCATGGTATTGTCGCGCTTATAAAAATTATCGAGTGCCTTACGCGCTTTTTCGTTGTATAAAAACGCACCAGCCCATCCTTTTGCCGAACCTAAAACATCGGAATTGCTAAAGCCACCCACATAAACCACAAAATCAATTTCTTCAAGGGTTTCACGGCCCGAAATGAGGTCGGTCATGTGAACATCTTTCACATCGAAACCGGCCAAAAACAAAGTATAAGCCATTTCTCGGTCACCATTTACACCCTTTTCGCGAATAATGGCCGCTTTAGCTTTGCGGTTTCCGGCTTGAGCAAAAGTGTCAAGTCCAAAGGATGACAATGTGCCCTTAAATGAATCGGAGAACTTATAATGAAGTGGTTGTTTTTTATAACTGTTATATCTGGCAGCAGCCTGGTCTTTACCACTTTGGCGACGGTCGAGTAAATACGATGTTTTAAACCACAAATCGCGCAAAGCATCAATGTCCAGTTTAATATCTTCTCCTTTACCTGATATTATCAATTGGCGCTCACTGCATGGAGTTCCGAGGATTGAAAAAGCTAAATCGTAGCTATTGAGTATATCAGTAGCAGCTTTTATATCGGCCACCTGAATAATAACACCGGGATTTTCGCTGAAAAGAATTTTAACGATATCGTTTTCTTCAAACGATGATAAATCGGCCTTTATTCCAAAATCCTTATTGGCAAAACACATTTCCAATAAAGTGGTAACCATGCCACCAGCAGAAATATCGTGACCTGCTATTATTAATCCCTTCTTAATGAGTTTCTGTAAAGCCTTAAACCCATCTATAAAGTAATCAACATCCTGCACTGTTGGCACTTCGTTTCCAAGCTGATTAATAACCTGAGCAAAGCTACTGCCACCCAATTTCAATTGGTCGAAAGATAAATCCAGATGGATAAGCGCCGTATTGGTATCTTTTACAAGGACCGGCTCAACAATTTTGCGAATATCAGACACTTCGGCAACAGAGCTGATGATGACAGTTCCAGGCGAGAAAACCTGCGTTCCATCCTTATATTTCTGGGTCATTGAAAGAGAATCCTTTCCGGTTGGGACGTTGATTCCCAAATCTACCACGAAATCGCTCAATGCTTCAACTGCCCTGTAAAGTCGAGCATCTTCGCCTTTGTTTTTACATGGCCACATCCAGTTGGCACTAAGGCTAACCCCCTTTAAACCATGAGTTAATGGAGCCCAAACAATATTGGTAAGCGATTCGGCCACTGCCAATACAGAACCTGCTTCGGGACTGATAAGAGCTGCGGCTGGTGCATGACCTATTGAAGTGGCAACACCTTCTTTTCCACGATAATCAATGGAAGTAACACCCAAATTATTAAGCGGTAATTGTATTTCACCGGCACATTGCTGTTTGGCCACCCTGCCGGTAACCGAGCGGTCAACCTTGTTGGTTAGCCAGTCTTTACAAGCCACGCCCTCCAATTGTAGAACCTGTTCTATATATTGCTGAACCTTATCAACATTGTACTTAAGCGGCTCAAAATCCTCATTAACAGTAGTGTCGGTCATTATGGTTTTAGGCGGATTCCCAAACATCTCGGCCAACTGCCAATCGATGGGAGCATTGCCTTTATCATCAACAAATTTCAGGTGCATATCGCCGGTGGTTTCGCCAACCACGTACATTGGCGCACGTTCACGTTCGGCTACACGTTTCAGGTCATCCACATCTTTTTCGTGTATCACCAAGCCCATGCGTTCCTGCGATTCGTTACCCACAATTTCGCGTGCCGACAGTGTTGGGTCGCCAACGGGTAATTTATCGAGATGAATAGTTCCTCCGGTTGATTCAACCAACTCCGATAAGCAGTTCAAATGTCCGCCGGCACCATGGTCATGAATTGACACAATGGGATTTTCATCGCGTTCGGTCATGGCTCTGATGGCATTCATGGCCCGTTTTTGCATTTCAGGATTAGAGCGCTGAACGGCATTCAGTTCAATGGCATTATTGTATTCGCCGGTAGCAACCGATGAAACAGCGCCGCCACCCATTCCAATACGATAATTATCGCCACCAAGCACCACTACCTTGTCGCCCTTTTGAGGTTCCCCTTTTAAACTATCGCGTTTACGGGCAAAACCAATACCCCCGGCCAACATAATAACTTTATCGAAAGCAAACTTTTTGTGCTGTTCAAAATGCTCGAAGGTTAACACCGAACCGCAAATAAGGGGTTGCCCAAATTTATTACCAAAATCGCTGGCACCGTTAGACGCTTTAATTAAAATTTGTTCCGGAGTTTGGTATAACCATGGCCGCTCGGGAATATTTTTCTCCCAAGGGCGACCTCCTTCAGGACGTGGATATCCGGTCATGTAAACAGCAGTACCGGCCAAAGGCAAGGAGCCTTTTCCTCCGGCCAAACGGTCGCGTATTTCGCCACCGGTACCGGTTGCAGCACCATTAAAAGGCTCAACAGTAGTTGGGAAATTATGCGTTTCAGCTTTAAGCGAAATAACTGTATCGATAGGTGTTTCCTGAAAAAAGTCGGGCTTGTCTTGTGTTTTAGGGGCAAACTGAATGGCTTTAGGGCCTTGAACAAACGCCACATTGTCCTTATAGGCCGAAACCAGGAAATTATGGTTTTCGTTGGAAGTACGTTTTATCAATTGAAATAAAGTGCTTTCACGCTCTTCTCCATCAATTACAAAAATTCCATTGAAAATTTTATGACGACAATGCTCGGAATTAACCTGTGAGAAGCCAAACACTTCACTATCGGTTAACTTACGGCCCAATCGTTTGCTCAATTCATTCAAATAATCAATTTCATCCTGACTCAGCGCCAAGCCTTCCTTTTGATTGTAGTTGGCAACATCGTCGATATATACGATGGGGTCGGGTTGCTTATTAATAGTAAATACATTCTGGTCTAACCCTTTGTACAATTTCTGCAACATAGGGTCGTATCTTGCATCATCATTGGCAACTTTAAAAAACTCTTCTATACGAATAATCCCGTTAATACCCATATTTTGGGTAATTTCAACAGCATTTGTACTCCAGGGTGTAATCATTTCCCTGCGTGGTCCAACAAAAAAGCCATCAAGCGATTCAGAATGAATTAATGTAGCTCCACTGAAAAGCCATTCCAACTTTTTAATATCCATATCGGGCAATTGTTCTTTTACATGAACTGCCAGAATCTGATTGGAGTTTCCTCCGAAAAGAAGTACCATGAAGTTTAATTTTGGGATTTAGAATTTGAATGCGATGCAAATTTAATCAAATACCAGCGGTTGCCAATATTAACATGGTTAAAAAAGGTATATACGGGTTAATTTCACATTGCGTAGTTGCGATACGTATATTAAGAAAAAAGCTGTTTCAGCAAGAATTGCATTAAACAAGTTCTTCCTGAAACAGCTGATTAAGAGAATTGAAAACTGAATAATCCGACGAACTCCTTCTGAGTTATTGGTTACATTCCCATGAAACCAAAGGTGATTTATAAAAATTTATATTCCTTGCTTTTAGTTTTTTTGCTTGCTTAGCCAATCGCGACTGATAGGTATCCCAATTGCGCAAACTTTCGGGCGACCAGCCAATTTCAGCAACTCCAAGAATTCGTGGAAAAATCAAATACTGAATATCTTCAAGGGTCTCCACAGTTTCAGTCCAAAGAGGAGCTTCAACACCAAGGATATGTGTTTCATCAATACCCGGAATTAATTGGGCAGGATTCCAGTTGTAAGCTTTATCAACTTCGATATATCCGGCCCATTTAAGTCCAAGCACTGTTGTGGAATCATACTTCATATCCAGATATATTCTTGAGGATGGAGACAAAATCAATTTTGCACCCTGATTAACTGCCAACTGTGCATTTTCGGCATTGGCCCAGTATTGAGCCACATTACCCGGAAGTAGCTTTGCTGTAGCAACCTCATCCCAACCAATCGATTTTTTGCGATATGAAGCTACAATTTCCTGTACCCTGTTAATAAAATAGATGTAATCATCTTTCTTTGTTACATGCGATTCATCACCGCCAATATGGAAATACTCTCCGGGAATAAGTTGCGAAATTTCACGTACCACATCATCCACAAACTGATAGGTAATTTCTTTCCGAGTGGCTAAAGTACTAAAGCCAACCTCCATGCCAGTGTAGAGTTCGGGAGCAATTCCATTTTCATTTAGTTCAGGATAAGATGCCAACGCAGCATTAGTATGCCCGGGCATATCAATTTCCGGAACTATGGTAATAAACCGTTCTTTGGCATATTGAACAATTTCAGAGAACTGTTCCTGAGTATAAAAACCACCTTCGCCACCTCCTACCTGAGTTTTTCCACCATGAGCTGTAAGGTTTGGCCACGATTTTATTTCAATTCTCCACCCCTGGTCGTCGCTCAAATGCAGGTGCAAATAGTTCATTTTATATTCGGCCAGATAATCAATGAATTGCTTAACAACATCAACTCCAAAAAAATGTCTACTAACATCAAGCATGGCTCCCCTATATTCAAACCTCGGATAATCTTTAATGGTACAGGCAGGTAATCCAATCCGGGTTGCTTTTTCTTTTCTCGCACCAGCGCACGGTAACATTTGACGCAAAGTTTGCGATGCTCTGAACAGCCCTTCGGCTGAAGTTGCTGTTATGATTATATTAGCAGCATTAACTTTTAGTTCATAACCTTCGCGATGGATGCTTTCATCGTTAACTATGTTAACAACAATGTTTCCTTTGCCAGATAGGTTGTCAACTGGCTTAACAATAATTGGAAATCCAGTTGACTGGTTGATATATTCTGCCAGATAATTAGCCGTTCTCACAACCTCATCGTTTCCATTGATAACCAACACAGAAACTCCGGAACCTATTATAAAATAACCTTCATCTGAAGTTACTTCTGCAGGAATCGGAATAAAACTCATATCCGACAGTGCAGGAATATCCGGTTTTGAGCATGAGCTTGCAATTAATGTTATCAACATAAAAGTGTAGCTCAACCATTGCGTCAATTTATTTTTTATCATGGTTCAAGGTGTTTAAGAAAGTAATAATTGGTTAAAAAAATATGGAATGCTGAAATATTCATAAGTTTACTGCACAACAACTTTCGTAATATTTCGATAAAGATAAATAATCAATTTTAATATTTCGTAACCTTTCTATATTTTTCACAATTAATAGTAAAGCAAAACCCGAAAATACTTGACTATTTCCGGGTTAATGCTCTTTATAAAAGGCGAAGATTAATCTTAATTAAATCCTATTATCCTCGGTTTTTATAATGTTTATCAGAAGTTTCTCTTAAGCGCCTAGCACTGGTTTCAGGTGTGATATCTCGTTGGGGGGTTGCCAGCATTTCGTAACCTACCATAAATTTCTTGACTGTAGCCGAACGCAACAGTGGCGGATAAAAATGCATATGAAAGTGCCACTCAGGGTGCAACTGTCCATCGGTTGGTGATTGATGTATTCCGGCAGAATATGGGAATGATGTTTCAAACAAATTATCATACCGAATGGTAATTTGTTTATAAGCATCGGCTAATCCCATTTTTTCATCTTTAGAAAACTGCAATAGGTGCTGTAATGGTTTCCGGCTCACAATCATTGTTTCAAATGGCCAAACAGCCCAATATGGTGAAAGAACAACAAAATGGTCGTTTTCATAAACGATGCGCTCATTTTTTTCAAGCTCACGTTTAAGGTAATCGCCCAATAATGTAACACCATGTTTTTTTAAATAATCGAGTTGCCGGTTTTGTTCCTTCATTGGTTCCGACGGAATAGAACTACTGGCCCATATTTGACCATGAGGATGAGGATTGCTGCAACCCATTACAGCGCCCTTATTCTCAAAAATCTGCACATAGTTAATAAACGATTCCTTACCTATTTCGCGGTATTCCCTCTCCCAAATATCAATTACCCCAAATACTGATTCTATAGGCATTTCGGGGATGGTTAAATCGTGGCGGGGAGAAAAGCAAATTACCTTGCATATACCCTGCTCACTTTCGGCAAGAAACAAATCTCCATCAGATACGTGTCCATTGGGAGTATTTTGCATCAATGCTGAAAAATCGTTGGTAAAAACAAATGTCTCGGTGTACAGAGGATTCAATTGACCACCAGCCCTTTCATTTCCGGGGCAGAGGTAACAACCTGCGTCGTATGCTGGAAGTTGCTCTGACTGTCCCTTTTCAACCTGACCCTGCCATGGACGTTTAGCCCTGTGAGGAGAAACCAACACCCAATCGCCGGTAAGCGCATTAAATCGCCTATGGGGATGGTCTTCCATATTAAATTGATTCATAATTTCAGATATTTATCTTATAACTAAAGCAAACGGCGTGCTCCATCGCCCACATCGGCTATATAGAAATCAGGTTTTAAGCCGGTGCGTTTTTCGTAAGCCGGACCAACTTTGGCAATAAAATTATCCACACAGTTGTCCTTAACGATGCTCACGGTGCAACCTCCGAATCCGGCGCCAGTCATTCTGGAACCAATAACGCCATCTGCATTCCAGGCTTCCTCGACCAAGGCATCCAACTCAGCGCCAGTCACTTCATAATCGTCACGTAGTGACACATGAGAAGCATTCATCAATTCTCCAAAATATTTCAAATCGTTTTTTTTCAATGCCTCAACCGCATCTGTAACCCTTTTATTTTCGGTAATTACATGTTTTGCCCGGCGCAACAATACATCGCTGGTTAATTTAACTTTAATTTTCTCAAATGTTGCAAAATCAATATCGCTCAGTGAATTATATTGTCCATCAGAATTTAAAATACCCAAAGCCTGTTCACACTCCGACCTTCGTTCGTTATATTTTGAATCTGCCAGTCCACGTCGTTTATTGGTATTGCTAATAACAATTTTATACCCGTTCAAACTCAACGGAACCTCATGGTATTTAAGCGTGTCGCATTTCAGAGCCAAGGCATGATTGGCTTTTCCCATGCCTACGGCAAATTGGTCCATAATTCCACAATTAACACCAACAAACTGATTTTCGGCACGTTGCGATAGTTTCACCATATCCATCATTTCCAAGCCGCCACCAAACAAATCATTAATCATTACCGATGTAACCAATTCGATGGAAGCGGAAGAGGATAAACCTGCACCATTGGGTATATTACCACTGTATAGCAAATCCAATCCTTTAATATGAATATTGAGTTTTTCAAATTGGTTGATTACTCCAAGCGGGTAATTGACCCAAGCATCACCAGGCTGCTTTTTTGATAAATCATTTAATGTAATTTCCGACTGCATATCAAAGTTGGTACTGGCAAAACGCACTGCATTTTCGTTGTTTAGGCGAACCAGCAAATATGTTCCATAGCTTAATGCACATGGAAAAACATAACCACCGTTGTAGTCGGTATGTTCGCCTATTAGATTAACCCTGCCAGGAGAAAAAAACAGAGCTTCGTTTTTATGGCCATAAAGAGTTTCAAACCTCTTTGTTAATTCATTTAAATTCATAATATTAGATTTATTTTTAACTGGTAGGTACTGGTAGGCAAATATATAAAAAATGGCGCATAAAAAACAAACTTTTGATTTAGAAGCTGTTTAAATTTTTATCGGGAAATATAAAGACAAAAGACATGAGACCTCGAGATATAAGAAAGCTTATTAACAATCACATTATCATAGGGACATGTGTCTTAAATCTAAAAAACAATCTTAATCAGCCACAATGAAGCATTGGTTTTGATTGAACTAAAAAGAGTAGAATTACAAAAAAAATTAATCTCCATAGACGCATCAGGTAAAACCAATAAACGTTACAACGAATGTCGAACTATAAGATGTGAAGGGTTTTTAACTTCCGCTTTTTTATTTTCCAGTATCATTTGTGCCAATTGCTTACCCATCATTTGAAAATCGGTTGAAATGGTTGTTATACCATCGGCAACTACTTCCTTTAATCCGCTATCGTTTAACGATATTATTCCAATTTCTTCACCAATAGTAATCTTTTCAATACGGCATTTTTTAATCAGTCGAACCAGATCGCGGTCGTTCGGTAAAATATAAACAGTCGATTTTTGAACATCCTTTTCTTTCAAAGTGGCAATTACATCGTATTTAAATGAAAAATCACGACAGAAACGTTCAAAACCATCCAAAAAGCCCTTTGGCTCCTTACCTCCCGGATAAACCAACACCAACTGGTTGTATTTACGCAAAAGTTCAATACCCTGATGCAATCCGTTGTATATATCCTCATCAAAACTTTGATATACAGCCGGATACAATCCTATCAATTCAACTGGCATCTGGTCAAGTATAAAAACCCGTTCGTCAGGTAAAAGCGCCAGCGTTTGTTCAACATTTTTAAGTATGGCAGGCATAATCACAAAAGTGGTGTACTCTGTTCTTTTTTCACGAATGATGCTATCAAAAACGCTGTTATTAAAATGATGAAAAAAAATATCAACTTCTGCTCTGCCGGCAAGGTTTTCAATGAACGAATTGTACAAATCTTCCTTAAAGGAATTAAATTCATCAAAAAGCAATAAAATCCTGATATCTGTTTCAATGCGTGTACTTTCAATATAATATCCTTTTCCTGCAACGCTTTTCAATATTCCTCTGGCCTTAAGTTCGTTAAATGCCAAAAGAACAGTATCTCTCGACAAGCCAAACTCCAATGCAATTTCGTTAATAGATGGAACCTTTTCGCCTCGTTTTAATTTCCCATCGCGAATGGCATTTATCACTGATTGAATTATTTGCCTGTATTTGGCCTGAGCGTTGGAGCTATCAATTCTAATAATCTTTCTTTTCATTATCTTTTTGAGATGTACACTGATAATTTTAAACTTTTAATCTGATAACATTTTGCCTATAAATATAATAATCAAACTTATTTTCTATTTTTGTGCTTTCTAAAAACGTCCTAATATAAACAAACCATGACAATTACTCAAACTAACTATCCAAATAAATCAGGTGCCATATCTTTATTTGAATTAAAAAACGCCATAGGAACTGTAGTTAAAATATCCAACGCCGGAGCAGCCATTACCAGTGTTTTGGCTGCTGATAAAAATGGTAAATTTGAAGAAATAACCCTCGGATTCGACGACCCTGCATTTTATATATCGGATGAATATTTGTCGAATTGCCCATATTTGGGTGTTACTGTTGGTCGTTTTGCCAATCGAATTGCCAAAGGAAAATTTTCCCTCAATGGCCAAACTTATACTTTGGCTATCAATAATGGCAATAATCATTTACATGGTGGCCCAACCGGATTTCATACCAAGGTGTGGAATGCATCTATAGAGGGCAAAGACAGTAACACAAAACTGAAACTTTCTTTAAAAAGCAATGATATGGAAGAAGGTTATCCGGGCAACTTACTGGTTACTTTATACTTTCATCTTACCAATAGCAACGAGTTGGTAATGGAATACCATGCTGTTTCTGACAAGGCCACACCGGTTAATTTAACCAACCATGCTTATTTTAATCTATCAGGATTAAGAGAAAACGTATTGAACCACGAAGTAATGATTTTTGCTAACGGATATACCGAGAAAGAAGATGATGTGCCTACCGGTAAAATAATTCCGGTTAAAGATACACCCTTCGATTTTTTGTCGTTCCACAAGATAGGTGATAGACTGAATGATTTACCCCACGATGCCTATGATCATAACTTTGTATTAAATAATGATGAAGGAGTTCTCTCGAGGGCTGCCATTGCCAAAGATCCTGTTTCGGGTCGAACTTTAGAGGTTTTTACCACTATGCCTGGTATGCAATTCTATACCGGCTATCATTTGGATGGCAGCTATCAGAGAGCAGGTAAGACTTTTGAGCGTTTTGGCGGATTTTGTATGGAAACACAGTATTTCCCCGATTCACCCAATATTTCAAACTTTCCGGACTCCATTGTGACGCCGGAAAAACCTTTCAACCACACAACGGTTTACAAATTTGGTGTGGAACAATAATCAGAAAGAATTAGAAGGGAAAAGATTAGCTCTATAACAGAACCGAAAAGTAAAGGCCTCAGATGTTAGCTTTTAACACTGAGGCCTTTGAAAAATATAGTGTTCACTCTTACCTGAACCGAACTTTGGTTAACTCATTAATCCACGAACCAATTAAAATCTGTTCACCCTCCTGATAGCCATAGAAAAAGGCAGTTTCGCGGTTTGGAAAATATTTCGAATAGGTTTCTATATATTTTGAGGCTTCATTGGCAATGGCTGTATCGGCTTTCATGGCTTCAATAAATTTATCAACTGCGGCCCAATAAACTGATTGCTTTTCAAATTCATTATCCCCAAAATTATTGGCGGCCTGAGCATAAATATTCCCAATTAAAATATAAGGTAAGCCCCAATCAGGCTTGAGTTGTTTAGCCATTCGGGCCAAAGTCAATGCCTTGGATAGATTTTTAAAATGGCTCATTTCCAGCACTGCCAACTCATAATTGGCAGTTGCCACCAATTCCATGTTGTTATTTAACTGCAAAGTTTTTTGATAGTAATCACGGGCTTTGGCAAACTCATTGCGCCTTACTGATAAGCGAGCCAAACGAATGGCATTATCACTACAGGGATTAACCTCAAAGGTTTTATCAAGTAAAACAAGGTAATAATCAGTATTTACGCAGGCAAGACTTTCCATCAATTGAATGGTTTGTTGCAAAAGCTCAGCGTTTCCGGAAGTCTCGGGATGAGAACTTTTCAGGTAGTTCTCTACCATTTCGCAACGGTTACGAACCGATTCAAGAACCATTCTTTCCGTAAATTCTCCAAGCTGATTGTAAACAATTCTTTTGGAAGAATCGGTTTCCAGAGATAACTGATTCTCGGTAAAACCTTTAATACGAAAGTAAAGTTTCAAAAACTCATCCTCTTTAATTTGATTGGCATTTAGCAAATTACGGGCAGCCTGAATCCAGGCAAACATCACTGCTGGCTCCACCTGATTGCCCTGAATCTGGTAGGAACGATTAAAACAATCCATCGCCTGACTCATAGCAGCAACATCGCCACCTCTGTACTTTAGAATATCAATACCTTTTCTGCCCCAAATCCATCCTTCGGGGTAACGGT
>CAZFTD010000091.1:0-13285 GCA_964521525.1 uncultured Marinilabiliaceae bacterium | reverse complement strand
TAAGAGCTAAGAGCTAAGAGCTAAGAGCTAAGAGCTAAGAGCTAAGAGCTAAGAGCTTCGGCCTATTCCACCACTTGCCTTTTTCTTTTGCCTTCCTGCTATTTTATGACAATTTAATCTTCAAATAAATGCCTTATTCTCAATGATATTATTCCTACATACCACCTCTTTCATAACCTTATGATTTCTTTTTTTTATAATTGTCTGTTGTGCTGTTATATGCGTTTGTTTTTTATTTTTTTATTTATTAATAATTGTTAAAAGGGGCAAGGTTGTTGTTAAATTAGTGTTAAACGAATGTTTTTTTACCTATCTTTAGTACTAATCAATAACCTTTAAATACCTTTCAATCATGAGCGCAACTATTACATTTAATCAGCTCAGGAAGATTAAGGATAGTCTTCCTGAAGGTAGCATTCGTACCATAGCTGAGGCTTTAAGCCTCGACGTAGAAACAGTTCGCAATTACTTTGGCGGGGCCAACTACGTTCGGGGTAAAAGTGTTGGGATACATATTGAGCAAGGTCCCGATGGTGGCATTGTTGAACTGGATGACACCACAATTCTTGATATGGCAAGAGACATTTTGGAGGGGAAACGGCAAGTGGTGGCTACTTCATAATCAATAACCAAAGCATTAAAATTCGCCTTAAATGGCACAATAAAATCGACTATTATTAAAATCTAAATATAAAAGCTGCGATGCTAAAACCATTGCAGCTTTTTTTATACAATTATTATGAGGTTTTCTTTAAGGCATATTTCAATACAAAAAATCCGGCAAACCCTGATAGTATTGAACCAACAAAGATACCCACTTTAGCCTGATCGAGTAATTGAGGTGAAACAAAGGCTAAACTTGCAATAAATAAAGACATTGTAAAGCCAATTCCTCCCAGTAATCCTAACCCGATAAATGCCAGCCAGGATACTTTTTTAGGTTTAACTGCCAGTTTAAATTTAACGGCTAACCAAGAGAATAAAGATATTCCTATCATTTTTCCAATGATGAGGCTAATGGCAATAATGAGTGAGAGCGATGTGAAAACACTTGTAATGGAGGCCAGCGGAGAACCTGGTGCCAGAATGGTAACGCCTGCATTGGATAAAGCAAATAATGGTAAAATAATGTAATTAACCACACCACTTAAATGGTGTTCTATTCGTTGTAAAGGGCTTTGAACTTTTAAAACCAATTCTTCGACATGGTCGATAGCAGCCAGTTGTTCGTTACTCAAAACAAAATTCGTATCGTCTTTTGGCAGGTTTGAGAAATGCTCGAGTTTTCGTTTAATTTTAGGAATAAACTCGTTGATTTGCACTTTTGGTCTGGCAGGAATGGAGAAAGCAATTAAAACGCCGGCTATGGTAGGATGAATTCCTGATTTCAGGAACAGGAACCAAATAACAAAGCCTATGCCTGTATATAGCGTGATGGTTTGGATATCAAAATAGTTTGCCAGGAAAAGTATAATAAGCAAAGCGAATGCAATTGAAAGGAAAATCCATTGAATTTCGTGACTGTAGAATATGGCAATTACCAGAATAGCGCCCAAGTCGTCAATAATGGCTAAAGCGGTTAAAAATACTTTAAGGCTTAGTGGCACTCGTGTCCCCAGAATGCTTAAAATGGCCAGAGAGAAGGCAATATCGGTGGCCATAGGAATTCCCCAGCCATGAGAGGCCTCATCTTGCAATCCAAACGATGCGAAAATAACCACAGGTACAATCATTCCGCCAATGGCTGCAAATATTGGGAATACAGCCTGACGAAAAGTGCTTAATTCGCCGGCAATAATTTCACGCTTAATTTCGAGACCCACTACAAAAAAGAAAATGACCATAAGGCCATCATTTATCCAATGCAGTAAAGATTTGTGGAGTTCGTTGGGACTAAAACCCAAAACAAAATCGTGGTGCCATACTTCATCATAATAATCTCTGAGTGGCGAGTTGGCCCAAATAAGTGCCACCAAGGTTACAAACATAAGCAGGATTCCCCCTCCTGTAATTCTTTTAAAGAACTTCTGGAATGGTTGCGCAATTGTTTTTTCTAAAACAATGCGTCTTTTTCTGAGACTCATTTTTAGTTAGTTTTAAAGAAAGGTTTGACGTTTTTCAGGAGTGCAATTTATAAAGAACTCTCTTACGTTATTCACTTTTTCGGGAGTTCCTGCATCAAACCAATCACTGTTATTATCGACCCATCCTGATATGCGGTTTTTTTCAGCGAGTTGTAAATATACAGGAATAATAGGGAAAGCATTTTTTGCATCCATTAAATTGAACAGTTCGTAATTAATTACCTGCACACCATTATAACCCATAGCTTTTGATGGAACAACATCAGAAACCCATTTTTCTTCGCCGGTTTTTGGGTTTTTCCAGCCACAAAGCAAATTATTATTGTCGAACATCAGGTAACGCGAGGCTTTTCTTTCCTGTACAAACAAAGTAGCCAAATTTTCATGGGTATTGTGATATTGAATTAATGCTTCAATATTGGCGTTGGTAACCACATCTACATTGTAAATTAATATCTGTGAACCTTTATCGAACAATGGCGCAGCATTTAATAGTCCGCCACCTGTATCGAGTAACTGATCGCGTTCATCGGAAATGAGTATTTCCATGTTATCCGAACGGTAGTTTTCAATAAAATCAATAATTTGTTGGGCATGATGATGCACATTAACCACTACTTTTTTAATTTTTAGCCGTGACATTTTAAGCAGTGCAATTTCGAGCAAAGAGTGGTGGTCAATTTTTATCATAGCCTTTGGGCAGTTATCGGTTAAGGGACGGAGGCGACTCCCCAAACCTGCAGCAAAAATCATAGCGTTCATTAGCGATTGTCTTTACCGGGTTCGTTGGTTTCAGTATTATTCTCACTATTCTGATTAAGCCAGCGGGTTATTTTGGCAATAACATGAGCTGAAACCGGTGATAGAAAGATAAGTACATGAAATACAAGGATGGATTCAATAAATACGTTAACTTTCCGATAAAGCAGGTTTACAGCTATCAGTAAAAGCAATAGCCCAAACGATGATACCTTGGTGACTACATGCATACGTGCATATAAATCTCTGAATCTAATGATTCCAATGGAAGCGATAAGTACAATTACAGCGCTTAAAATCAGTAATATGCCAACAAATATTTCAATCATCCTGTGTAGTTTGTTTGTAAAGATAGCGAGCTATAATCATTGACCCGAAAGCCAGTAAAAAGGAGACAATAAGAACTACATCCAGCAATACATCGTTTCTGGAGTAGATAACATCACAAATTATCATTGCTACAACAATAACAGCAATTTGGTCGAGCGCCACCACTCTGTCGGGCAGAGAAGGCCCTCTGAATAACCGGTACATAGGGAAAAACAGGCTGATTGTCATCAACCATAAAGCGCTTACCGAAGCATATTCTAAGAAAACTGATGGTTCCATTGTAAATTTGTATTCTCAGGTTTGTAAGTATTTTATATTACTTAAGTTATCTTTGCTACAATGCTTTCATTAACAGCGACTCTATTTTTTGCGTGACTTTGATAAACTGTTGCTCTTCGTTTAAATTGAGCAAATGAACATCAATGGTGGAGCCATTATCGGATAAATCGACCGACAAAGAACCCGGAGTCATACTCAGCATGTTAAACAGAATAACCAAATGCCACGATTTTTGCACCTTTGTGTGATATTCCACAATACCTCCGTTTTCACCTCTCGACCCTTTAAGAATCATCCAGCCAACAGCCCATCCTGATTCTATTATTTTATAACAGAAATAAAGGAAAAGATATAACAGATAGAATAATTTTCTGATACTCTTAAAAGATATTAAGGACTTAATTGCTGCCAATAACATAATAGATATATTTTGATGGATTTAACAAATCTGTTGCAGCCAATTCACAAAACGCCACTAATGGTTTGGCCCATATTCCCATAACAATAATAGCAATTGTCATTATTAAAGTTGAAACAACCATCCACCTGTCGGAAGATGGTTTGTTCTCTGTTTCAACAACTTTATCTTCGGGTGGTTTTTTCCAGAATACTTCGAGCCAAATCTTAACCATTGAAAATAAGGTGAAAAGGCCAACAAATAAAGCCACCATGGTAATTATAACCTGGTTGGCTTCAACACCAGCCTTAAGCACCAGATATTTGCCAATGAAACCACTAAAAGGGGGAAGTCCGGCCAAACTGAAAGCAGAAACAAAAAACATCAATCCCCAGAGTGTGTTCTCGCGAAAAACATTACCCAACACTTTGAGGTTGAGTGTTCTTTTTTTGTGATGAACCAATCCGGCCACCAAAAAGGCATTGGTTTTTGAAATCATGTTATGACCCAGAAAGAAGATGGCGGCTGCCAATCCAGCAATGGTATAAAATCCCAGTGCAATAATAACATATCCCACCTGGCTGATAATGTGAAAAGATAAGATTTTGCGAAAATCGTATTGCGAAGAGGCTGCAATAACTCCAATAACCATTGAAAGTCCGCCTATCCATAAAATAACCTGATTCCAGAAGGCATGGTCGTAATATAAAACCAAGGTGTAGAACCTGATAAGTGAATATATTCCCACTTTTGTGAGTAACCCCGCAAAAAGAGCAGTTACTGCCGGTGGCGGTGTGTGGTACGATGCCGGTAGCCAGAAGAAAAATGGGAAAAGAGCACCTTTAATTGAAAATCCTACAAATATCAATATTAACGCAGGATTCAACAGTGCCAAATTATCAGAGGCCAGGGATATTTTTGCAGAAATATCGGCCAGATTGAGTGTTCCAAGTTTTCCATATAACAAACCAATACCGGCTACAAAAAATAAGGATGATATAAGGTTTAATATCAAATATTTAATGGATCCCTCAAGCTGGGCTCTTTCGCCTCCAAGACTTATTAAAATAAACGAGGACATGAGCATGACTTCGAACCAAACATAAAGGTTGAAGATATCGCCAGCTAAAAAACTACCGTTAACCCCCATCAAAATACCAAAGGAAAAGAAGAAGTGACCATTTTTTCTCCGCTCTTTATCAATAGCCTGGGTTGAATAAACGGTGGTTAATATAAAAACAATGGCTGAAATAAGCACCATAAACACGCTAAAGCGGTCGGCTACCAGCGATATGCCATAAGGTGCCACCCATGAGCCCATGTTGACAACAATAATTTCGCGAAGCTGAACCACCGGAATAAGAATGATGGCGGCAACCAGATTCAGCAAAGCAAACAGAACGGCCAGTCGCTTTTTGATTCCTGACTTCTTTATTAGGAACGACAGAAACAGAAATGTAAAAGGAATTAATATCAGCGCAAACAATATCATCGTTGGTCGGTGTTTTTAAGTTGATCCAAATCGTGAGTGCCTGTTACGTCAAAATAACGATACTTTAATGCCAGCAAAAAGGCTGATATGCCAAGGCTAATAACAATGGCTGTAAGGATGAGTGCTTGTGGCAAGGGGTCGGAAATAGTGGAAGGGTCAACGGTTTCTGCACCTTCGGGGATGAATCCGGTGCCACTGCGTTTTATACCTCCGGCCAGAAAAATAATCAGGTTGGTGGCATTACTCAGCACAAAAACACCCAAAATAACCTTCACAATGCTTCTTCGGAGGATTAAATAAACCCCGCAGGCATACAATAATCCGATAAACAGAGCTATCAGGAATTCCATTTTAATACGTCCATTATGGTTATAACAATTGAAAGAATGACTCCGGTTACAGCTACAAAAATACCGGTGTCGAACAGCAAAGGAGTCCCCAGGTGCAGTTCACCCATCCAGGGCAAATGGCCAATATACCAAAGTCCGGTAAGTGGTGGCAATCCCCAGAAAACAGGCATCAATGCAGCTGTAAAAACCAAAAGTAATCCTACACCCATCCACTTCCGTGTGTTAAAATAAAGAATGCGTTCAATACTGGCAGAGCCGAACACTATTCCATATAATATAAATCCGGTAGCCACAATAATACCGGCAATAAAGCCTCCGCCAGGTTTATTATGTCCACGAAAAAGTAATAGTATGGCAAAAATGGCCATCACTCTCAAAAAAAGACGCGCTATTTTTTCAAGTATTATATTTCTCATTTGTGTTCCCTTTGTTTTTTCTCTTTTAATCGCTTAATCTGAAATCTGAAAAGGGAGTAAACCCCGGCAGCTGCCAAAGTTAAAACAGTAACTTCTCCCAAGGTGTCCAATGCCCGAAAATCAACAAGAATGACGTTTACAATATTTCTACCGTGTGCCTGGGTGAGACTGTTCTCAGCATAAAACCCTGATATTGGCTCTTCTATCGATAAGAATCGAGCTTTCAATACCACCAATGTTACAAATACGCCTACTGTAATTGAAATGATGGCATCGCGAATGCGGGATGTTTTGGTTGACAATACAGCAAACCCGGGCAAGTAATAAATTACCATTACAAACAGTACCATTAAAACGGTTTCGGCTAAAAACTGGGTTATGGCCAGGTCAACTGCACCAAAATACAAATACAAAAGTCCAATGCCGTATCCTACCATACCCATAGCCAGAATGGCCGATAAACGTGATTTGGCAAGTACTGCAAAAATGACCGCTAAAGAAGTAACAAGCAATAGTAAAGCAATATGTATTCTGATTGGGCTTGATTCAACCTCGGGAAGTGGTATGTCGGTGATGCGAAATAGCTGGAGCCACACCAGAGCCATGGTTACCAGAAAAAAAGTTAACAGGTAAAAGCGGTGATAGCCATGTTGCAGGCGTCCGGTATTTTTGGAGGCTACTTTTACATACAGGCTAATGAGGTTTGCAAATAAATTGGGCAGATGGTATTTATCGAGCCAAACGATTATACGCGAGATGGCTTTTGTAATAGGTTTTCTGAACCAGAACACAATTAAACCCGACAAAACAGTTAAAATACTAAGCAGTAAAACCTGATTAAAGCCGTGCCAAAGCGACAGGTGCACATCAATTGAGTGCGATCGCATAAAAAAAAGCGCATTCGATATGGGATAGTCGAGTATTCGTGGAGCTATTCCCAAAACAAGACCCCCAAGTGCTAAAACTATTGGGCCAGCCAGAAATGTATATGAGAACTCTTTTTCAGAATGTTTGACAGGTGCTTGAATCGTTTTTTTTGAGGGCCAGAAAACTTCAAAGAACAGTGTTGTCGAAATGGCCACCATCATTAAATTGGCGCCAATGCCCAATGGAAGCACCAGCCACGACAAACCGGGCAGTTGAATTTTGGCTTCGTAAATTAATTCTTTCCCAATAAAACCGAGCATAGGAGGCAATCCTGCCATTGAAATGAGTGCCAGAGTAGTAACAATGGTAGTAACAGGTAATGGTTTCCAAAGCGATGACAAAACAGAAATGTCTCTTGTTCCTGTGCTTTTGTCAACAATGCCGGCTACCATAAAAAGACCTCCCTTGTAAAGCCCGTGAACAATAAAGAATACAAGAGCAGCTTTAAGCGAATCAGAGGTATCGATTCCGATAAGCAGAACCATGGTTCCCAGTGCGCTGATGGTTGTGAAGGCAAGGATGCGCTTTAAATCTTTTTGCCCCATTGAGAAAAAAGCACCCAAAAACATGGTTATACCGCCAGTAAGCATGAGTGAATACTTCCAAACCATTGTGCCCCCCATTACCGGATATATGCGCATTAACAAGAAAACTCCTGCGTTAACCATGGTGGCACTATGCAGATAGGCGCTTACAGGCGTTGGGGCTTGCATGGCGCCAGGTAACCAAAAATGAAATGGAAACTGGGCAGATTTTGTTATGGCAGCTAATAATATTAAAGCTAAAATCAGATAATATTGGGGATGGTTTCCAAGGTGAATGTTGCCTGCAATAAGTTCACTGATTTGATAGGTACCGGTAATATTTCCAATAAGGATAACAGCCAGAAGCAGACACAAACCGCCCAATCCTGTGATGAGTAAGGCCTGTAAAGCTGCTTGTCGCGATTTATCTTCATGATGGTTGAACCCGATAAGAAAGAATGATGCAACACTGGTTAGTTCCCAAAAAATAAATAGGGCTATTAGATTGTCGGAGAATACCAATCCAATCATGGCGGCCATAAACAAAACCAAATAGGTGAAGAAATGGGCTTGCCGTTCGTATTTGGCCATGTAATATGAGGCATACAATATTATTAAAAATCCTATACCGCTGATTAACAGACCAAAAATGAGGCTTAAGCCATCAATTCGAAAAATAAAGTCCATTCCTTTCAGAAAACCCCATGAGGTTTCGATGATTGTAGATTCGCGGGGGGTAAGTAATGATAGCTCACCTATTAATACTATGAAAAGGGCAAATGGAAATATAGCAAGAATCCATCCCAGCTTTTTTTTAAGTAACGGATAGATAAGCGGGACTAAAAATGCCGACAAAAAAATTAAGCCTAATATAAGTGGTAAAGAATTTCCCATTTAATTGAGGTAATGTGTTTTTAATTCGTTTGCAGGTTACTCTGTTGATTTAATTTTTCTTGGTTTGCAGAGTTTATCCTTACTTTTTGACGAAAATCCGCACTTGCAAATGTATTTGTGTGTGGATTTTATATCTTTCTCTTTCTCTTTTTCGCACTTCTTTTTAGTCATACAGGTTGTTATAATATCAGCAATAAATTCAGGCTTTTGCCATTAATTCGGCCATTTCCCGTTCAATATGACTTAATTTAATTTGAACCGGATATTTTGCCCTTAAATAGGCAGCCAGTTTTTCGGCACAATAAACAGAACGGTGTTGTCCACCAGTACAACCAAAACTTATCATTAAATGTTTAAAATTTCGCTTTAAATATTTATTAACCGACTGGTCGGCTAATGAAAAAATATTTGACAGAAATTCCTGAATCTCTTCATCTTTCTCAAAAAAGGCTATCACTTCGGGGTCGCGGCCGGTTTTCGTTTTATATTCATCGTACTTACCGGGATTGTGCATGGCACGGCAATCAAAAACGAACCCACCGCCATGTCCGGAGTAGTCCAAAGGAATTCCACGTTTATATGAGAAACTGGTTATGGTAACAATAAGACCGGGTTCGGTTGATATTTTCAGTAATTTCTCGGATGTAACAACTTTCCACAAAGCATCGGTAAGAGCTGGTAGTTCAATGGGTGGTTGGTAGTTTTCAAGAATAAACCGTAGATTTTGCAAGGCAAATGGAATACTTTTCAGAAAATGCTCCTTTTTTTCATAAAATCCTCTGAACCCATAGGCGCCCATGGCTTGCATAATGCGAACCAAAACATATCCGTAGTAATATGATTTAAAGTTATCGGAATCTACCGTAGTTTTTTTTGAAAGGGCAGCGATGTAGTAATTGAGTAAATCCTCACGTACATAATTTGGAAGATTGGCCTTGGCATCGAACAGGAGCGAAGCCAAATCGTATTGGAGCGCACCTTTTCGTCCGCCCTGATAATCAATAAATGCAGGCTCACCGTTGCAAACCATTATATTGCGTGATTGGAAGTCGCGGAAAAGAAAGAAATTGGAATCAGCCTGCAATAAAAAATCGGCAAAACGATTAAAATCATCTTCAAGCAATTGCTCGTCGAAAGGTATTTGTGCCAATTTTAAAAAGTAATATTTAAAATAGTGCAAATCCCACATCATACTTTGCTTATCGAAACTTGCCCGGGGATAACAAAATGAATAATCCAGACTACGGCCAATCAGTTGAAAATCAATAAGACGCTCTAATGATTTTTTGTAAAACTCTATAACGGCTATGGGCAAAACATCGTCGGTGCGTGAGTTTGTAAGCCAGTCGAATAGGGTTGTATCGCCTAAATCCTGAAGCAGGTAGCAATCGAGTTCGGGAGCAACCGCATATATTTCAGGTACGGGTAGCTTATTTTCAAGAAAAAAACGGCTGAATTCCAGAAATGCTTTATTTTCTTTTATATCCTGGTTAACAGCTCCCAAAACCTTTTTGGTATCGCTCACAATACGGTAATAGTGCCGATATGAACCCGAAGGGGGAAGCTGGGTTATGGAAATTATCTTTTCTCCAGACCACTGTTCAAATAACAGCGCAAGACGAGATTGAGCCGAATGTTCCAAGGTATTTTATGTTAGGTTATTAAGTTTACTAAATAGATTTTATACAGATATCCGTAAATGATGGCAAATGCAATGGCAGGAAGCAAATCCATTACCTTAATTTTTGTAACATTCAGGATGTTAAGTCCAAGGCCGCACAGCAAAACGCCACCGGTAGCCGAAAGTTCATAAACAATGGATGTGTCGAAGAAACTTCCTGCGTACATAGCTAAAAGTGTAATGCCACCCTGAAACAAAAAAAGAGGGATTACGGAGAATAATACCCCGGCTCCTAAAGCAGCAGACAATGAAATAGATGCAAATCAATCTAGAATTGATTTGGTAATTAAAAGTTCTGAACCATTGCCAAGCCCCTCATCTATAGAGCCTAGTATGGTCATGGCGCCCATGCAAAAAAGCAAAAATGAAGTAACCAATCCTTCGGAAAATTTTTCGTCAACAATTTTGATGTGATGACGCAATTGAGTTGATGATTGCTGTATTCTGCTGTTCAGACGAAGCAACCCGCCAATTATTCCTCCCGATAGAATAGAAAGAACCACCACTAATAACCATTGGCTTTTTAAAAACATTGAAATACCAATGCAAAAAGTTACCAGTCCTATACCCTGAAAAACTACTTCAATGGTTTTCTGAGGTAATTTTTTCCTGAAAATAATTCCAATGGAGCCACCGACTAATATGGTTGCAACATTAACAAAGGTTCCTGTCATTTTGTGATTTCTTTACCAACCACAAAAATAAGGAACCCGAGGCTATGTTAAAAGCAAAAATGAAATATATCGTAATATTATCGCTTTTTTATGTCGCCGCCACTGGATTGACGCAGGAGTTTAGGAATGGCTTCACCATAGTATTGAATACCAGCGCCGGAACTGGCTGATGCTTCCAATTCGCCCGAAACATGAACCTGAATGTCGGAGCCTGATGATGCTTCTAAACGGGCATTGACTGATTTTAAATCGCGCGATTTAATGGTGCTGCCGCTGCTGGCTTTCGCTATCAGGTTTAAAGTTGCGCCTGTTAATTTAATGGTTGAGCCTGAGGATGCATACATTTCAAGGTCGCGGCATTCAACTTCAAGGGTGGCGGTTGCACCTGATGAGGTTTCCACCACCAGTTTATCCGAAATAACCGTGTTTTGGCCGTTAACCTCCGCTCCGGCCGATGCTTCTATGGAATTCAGCCACGAATAAGTAACATATACTTCTGGAGAGCTTTTCAGGCGTAGTAAACGTTTGGTTTTAATGTAAATCCGTAAAACGCCATCTTCGGTTTTGGTAACCAAATCGTTAATAATGGAGCCATCGGCTTCAACTGTTACTTTGTTTTCTTCGCCTTGCGTAAGATACAGGGTAATGCCAGAACCAACTTTAACTCCATTAAAAGGAGCAACATCACGGATTTGTTTTTCAACTCCCTGTGCAAAGAGGCATCCCATAATGCTGAGGGTAAATGCTATTAACATTAAGATTATACCGGTGCGTTTCATTTGTGATAATATTAATTATTACAATATGTTGTTTTACCTTAAAATCCAAAAACATCCGCTTTATACCGTAAAATGGTAAAATTATTTTCAGATTTTAAAAGTAAGACACCAAACAGGGATAGAAAGTTACACCAACATTGGCAAAAAGTTAAGGATAAGATAAAGTAGTCAGTAGTTGATAGGCAGAAGCTCTTAGTTCTTAGTTCTTAGCTCCTAGCAGCTAACACCTAACAGCTAACACCTAACACCTAACACCTAACCCCTATCTGTTCCGCGTGAGATTGTTTTCTATACGTTCTCTAACAATATCGGCCAAATCATCGTAACTGCTGTTACCGGGGTAAACCGGTTGTAGGAATTCAACTCTTACTTTTTTCCATGGACGCGGGAAAAAACTTCCTTTCGGGAGTGCATTGTAAGCGCCATCAATGGAAACAGGCACAATGGGTATGTTTAATTCGCGGCTAAGTATGGCAAAAGTTTTTTTGAATTCGCCCAATTGCCCAGAAGTAGTTCTGGTTCCTTCAGGGAAAATAATGAGGTTCTTTTTGTTTTTTAATACCTCAGCCATTTTCTGGATAGACTCTTTCAGATTCTTGTTTAAGTCGACCACAATCACATTGTTTTTACGCGCCAGAAATTTCATAAACGGCATTTTAACATGCTGGGCTTTTGCATAGAAATAGGTTTTACGTATTTGTTTGGTTCTTAACAGTGCGGTAACAAATAAACCATCGAAAAAACTTTGGTGATTGGGTGCTATAATACACGGGCCATCGGGAATATTCTCCAATCCTTTGAACCTGAATCTGAAATAAAGATGAAGGAAAAATTTTGATACCCGCAGCATAATAGTGGTAGGCAACCAGGAAACCGGTAATTTAAAGTTTACTTTTTCCTTGATGATGTCTGTCCAGTTAATTTTGCTTTCCTCCATACGGGTCTTTTTATCGGCCACGTAATAGGCTAACTTTTCAACACTGCCAAATTTTGGTAGTTCCGAAGCTTCAATGTCGATGCCAAAAGTTTGCTGAATATATACCTGAAGGCCAACCCTGTCGAGCGAATCCAAGCCCAGGTCAAATTCAAGGTGATGAATGGGTTTTACTTTTTTCCCTTTCTCCACGTGTATGTATTCGGCAATCATTCTATACTCTTCGGATAATTCAGAAGTTGCTTCGTCAATTTCAGGTATTTCCTCTTTGGCATACTCAGAAAGTTTAAACCTTTGCAGTTTTCCCAAACGGGTTCTTGGTAAATCTTCGTTGGTTATGTAAACTCCTGAAATTCTTTTATATGATGAAATAGTTTGGTTAATTGGTTCAACTACTTCGTAGCGCATTTTCTCAACCAGTTCAGCATGGCTAATTGGCCCCGTAACATCAAAATCTGGCTGTATAACCACATGAAGCTGGTCTTCCTGGTAAAAAACACCACAATCTTTTACCAATTGCGAGGTTAGAATTTTATCTTCAAGTTCAACCGGGTTTATGTTTTTTCCGTTGGATAAAACAATAATTTCTTTTTTGCGACCTGTAATATATAGGTAACCTTCATTATCTAAATGTCCCAAATCGCCAGTGAAAAGCCAGCCACCCTTTAAAACCTGGGCGGTTTCATCGGGTCGGTTGTAGTACCCTTTCATGATGTTATTTCCTTTGGCAGTAATTTCGCCATCAACAATTCTGATTTCGGTTCC
>CAZFTD010000090.1:0-13577 GCA_964521525.1 uncultured Marinilabiliaceae bacterium | reverse complement strand
TAACACACGCAATGTATAAAGCATCAAAAATAATGCATTATAACGGATGACACAACAGATACTAAAGAATGGTCTGGTTAGCAGTGATAAGGGATGGTAAAAATTGCTTACAGAAAACAAGGATTATCAAAAAAATTAAGTAACTGTTTAATTTTATAATCTCCTAATAATATTCAGACATAAGACTTTCAGATTCAACACAAAAAAATGAGCATAACAAAATATCAGATAAAGATCTCAAAGATCTCGTTTGTCTATTTATTCTATTATGTCTTTATCTATCTGTCTAATCCTGATAATCGGGTACCGATTTTCGGCATTCCACTTCGTTACAACTTCGCGTCTAAACTTCTTATAGTCTATAATAAATTCAGAATACTGGTTTTAAATAGCTTCTATGATTCAATTTCCTTTATCGCTTCATAACTCCGTAAAACAAAATATTCAGAATATTTTCCAATTGTTTATTGAAATCGTCCATATTATCAACGCCTCTGAATAACGGGATTTCAAGCCCTCTAAGCGCTGTTGCTATACCAATGGCGCCGGTCTTTGAGTTTTTTATCTGGAATATTCCACTGGCAACCCCTTCGTCCAGAATTATTTTCAGATATTCCTCTTCGAGTGACTCGCTTTTGTGGCGGTTGGGCAATAAAAAATCGTAACCTCCATACAAATCCTCTTTAATAACCCGCTGATAGTTTTCGAGGCTGCGTACAGTTTCCATCCTTACAATAACGTAATCTTTCAGCTTGGTAACAGCATCATTCTTCGACTCCACAACAGCTTTCAGTTTACCATGCAGCATTTCCGACTCCATATCAATTACCGCCTGAAAAATTTCTTCCTTATTTTTAAAATAATAATAAAGAGAACTTTTGCCTTTCCTTAAAGCCATGGCAATATCTTCCATGGTGGTTTTTTTATACCCAAAGCGTGCAAACAATTCGCGCGAAGCATCTAAAATGGCATGCCGAATAGCATCCTGAGCAGGAGTAAAATGATTGTTGTCGGGGTTCATAACACTGATTTTTTGATTGTCGGCAAAAGTAATAATTGTTATACCAATTTAATAAAAACAGCTTAATTATTTAAACAGTTGATTCAATAAGTTTTCATCCAGTTTTCTCGTTATCTTCATTACTGGTAAAAAGAGCAAAATCGAGTTGTCGTTTTTCCAGATTGGCACGTGCTACCTGAACTTTTATGGGGTCGCCCAATTGATATTTTTTACGGGTGCGTCGTCCAACGAGGCAATAATTCTCTTCATCAAACTGGTAAAAATCATCGTCCAAATCGCGGATGGGTATCATGCCTTCACATTTATTCTCGTCCAGTTCAACATATAAGCCCCATTCGGTAACCCCCGATATTACGCCATCAAAAACATGACCCAACCTGTCTTTTAAAAACTCAACCTGTTTGTATTTGATAGATGCCCGCTCGGCATCGGCAGCCCTTTGCTCCATATCAGAACTATGTTCGCACATCTCTTCATACTTTTCAGCACTAACTGTTTTACCACCATCAAGATACCTCTGCAAAAGCCGATGCACCATCATATCGGGGTAACGTCGGATGGGTGATGTAAAATGGGTGTAATGCTTAAATGCCAAACCATAATGCCCAATATTATGGGTTGAATAAATGGCTTTGGCCATGGTTCGAACAGCCAGAGTTTCTACAATATTCTGCTCTTTGCGTCCCTGTACCACACCCAGCAACCGATTCAGTGACTGGCTGATGGATTCTTTTCCCTGAGGGGTGGCCTCCAAACCAAACTTACGAACAAACTTACTAAAGGTCTCAAACTTATCGGGATCAGGCACATCGTGAATACGGTACACAAATGTTTTGGGCTGGTTTTTGGTTCCTTTTTCCAATTCATTTTTGCCGATAAGCTCAGCCACTTTTTTATTGGCCAGGAGCATAAACTCCTCAATCAGTTTATTGGAATCTTTCGATTCTTTAAAAAAGACTGCCAGCGGTTTCCCCTTTTCATCAATTTCAAATTTAACTTCAACGCGCTCAAAGCCAATAGCTCCCATTCGAAACCGTTTATCACGCAATTTCTTTGCAAGGCTGTCCATTATTTTCAATTCTTGTGCAAAATCGCCTTCTCCCGTTTCAAGTACATTCTGGGCTTCCTCGTAGGTAAACCGTCGGTCCGATTTAATAATGGTACGTCCAATCCACTGGTTTTTGATGGATGCATCCTCAGTCATTTCAAAAACTGCCGAGAAACATAGTTTCTCTTCATTGGGTCGGAGCGAGCATAAAAAGTTGCTCAGCCGTTCGGGTAGCATGGGCACTACCCTATCGACCAGATAAACTGATGTTGCCCTTTGATAGCCTTCTTTGTCGATAATGGAACCGGGTTCAACGTAATGGGTAACATCGGCAATATGAACACCAATTTCCCATAAGCCATCGTTCAATTTTCGAATGGATAAGGCATCATCAAAGTCCTTGGCATCAACCGGGTCGATGGTAAAAGTAGTCACCTCTCTGAAATCTTTACGGCGAGCTATTTCTTCGGCACTAAAAGTTTCAGGAATAAGTTCAGCAGCAGCATCCACTTCAGGCGGATAAAAATAGGGCAAATTAAACTCGGCAAGTATGGCATGCATTTCTGCATCATTTTCACCGGCTTCGCCCAATATATCAACAACTTCGCCCACCGGATTTTTGGCTTTTGCGGGCCATTCGGTAATTTTGGCAACTACTTTTTGCCCGTTTTTAGCGCCTTTGGTCTTATCTAAAGGAATAAAAATGTCCTTATGCATAATTTTGGAATCGGTAACCAGAAAGGCAAAACTCCCTGAAACCTCCAGTGAACCAACAAACAACTCACGTTTTCGCTTTATAATTTCCACAACTTCACCTTCGGGTGAGTGCCCCCGTCGACGGGCATATTGCAGAACTTTTACAATATCGCCGTTTAAGGCGGTTTTTAAATTGCTTTGCGAAACAAAAACATCAGCGCCACCATCTTCGGGCACAATATAGGCGGCTCCGGATGCTGTCATATCAACCGTGCCGGTAATATAGGCACCGCGTGCCAATAATTTATATCTGCCAGAAGAAACCTCCGACAGAAACCCGGTTTCACTTAATTCAATTAACCCCAGCTGAATCTGCTGCCTGCCACTTTTCTTGGTGATGCCGAGCATGGCAGCCAGTTGCTTATAGTTATAGGTTTTATTGGGATTGTTAAAAAAAACATCCTGAATCAGGGGCTTTATTTCAGACCGCTTAGGCCCTTTGTTCAATTTCTTAGTCATCAATTTTCACATTAAATTCACTTTATCCTTGCGGACAATAGTCAAATATACGGATATTGCAGGAATAATATGTTTTTTACAGATTAAGTTTTTTTGCACCAGCGTCTTTCTAAAGTTCCATCGTTTAGTCCTATTTTGACACATTTAACTCATTAACTGATTTTGCCCTTACAGGGCGACTATTTGGTTTGGTTTACATCCATAGGGCGTTGCCCCATGTTACTGATTGTGCCCCGTTGGGGCTGGCTATTTATAATTCACTTTTAAGCATGATGTTTTCCAAAGCAGCCTAAAAAATATCGTATTCTGTCAAAGTAGAATTAAGAATTAATGCAAATTCAAATTGATGAATGTCTTAACCTGAGCAAAAGGAAACTTTTTTCTGAATTAACAGTAAAAAGGTTCATAGAAATCCCTGATAAACATGACGCGTAATTTGTTGGTTATATTGTTTTTATGGATACTCCCAATTGGAGCATCAGCTCAGCCTGCCACTAATCAGAAAGATGAAAATGGCAGAAAAACCGGCTTATGGGTTTACACGGCTGAAGATGGCAAAACCATTATTGAAGAAGGTTATTATACCAACGACCAGAAAAATGGCCTGTGGAAAGCGTATTACCCCGATGGCAAACTGAAACATCAAATTCATTTCGACAATGGCATTGCCAAGGGTAAGGCTACCTTTTATTATGCCGATGGAACAATTTGGGAAGAAGGAATCTGGAATGAATACTGCTGGATTGGCGATTACAGACTCTATTATCCAAACGGACAAACGGCCTATGAGTGGACCTACAACAATCAGGGACGACGAGAAGGCATTCAGAAGTATTACTACGAAAATGGTGCCGTTAAATACACCGGGAAATGGAATAATGGTCAGATAACCGGCAATGTGGAGGTTTATGACTCTACAGGCATTTTGGTTCAAACCCGTATTTACAAGGACGGGGTTTTTGAATCGGCCAAAAAACCTGAATCTATCTTGCCTCAAAATCAGGAATCACAACCGGAGCGTTCGTTTTCTCCATTTCATGGAACCGGTTATCATACGCTCTTTCTGTTAAATGGCAATATTGATCAGAAAGGATATTTTCGTGAAGGAAAATTATACAATGGTGAAGCCTATGTTTACGATAACGAAGGGAGTCTAAGGCAAATAAGGGTTTACGAAAATGGCAAACTTATTAAGGTTAAGCCGGTTACCCAAAGTCCGTCCGAATAAAAATCAAAACTTCACACTTATTCGCTTAACGATTTGCCAAAGCTCAACATCATTCGCATAAACTCGTTGCGCGACTCTCGCGCATACTCCATTTCTTTTCTTAGATAATCTCGCATGAGTTTTAACTGAACATGATTGCTTACCCTGGCAACCAACTCCTCTTTGCTGAAAGGCTTGGATATATAATCTACCCCGCCTAATTTAAACCCGGTAACTATATCATTTAGCTCTGTACGGGCTGTGAGAAAAATTATTGGAATATCGCCTATTTCAGCTTGCTTTTTTAAAACTTTACACGTTTCAAAACCATCTAATCCCGGCATCATAACATCAAGTAATATTAAATCAACTGGCTTATTTTTTAAAAATTCTATTGCCTGAATGCCATTATCAGATAAATAAATGTTGTACCCTTCGTAATCGAGGATTTTTCTTACCAGCTCAAGATTATGATCATTATCGTCAACCACCAGAATATCAATTTCTTTATCTTTCATAATTATGTGGCTGTATAAGGTTTTAAAATAATTAGGTTCAGTATAAAATATGTAATCTTTTAAATTTTGCAGCAACTTTTTTTGATTTTACCCTCAAACAGAAACTATACGGTCAAATCGGACTGGAGGTTTCTATTTTTATCCTCATTTAGATTAATTGCCATAAAAAGTGTATGAACAGTTCGATTTTTTAGATAAGATTAAATGGCCCCCTAATGCCTAACGGCAGATAATTTCTCCACATTTCAATTCATTTTTGTAATTTAGCCGTTCAAAAACAGACTTATTACCCATGAATTCACAATTGAAGATATATAATACTTTACTGAAGGATAAAGAGTTGTTTGAACCCATTAATCCACCCCATGTTGGCCTATATGTTTGTGGGCCAACGGTATATGGCGATCCTCATTTAGGACACGCTCGTCCGGCCATCACTTTTGACATTCTGTTCCGGTATCTTCAGCATTTGGGTTATAAGGTGCGTTATGTTCGGAATATTACCGATGTGGGTCATTTGGAAAATGATGCCGATGAGGGTGAAGACAAGATTGCCCAAAAAGCCCGCCTGGAACAACTTGAACCCATGGAGGTGGCGCAATACTATACCGAACGATACCATAAATTTATGGATGCGCTGAATGTAAAAAGTCCTTCCATTGAACCACGTGCATCGGGGCATATTATTGAGCAACTGGCTATTGTAGACAACATCCTGAATAAAGGGTATGCCTACGAGCGTAATGGTTCTGTTTATTTTGATGTTGAGCGGTACAACCGGGAGCATAAGTATGGAATTTTGTCGGGGCGTGTGCTTGATGATTTATACAGCACCACCCGCCAGTTGGAAGGACAATCTGAGAAAAAAAACAGCTATGATTTTGCCCTCTGGAAAAAAGCCAGCCCCTCGCACATTATGCGGTGGCCATCGAAATACAGCGATGGCTTTCCGGGCTGGCACCTCGAATGTACTGCCATGAGTGCCCGTTACCTTGGACAAACTTTCGATATTCATGGAGGCGGTATGGATTTGCTGTTTCCACATCACGAATGTGAAATTGCACAATCCACCATCGCTCACGGACATGGGCCTGCCCGTTACTGGATGCACAACAATATGATTACCATTAATGGTCAGAAAATGGGTAAATCGCTTGGGAATTTTATTACCCTCGAAGAATTTTTTACCGGTAATCATGCTTTGCTCACAAAAGCGTGGACGCCCATGACTATCAGGTTTTTTATTCTTCAGGCACATTATCGCAGTACTGTTGATTTTTCGAACGAAGCATTGTTGGCTGCCGAAAAAGGTTTACAACGCCTGATGGATGGGTTGGCTCAGTTACCAAAGGTTAAACCGGGCGGAAATTCGGGTTATGATGTGAATGCATTGGAACAGAAATGCTACGATGCGCTGAACGACGACTTGAACACTCCAATACTTATTGCCCACTTGTTTGATGCCGTTAAAGCCATTAATTCGGCAGCTGACGGAAAGCTTTCTTTTACCGAACAAGACCTTCAAAAGTTAAATAACCTGATGGGTTTATTTGTGAACGATATTCTTGGTTTGCAGGTTGAAGAAAAAACTGAAAGAAATTCAGAATTGCTCAACAACGTTATGGGTGTGGTACTTAAAATTCGTCAGGAGGCCAAAAATAATAAAGACTGGGCTACATCGGATAAAATAAGAGATGAACTGGCAGCTATTGGCATAACTGTAAAGGACGGGAAAGAAGGTGCCTCGTGGGAGATTAAATAAACTAAAAAAAACACAAAGGCGCTAAGATTTAATAATATTCGCTTTGGATTTTATTATCATAGTTTCAAATCTACTAATAATCAGCAACATGAAAAGCAATAGCGAACTATTACAATAGATAAATTAAATATACAATCTGAAGATATGACACTAACCGGAAACTATAAAAAAACTGCCATATTATTGCTTTCAGTGATAACCATTTTTTCGGGTTGTGGGCGTCCTTCGGGCCAGCAGCAACAAAATCTGACTCATAATGCAAAACCAAATCTGGTAACGCCCGATTTTAATGCCGACTCTGCTTACCATTACATTGAAACACAGGTTAATTTTGGCCCCCGCGTTCCTAATACACCGCAGCATCTGGCATGTGCCAACTACCTGGCCGAAACTCTTAAGCGTTTTGGTGCCGATGTAATTGTGCAGGAAGCCAAAGTTAAAGCCTTTGATAATACCACATTGAATATTCGTAATATTATAGGCCAGTTTCAACCCGAAAAAAACGACCGTATTCTGCTTTTTGCCCATTGGGATACCAGGCCTTTTGCCGATCATGATCCGGATCCACAAAAACGAAACATTCCCATTGATGGTGCCAACGATGGTGGCAGCGGCGTAGGCGTTCTGCTCGAAATTGCCCGTCATTTGCAGGAGCATCCAACTTATCCCGGTGTGGATATCATTTTCTTTGATGCCGAAGATTATGGTATTCCCGACCATTTAAATGTTCAGTACAAACCAGATACATGGTGCCTGGGAAGCCAGTATTGGGGACAGAATCCACATAAAAAGAATTATTATGCCCGCTTTGGAATTTTGCTTGATATGGTGGGAGCTCCCAATGCCCAGTTCTACAAAGAACAGTATAGCCTTCAGTACGCACCCAGACTGGTAGATCATATTTGGAAAGTTGCCGGCGAACTTGGATACTCAGCCTGGTTTAATTTTAATACCGGCGGCATGATAACCGACGACCATGTTTATGTTTATAAACATCTTAAAATCCCATCGGTTAATATCATTCAGCACGATCCCGCCTCCGAAACCAGCTTCGGCCATTACTGGCACACCCATGCCGATAATATGGACAACATCGACCGTTACACCTTAAAAGCCGTGGGACAAACGGTAATGGAAGTGATATACAGGGAAAAATGATTTTTTCGCGCAAAGGCGCAAAGTAACGCAATGGGAAAATGTAATACTGTTTTGAATATAAAACTTGGCGTCCTCTGCGTGCTTTGCGAGAGATTAAGTTATGTCACGCAAAGACGCAAAATAACGCAAAGATAAAAATCAAAATGTTTTGAATATAAAACTTAGCGCCCTCTGCGTACTTAGCGAGAAATTAAGTTATATCGCGCAAAGACACAAAGAAACGCAAAGTAGAGAAACAGATGTATCGTTTAAATAACCCCTTAGGATTCTAAACAAGATAAGCTCAGGAATAGATAAGGATTTCCTATGTTTTTAAATAATGCTTTTTAATAACTTAAAATAAAGCCATTAACTATTAATTCAAATATCATATATGTCTGAAAATGAAATCTCCCAAATTCTGGTTGATATTTTCTACAAAGTTCACAAAGCATTAGGCCCGGGGCTGTTAGAATCCGTATATGAATCAGCAATTTGTCATGAACTACAAAGAATGGGTGTTGATTATGAGCGGCAAAAAGGCATTGAAGTTTGGTATGATGGAACTAAACTAGATTTAGGCTTTAGGGTTGACATTATTGTTGCAAATAAAGTCATAATAGAGATTAAATCAGTTGAATCAATTTCCCCTGTATTTTTTAAAACCGTACTGACTTATTTACGACTTGCAGACAAAAAACTAGGGTTGTTGGTAAATTTTAATGTTAATTTAATAAAAGACGGAATTACTCGTGTAGTTAATAATTTATAGTAAAATTGGTTGTTGTTTGGTTTTTCATCACTGTTTCTTAAGCACTTAACGGGAACCTAAAATTTGTCGCGCAAAGGCGCAAAGTAACGCAAATGAATAGTAAAAATGTTTTGAATAAAGAAACTTAGCGTCCTCTGCGTGCTTTGCGAGAAACTAATTTCTTAGAATTAAATTATGCGCTTAAAAGGAAATATTCTTCTACCATACCATTCGCCCAACCAGATAGAAGCCGGTTGCGATGAAGCAGGCCGTGGCTGTTTGGCTGGGCCGGTGGTGGCTGCAGCGGTTATTTTGCCACCGGGTTTTAACCACCCTTTGCTGAACGACTCAAAGCAATTGACTCACAAACAACGTTTGGATTTGAGAGCTATAATTGAATCTAAAGCCCTTAGCTGGGCAGTTGCCATGGTTGACAATACTGAAATTGACCAGATTAATATATTACGAGCCTCCATTAAAGCCATGCATCTGGCATTGGACCAACTTTCTGAGAAACCTGCCTTATTATTGATCGATGGCAACCGCTTTCAGAAATACAAAGACATACCCCACCAATGCATTATAAAAGGCGATGGAAAATACCAAAGCATTGCTGCTGCCAGCATATTGGCCAAAACGCACCGCGATGAGTTTATGGAAGAGGCCCACCAAGACTTTCCGGTGTATGGGTGGAACCAGAATAAAGGCTACCCCACTCCTATCCATCGGCAAGCTATAACAATTCATGGTTTATCGCCACTTCACCGGAGGTCGTTTAGGCTTACCAACGACCAGTTAACATTGAAATTCTAGTGTTTTTAACGTGTAGAGCATTAAGCTCTATTTAAACATATACCCCAGATTAAACATTAAACATCGGTTTTTAATTTTCATATCACCTATATCCTCAATATCCTCGAAGAGTTCAAATTTTTCAAGTTTAGAAACATTCGTTAATCCCAAAACATAACGAAACTCAATAATTAATCCAAAATTAAAATCGTAGCCGGCTCCAAATACCAATCCGAGGTCAGTTTTTTTTATGATAAACATCAATTATTAAAAATAAACATTACCAATTTCTTTATAAAAACAAAAAAGGGAAACTTTTGGCCTCCCTCTTTATATATATCTATTAATGTTTTTCTTAGAAGAGAATACCAACAGTAAGAGCTAATTGCTCCATTTCTGTATCAAATTTAACTTCTCCAAAGAATTTCTGGTTCAGTTTTGCTCCAGCACCTAAATTTAACCCAATTTCGGTATTGCTTCCACCGCCATAATCTGAATCAATGCTAACTCCAGTAATATTCAAACCTCCTAAGCCATAAAACTCAAAGCTTCATCACCAGAAAAAGTATAGTGAACATCAGCATTCAATTGCCAAACCTTTAAAATATCACCTGAAAACCAATAAGTGAAGTTTGGAGCAATAGCAAATTTTTCATTTAATGAGTATTCTACTCTTGCATTGATACCAATACCCACTTTTTCACCACTTTCATCAAAAGCAGCTTTTGTACCAACTGACAAACCACCACCATACTTAAGCTGAGCAAAAGAGGCTGAAGAAACCAAAGCCAAAACGGCTACCAAAAACATTAATTTTCTTTTCATACGTTTCATAATTAGTTAGGATAAATACTTGTTTTACTTTTTTGTTAAAAAGATGGTCAAAAGTAAACCCATTGCAAGAATATAACAATAGCCGTTTTATAAAAGTTATAAACACCATTGTTAACCGGTGGTTTATTTTGATGGATGGCGTATTTTTTATGATTAAAAACTATGTTGAAAAACATAAATGTGAAGATATTAGCAAGGCAACAGTAAAGATTCAGAGTTAAGCTTATATAACCACCAAGTCGCATAAGGATTGCACAAAGTACTTCAGCACAAAGATTTTTTAAAAAATATTCACAAAACACCTACTTGTCAACTAGTTGCCAATCTAATATTTAATCTAAAATTGTTCCCTTTGGGCACCTTAGGCAACTTTGTGGTTAAATTCGTCAACTCTTAATTCGTGTAAATAGTTATTTATACACCTCAAACCTTCATTTGTATGCTATTGGTATAACCATTGAAAACCACACAACTGCATTAATAACCCGCAAAAATCATTAAATAACACCGAAGAAAATTTTATTTTTGTAAGTTGTACAATAATAAAAAAAGAAAAGATTTTTATATTATTAGTAACTATTTAAATTTAGATATAGAGATTTTTAGATATAAGATGGATAGAGAAGATTAATAAGTTTTTATAGATGTATGAGCATCTTTTCAGACTTACCAGCCTACCGGCAGGCAGGTCTATCCGTCTAATAATCTTAAATCTAATCATCTTAATAATAATTTCAATATAAAATCTAAATAGTTACTTAGAGGTAAGATAAAACCATAGTCTGAATAAAAGTGTTTTAAAATAAAAATTAATAAAATGAGAAAAACATTTGTACTATTTCTAACCCTGCTGGTAACATTTGCAGGAAAACTAAAAGCCGATGAGGGTATGTGGCTGCTGCCGCTCATTGAAAAACTCAATATTGAAAAAATGCAGCAGATGGGATTAAAACTTTCTGCCGAGGATATTTACAGCGTAAACCAGGCCAGCTTAAAAGATGCCGTGGTAATTTTCGGGCGTGGTTGCACGGGAGAGTTGATTTCCGACAAAGGTTTAATTTTAACCAATCACCATTGCGGCTATGGCCAGATTCAAGCCCTAAGTACGGTTGAAAACAACCATCTGGAGAATGGATTCTGGGCCTTATCGCTACAGGAAGAAATACCAGCCCCGGGTTTAACGGTTACTTTTTTAAAACGTATGGAAGATGTTACTGCCCGCGTAATTGAAGGATTAAATGACCAGATGAGCTTTGACCAGCGTCAGGAGCATATCCGTAAAATATCGGCCGAAATTGCATCTGAAGCCAAAGACGATACCCATTATCAAACTTTTGTCCGCGATTTTTTTGCCGGCAACCAGTTTTTCCTGGTGGTTTACGAGGTGTTTAACGACGTTCGCTTTGTGGGCGCCCCTCCTTCATCAATCGGAAAATTTGGTTACGACACCGACAACTGGATGTGGCCCCGCCACACCGGCGACTTTTCGTTGTTCAGGGTTTATGCCGGTAAAGATGGTAAGCCTGCAGCTTACTCGCCCGAAAATGTGCCTTACAAACCTGCACATCATTTACCTATTTCGTTAAAAGGATATGAAAAAGAGGATTTTGCAATGACCATTGGTTTTCCGGGAAGTACCGACCGTTATTTAACTTCGTGGGGAATTGATGAACGGATGAATATTTTCAACTATTCGCTGATTAAAGTGCGCGGTATTAAACAGGATATATGGTCGGAAGCCATGGCTGCCAGCGATAAGGTAAGACTTCAGTATGCTTCAAAATTTGCCAGCAGTTCTAATTACTGGAAAAACAGCATTGGTATGAACCGTGGCCTCGAAGCCCTGAATGTACCCGCCAAAAAGAAAGAAATTGAAAAAGAATTTGATGCTTGGTTGAAAGCCGATCAGGCCCGAAGCAAAAAATACGGTAACGTACTAAGCTCGCTCGAAGCTGCCTACACCGGAAGAAAAGAAACCTATCTGGCCAGCAACTTCTTGCGCGAATGCCTTATAAGAGGAACTGAAGTTTTGTCATTCGCAACTACTGCCCGCGAACTGGAAGAGGCTTTAAAATTGAAAGACAAAGATAAAATTGCCAAAGCCACCGAGACTTTGCGTATGGCTGGCGCTTCTTTTTTCAAGGATTACAGTGCTCCCACCGACCGTAAGGTGATGGCTGCCATGCTAAAAACCTATGCCAACGAAATCAGTCCGGTTTGGCATCCAACGTTGTACCAAACCATCAATAAAAACTTTAAAGGCAACTACGAGGCATATGCAGGAAATCTGTTCACCAAATCGTTTTTTGTGAACGAAGATGCCTTTAATGCTTTTTTGGCTAAGCCCAATTTAAAAAAGCTCCAGGCCGACCCTGCCTACATAGCAGGTAATTCAGTGCGTGAGGTTTCGTTGAAGCTGGCTGACGCCAACCGCGATGCCGATAAAAAAATTGCCGATGCCAACCGCTTGTTCATTGCCGGGTTAATGGAAATGCAACCCGACCGGGTATTCTATCCCGATGCCAATTTTACCATGCGTTTAAGTTATGGAACCGTGGGCGATTACGAGCCGCGCGATGCTGTTATTTACAAGCATTTCACTACCCTTAAAGGTGTTATGGAGAAAGAAGACCCCAATAATTTTGAATTTATTGTTCCAAACAAACTCAAGGAGTTGTATAAAGCCGGCGATTATGGCCGCTATGCCGCTGCCGATGGCAACTTGTATGTAAATTACACCACCAATAACGATATTACCGGTGGTAACTCGGGCAGTCCGGTTATTAACGGAAACGGCGAACTGGTTGGATTGGCCTTCGATGGCAACTGGGAAGCCATGAGTGGCGATATTGCCTTTGAACCCGATTTACAAAAATGTATCAATGTAGATATTCGCTATGTATTGTTTATTATCGATAAATATGCCGGTGCCGTGAATCTGATTGAAGAAATGACACTGGTGGAATAAGGCAAGCCGACAGTAAATTATTAGTCCTGGCAAATAATTCTACTTTGACAGATTACGATTTTTTTAGGTTATTTTGGAAAACAACCATGCTTAAGAGTGAATTATAAATAGCCAGCCCCAACGGGTCAACATCAACAGCATAGGGCAACGCCCTATGGATGTAAACCAAACCAAATAGTCGCCCTGTAAGGGCAATTTAAAAGTGTCAAAGTAGAAGTGAAATATGATATTAATACATGAAGGATAAATCTGCCAGATAGCAGGCAGATTTATCCTTCTTAATATCTTATACTGAAAACGGGAACTTTGTAAACATTATAACCA
>CAZFTD010000089.1:0-13809 GCA_964521525.1 uncultured Marinilabiliaceae bacterium | reverse complement strand
AGTACAGAATATAAGTAAAAATGAATCGACCCTAATTTTTAGTATCCTGTAGGGACACCACAATTAGACAGCATTATAGCATATTATCCAAAAAATTATCGAACAGTAGCGAAAAAATATCATAATTCAAATTAATCAATGGATATGTTTGTCCACCATTTGAAATTTTCTATTTTTGCAGAAACACTAATTAAAAAATGAATCAAAATAAACCTGTGGTATCAGCCAGAGCCAAATGGCTGAAACGATTAAGAAACATGCACAAATGGCCTGGCATTTTAATGGCCGTTTTTCTGATACTGTTTTCTGTTTCGGGAATTGTTTTAAACCATCGAAACTGGTTTTCGGCGGTTGATGTTTCACGTCATCTGCTGCCGCCAGGTTACCAATTCGACAACTGGAATTTGGCTGCTGTTAAAGGAGCTGAAGAGTTAACCCCAAACGATTATGTGGTTTATGGAAATATTGGCGCCTGGCTCACAAACGATTCGTTAAACCGGTTTATCGATTTAAACCAGGGTTTTCCTAAAGGTGTGGATAACCGGAAAATTGAAGCCATGCTTTATACTGCGAATGGAGAACTGCTGGCAGGAACTCTTTTTGGATTGTATCGTTACGATGGTAACAACTGGATAAAGATTAATCTCCCCCAACCCGACATTAGAATTACAGATCTGGCCGAAGCTGACGATGAAGTGTTGATTTTGACCCGGTCGCACCTGATAACCACAAACAACTTTTCTGAATTTAAAACCATTACTTTGCCGGCTGCCGAAAATTATGACAATAAAGTAACACTGTTTCGAACATTGTGGACACTACACAGCGGTGAACTGTTTGGACATTGGGGCAAAATTATTGTTGACTTTCTTGGTATGGGACTAATATTCCTGAGTATAACAGGCGTTTTACACTGGCTTTTCCCAAAATGGATTAAACAGCTCAAAAAGAAAGGAAACCCAATTGATAAGCAGAAAAAAGCCATGCAGTTTAATCTAAAATGGCACAATAAAGTTGGATATACCTTAGCTGGATTCCTGGTTATTACGGCAATAACTGGGATTTTCCTGCGGCCTCCCCTGCTAATAGCCATTGCAAATTCAAAAGTTGGGAAAGTGCCTTTTTCAGTGCTCGATAATGACAATGCCTGGAACGATAAACTCCGCAGAATTATCTATATTGACGAGCAACAGAAATATCTGGTTTCCACCTCCGATGGTTTTGTAGTATTTGACAAACAATTTGAAAAGCCTGCTAAGGTAGTTCAACCACAACCACCTGTAAGTGTGATGGGTTGTACCGTTCTGGAATGGCTTCCTGATAAAAATAACACACTGCTTGTTGGCTCCTTCTCTGGCTTATTTGAATGGGATTTTGAAACAGGAACCATCACCAATGCCATTAGCCAACAGCCTCACCAGGAACTTAAAAGGCGAGGTTCACCCATATCGGCCAATATGGTATCGGGTTATATAAAAACCTCTGCGGCCGAATTTATGATTGACTACAATAAAGGCTTGAGAAACATGAATAACAATCAGTTAGTACCAGTAATGCCAATGGGCATAAAAGATGCCACGCCTATGTCGTTATGGAACGTTGGATTGGAGGTGCATACCGGAAGAATTTTCGAGTATTTACTCGGGCCTTTTTACATTTTATTCATTCCTCTGATGGGAATTATGTTGTTAATGTTACTCATAAGTGGCTTTTTTATCTGGTGGCTTGCTTACCGGAATAAAAAAAAGCGTCTGAATAACAATAGTTTATAACATTAATTAAAAATTTATTCCGAAATAAATAGTTTGATTAAAAAAAAACTATCTTTAGAGATATTTTCTAATAAATTAAATGCCTTAAAATGAACATTTTTGTAGGAAGTTTACCCTTTCGTTTAGAAGAAACGGAATTAAGGGAACTGTTTGAAGAGTATGGTGAAGTGGCTTCAGCTAAAATTATCACCGACAAATTCTCAGGCAGAAGCAAGGGTTTCGGTTTTGTAGAAATGCCCAACGATGAAGAGGCTCAAAGAGCCATTGATGGTTTGAACAGCACAGAAGTAGGTGGTCGTTCGATTGTTGTTAACAAATCAGAGGAAAGAAAAGACTCTGACAGAAAACGCTCTTTTGGTGGCAGTGGCAGTGGCGGTGGTCGCAGTGGCGGTTACGGAAACAAAGGCGGCTACGGCAGCAGAGACGGCAACCGAAGAAATGATGGCGGTTATAACAAAGGTGGCAATAGAAGAGAATACTAATAAGGTGTTTAATTTGCCAGTTCCTAAGAATATCTGAATATCATTCGATAGCTCTCATCAGCAGGACAATCCAAACAGGTTGTCCTGTTTTTTTTTAGCATTTCTCGCAACCCTCATTTTCGAATTCTAGCGCTATTGTGGAATGATCGATACCGTATTTTTTTATTAAATCTGAAGCTTCTTTTCGGATACCAATCATCTGTTTGTGCTCGGTTTGCTCCTTAACAACCAAGTGGAGACTCAAAATATTGTAAACGCCATCCATACTCCACGAGTGAATATCATGCACTGCAACAACCCCATCTATATTTAACAAGCTACTTTCCAAATCTTCAGCCTTAAAACCTTTTGGTGTTGATTGCAGAAAAACAAGCAAAACACTCTTCAAATTGCCAAAAACATTATAAAGAATAAACCCTGCCACCAATAATGAGAGAAGTGGATCAATCCAATACCAGGCCGTGTAACGAATAATGATGCTACCAACTAAAACAGCCACCCATCCCAAAACATCCTCCAGCAAATGAAGCATTACAGCTTTATTATTGAGCGACTCATTGCCTCCCTTTAACCGAAGAACCGCAAGCCCATTGAATGCGATCCCCAAAATAGCCATCCACATCATTCCTGTTGCTTTAACTTCCTGGGGAGCAAAAAAACGTGGAATGGCTTCGTATAAAATAATAACACTTCCGGCAACTAAAATGATACTTGTTATGAGTGCCCCCAGTGTTGAAAACCGTTTATATCCATAAGAGTATTGATTATCGCGACCACGCTCGGCAACTTTCTCGAGCCATAAAGCGCTCCCAATGGCAATGGTGTCGCCCATATCGTGCACTGCATCGGACAATATGGCAACAGAATTGGTAATGTAACCACCAATTAATTCAATTATGGTAAAAGAAAAGTTGAGTAAAAAAGCAACTTTCAGGTGTTTGCGGGTGTTATTTCCCTCACTATGATGATGAGCGTGCATTATCATTAAAGATTACCTAAAATTGGCATTTGGTTTTTGTGTTGAAGGATTGTTTTCAACCCCTTTTTTTTGGAACAAGAATCCTGTATTAATGTTTATTTATCCTGCATTTATTCTTGATAATAATTTTAATAATTCCCTTTACAAAGATTTTATGAGAAGTCAATTTTTAAACTTCCCGGGAAATCTACATTAATAAAAAGAAAAGGATTTCACTAAAGTACAACCCTTTAAATGAAACCCTTTTAGAATTTAAAGACAAACCAACCTTTTGAATTAAAGATTCAGAAGTCGTTTTAGATGCCTGTCATAAATATTATCATACACGCACTGTCCTACCACATCGGCATGTTTTTCGAGCAGTGAATTGTACTTATCAATTTGTTCGGCGGCCAGTTTAAAAGCCACATGAACCAACTGGCGCATATTTGGATTGTATTGCGGGTGACCGGGAATATGGCGAAGTGCATTGGCCAAATCATCGTTACTCCAGCTTTTTACCATTTCAGCAGATGGCAATTGTGCCGGGTCAATATCAATTACATCAGCATAGGGCGCGCAAAGTTTCTCGACATTCTGAAGCGCTTTGGCATAAATATCTTTGGCAAATTCGAGCGCTTCACCACCAGCCAGTGCGAGTCCGATAACCTCTTCGAGCCAGGTAGTTCCAGCTGTTTTAAGGTGGAAACCTTTACCATGTTTTTGGGTAAGCTCGCGAATGGGCTCATAAATACTGAACTTATCGCTGCCTGAGTGGATGCTCATCTTTAACTCAGCAGGAAGTCCAAACTGCTCAATGGCAAAATCAATTACCATCAGGTCGGCTTCAAATTCCTCGGCAAATTGCTTGGTATTACCCACGTAATCAACACCTTTATTGAACCTACCGGTAAATTTTGGAGCAATGGTTTGTACCGGTACGTTGTAATGTGCCAGCATAGCCAAAATAAAGAACATTTCAACCGGCGTTTGTGGGTTGGGCACTTCGTCCATAGATACTTCGGTTATAAAGTTGCCTTCGCCTTTGGCAGCCACAATTTTTTTATAGGTTTCACCAGCCATACAGGCAGCATACAGAAATTGCGAAGTAATGTCCTTTAATTGGGATTCGGTAACTACAATAGGTTTAGTAATGCCGGGAATATTAAATGTACCAATGTATGGTTTCATTTTGGTAACAAACGCTTCTGCCTCTGTACAATCGCCCTGTTTACCTATATATGAAGCCACATCGATGGTAAAAAAATCAGAAGCAGCCATAAATTTGTCAACAGTGTCCAGGTTGATGTGGTCTGCATCAACAAAGTAGGGCTTTGTCCAGCCCAATGCTGAAATGGCCTTGTCAACAGCCGCGCGGGTTTCTTCGGGTTTGCTGCCAATAAAGGAGTGTTCGCGGTTCGACTTGTTCCATACCGGAGTTATGCTGAAACCTTTCTTTTCGGCTTCAATAACAGCACTTAGCTGAGCCTCGGCCTGGTGTGCGAACCTGTCGCCCATGCCGATGGAGTATTTAGATAATTTTTTCATAATCTGAAGTTTTATTCATTTTTCTTTAATCAGTAACTATAATTGAGTTCAGTGTTTAGGGTTCAGAGTATTGAGTTATGTGTACTTAGATTTAGATTACAGAACTCAATCAATTAAAACTCTGAACTCCAAACCCTGCAACTCACCTAAAACAAATCTACATTCTCCACATTAATAATTTCTACCGGTTGATACTCGCGCTTAGCAGGCACTTGCTTAACCGTTAAATAATCGAACATTTTCTTTACGGCCTTTCCAGACTGCTCCATGGGCCTTTGGCCAATCAGAAAATGAATTATCCCTTTTTTCAGATAATCAGTATTTTTCCGGGTTATTTCATACCCAATTAAAATAATATCTTTAAGTTTTCGTTTCTCAATGTATTTTGCTATTACGTGCGTTTTAGCGCTTGAAACAAGGATGGCACCAATATTAGGATTGGTATTAAGAATCAAATCCATACGACTTTCAACATCTTTGCTTTCGGCCGAAGGAATCTCAACAGTTATTTTCATCCCTTTGTTTTTACCTGCATCCAGAAAAAAGCTCATAAACCCTTGGTTTCGGGCGTTAAGGTGCTGTGTATTTTCCAAATCCTTGGCAATGTTCACAATCAGAATATCGCGTGAAACATCAAGACCGTAATCTATAAGACTGGCAGCTACTCTTCCACCCTGATAGGCATCTTCCCCAATAAATGTTAGACAATTGGTATTGTCGATATTGGTATCAATAAAGATGTATGGAATATTTAGCTGGTCGAGTTCGGAACAAAACTTTATGGATTCCTTTTTCAGAATGGGTGCAAAAATGACTCCTTCGGGGTTGTAATCGATAATTTCCCTGGTTTTCTCAAGAAAATCACTCTCGTTGTGCAATTCAAAAAAGAAGAAACGCACATCTACCTGAAAAGGCTGCAATTCTTTAATGGCCAATTCTATACCTTGCGGATGCAACATCCAGTAAACATTATCGTCGCCTCCGCGAGGAAGCAAAGCTGCCAGATTGTATTGTTTTTTTGCGGTAAGCGCCTGTGCTACAATGTTTGGCTGGTAATGCATTTCGCGGGCAATGGTCAGCACTTTTTCCTTTGTATCGGCTGCCACTTCGCCACGGTTATGCAATACCCTATCGACTGTTCCAATTGAAACACCGGCCTTAATGGCTATATCTTTAATCCTTATTTGCTTCATCGTAAATATCAGTCTATGGTCAAAATTTTCCTAAAACGTTAAATATTTTGACATTAGAACCCAAATAATTTTGGAATGATTAGGCTGATTGAAGGAATGTAGGTAACCAAAAGCAATACCACTATCATTGCAATAAAGAATGGGATAATAGGTTTTATTACATCCTGAATTTTAAGTTTTGCAACGCTGCATCCAATAAATAATACCGAACCAACCGGCGGTGTACACAACCCGATATTGAGGTTCAGAATCATTATGATACCAAAGTGAATGGGGTCGAGGCCCAATTGCGATGTTACAATTGGTAAAAAGATGGGTGTAAAAATTAAAACAGCCGGAGTCATATCCATAAATACGCCCACAAAAAGAAGTATCAGGTTTATCATCAATAGAATTACAAATGGATTGGATGATACTGATAATAAACCATCGCTAACGGTTTGAGGAATGTTTTCGAACGACATCACCCACGACAAACCCATGGAAGTTGCAATTAACAACATTACAATGCCTGTGGTTTTTACCGTATTAACAATTATCTTAGGCAGGTGATGAATTCTCACTTCCTTGTATAGAAATGCCAGTACCAGACAGTAAACTACAGCTATTGCCGAGGCTTCTGTAGCAGTAAAAAATCCGGCCACAATACCACCAATAACAATTAAAAGCAGTAACAAACTGGGAATAGCATCAAAGAATTTTCTAACGGCTAATTTAAAAGGCACAACATCACCCACAGGATATTTTTTTCGGTATGCATAAACACCGCCAACTATCATCAGTGCTATTCCGGTTAATATACCGGGGATGTATCCGGCCAGGAACAATGCAGCAATAGAAACACCTCCACTTGCCAATGAGTAAACAATAAGAATATTACTGGGCGGAATAGCCAAACCTGTAGTAGCAGAGGTAACGTTAATGGCGGCCGAAAAATTTTCTTCATACCCGGCCTTTTTCATTTGCGGCCCCATAATGGAACCTATGGCCGATGCCGAAGCAGCAGCCGAGCCCGAGATAGCGCCAAACAACATATTGGCCGTTACGTTTACAAAAGCAAGTCCACCAGGAAGACGGCCTACAATTACTTTTGCAAAGTCAATTAATCGTATGGCTATGCCTCCGGAATTCATTAATTGCCCCGCCAGAATAAAAAAGGGAATGGCCAGCAAGGAAAAACTATCGAGACTGGTGGCCATGCGTTGAGCCAGCGTAGAAAAAGCCGGCATAGCATCAAAACTCACCAACATGGTTGCCACAGCCGCCAAACCAATACTGTATGCCACCGGAACCCCAATAACCAGAAAGAAAAGAAAAGAGCCTATAAGAACAACAATCCCTAAAATGTCGAGTTCCATGATATTATTGTTTTAATGTTTTTAATTCTTTGTTTAACAGTCTTATATCGTCAATGGCATAATAGCTCATAAGAAGGCCGCTAATGGGAACAATCATATAAACATAACCAATGGGAATTTGCATGGCAGCTGAAATCTGGCCCAGAACAAACCGTGTGTAAACCAGCCAAATTCCACCTAATACCATAATGGTAAGGCAGAATACTACAATAAGGTAGTTGATAAATATTAATAATCTGGTACGTTTAATCGGCGATAATTTGGTATGCAAAATATCAATGGCAAGGTGTTCGTTTTTGCCTTTAACATAAGCGGCGCCTGCCATTCCAACCCAAATCAGTAGAAATCCGGCCAACTCGTCGGTAAAGGAACTTGGATTGGAAAAAACATAACGGCTTGCAACCTGCCAAACCACGTCTACAACCAGAAGGCTCATTATTATTACCAGAAAAACTTCAAGTATTCTGTCAATATGTGCTCTTAAGTTCATAATTAAGATATTTAATAAACCTGATAATCAGGTGTTAATTATTTGGCTATTCGTTTATTTCATTATTAATAACAGAGTCGGCAGCTATAGAATCATTTTCCTGCTTGGCTGGCTGAACAGCTCTGATTTGCTGAATAAGGTCGTATACTCTTGGATTTGATTTATACAAATCAAACACTCCTTCCACGCGTGCCATAAAAGGAGCTTTATCTGGATAAATAACTTCCACTCCGGCTTCTTTTACTGCTGCAAGCGACTCCTCTTCAGATTTTTTCCACTCTTCGCGTTGAACAATAACCGACTCATCGGCAGCCTGTTGAAGCCATAATCTTTCCTGTTCGCTAAGTTTTTTCCAGGCATGAGTGCTCACAATCATCACATCCGGAATCATGGTATGTTCATTGAGCAAATAGTATTTGCAAACTTCGTAATGGCGTGATAAGTAAAAACTAGGCGGGTTGTTTTCGGCACCATCAACCACTCCACCCTGAAGAGCCGTATATAATTCGCCCCAGGCAATTGGTGTTGCTGAGCCACCCATAGCACGAATCATTTCCACCGCTGTGATACTTTGCATTACCCTGATTTTTTTTCCTCTTAAATCGTCGGGTGAGTTAATGCGTGTTGATGTATAAAAGCTTCTGGCACCGGCATCGTAAAAGCATAAACCCCTCAACCAGAATTTATCGCCTTTAGCCAACATGGCATCGCCAATGGGGCCATCGAGCACGGCAAAACTATGTTCCTTATCGCGAAAAATATAGGGCAATCCAAAAACTTTGTACTCTTCAACAAAGCCTTCCATGGCAGCAGCAGATACTTTGGTAAGGTCGAGGCTACCCAGTTGAAGCAGCTCCAGACTTTCTTTTTCAGAGCCCAAAACGCCTCCGGGGTAAATCTGAATCTCCAGTTTACCATTCGACAACTCGGCAGCACGTTTGGCCATATACTCCATGGCAATATGCACCGAGTGCTTTGTATCGAGGGTATGGCCGAGTTTAAGAACTTTCACATCCTGTCTTAATCCGCATCCTGAAAGTAGCATCATTAAAACAGACGACAAGACAATTAACTTCTTCATATAAGGAACATTAAAAATAAGTTTTATTTGGTGTTTCAAGGTAAGGGGCGTGATTAACTATTATAACTTTAATTTTAGGTTTAAGAGGGAAGATTGTCTGCCACACAACGCTTACAGCCAATCTTCCTCAATATTATTAAACGTTATAGGTTGATGACGCAGTTGTTCCGCCACGACCGGTCCAGTTGGTATGGAAGAACTCGCCACGCGGCTTGTCGATGCGCTCGTAGGTATGTGCGCCAAAATAGTCGCGTTGAGCCTGCAGCAGATTTGCCGGTAGTCTTTCGCTTCTGTAACCATCGAAATAATTCAGGGCAGTAGCAAAAGCCGGTATTGGAATACCATTCATGATGGAAGTAGCCACCACGTTTCTCCAGCCGGACTGAGCTTTCTCCACAATTTCTTTAAAGAATGGGTCGAGCAACAGGTTGGTTAAATTGGCATTTTTATCAAAAGCTTCTTTAATCTTTCCTAAAAATACGGAACGAATAATACAACCACCACGCCACATCAGAGCAATACCACCATAATTAAGGTTCCAGCCATATTCTTTAGCAGCAGCAGCCATCAGGGCATACCCCTGCGCATAACTCACCACTTTTGATGCAAATAAAGCATCGTGCAAATCTTTCAGGAATGCTTTTTTATCGCCGTTGAACGATGGTTTGGGGCCTTTAATTGCTTTGGAGGCGATAACACGCTCATCTTTAATGGCCGATAAACAACGTGAAAACACAGCTTCACCAATTAAAGTCAGCGGAATACCCAGGTCAAGCGCTGAAACAGCGGTCCATTTTCCGGTTCCTTTTTGTCCGGCTGTGTCGAGAATTTTCTCTACTAATGGTGAGCCATCTTCATCTTTATAAGCCAAAATGTCGCGGGTAATCTCGATAAGATATGAATCGAGCGGCCCTTCGTTCCACTCCTTAAACACCTGGTGCATTTCATCGGCATTCATACCTAAAACATCTTTCATAATGTGGTAGGCTTCATTAATCAACTGCATATCGCCATATTCAATGCCATTGTGCACCATTTTAACAAAGTGGCCGGCTCCGTTTTCGCCAACCCAGTCGCAGCAGGGTGTGCCATCTTCAACCTTAGCGGCAATTGCCTGAAAAATAGGTTTTACAATGGGCCAGGCTTTAGGTGAGCCACCGGGCATAATGGAAGGACCTAACAAGGCGCCTTCTTCACCACCTGATACACCGGTACCAATATAAAGCAGGCCTTTGCTTTCAACATAGGCAGTTCTGCGATCGGTATCGGGGAAATGAGTGTTACCGCCATCAATGATAATATCGCCCGGCTCCAGTAATGGAATCAGGCTTTCGATGTTATCATCAAGTGCTTTACCGGCTTTAATCATCAACATCACTTTACGCGGACGTTCAAGTGATTGAACCAGCTCCTTTAAGGTGTGTGTGCCTTTAATATTCTTACCTTTTGCACGGCCTGCAATAAAGTTATCAACCTTATCGGTTGAGCGGTTAAATACCGAAACCTGAAAACCTTTGCTTTCCATATTCAGCACCAGGTTTTCGCCCATTACTGCCAGGCCAATTAATCCTATGTCTGATAATGCTTTCATTAATATTTAATTTTTATGGTTTTATTTTTAGATTGTTAATTGTTCGATTTGAAATGAAACGATGTTTCACTAACTGGATTAGATAGTTATTTAAGCATCTTATAGAACTTAATTATCTAATCTATCCATCTAATATGTAATCATCTTACATCTAAAAGTTTTACATCTTTAGTCTTTAAACCTATCCTTGTGTGCCCACAACCCAACTGCGGGATTGGAAATATAGAAAATTTCTTCGCCATCGGGCATAACGTTCATGCCGTCTTTCAGTTTTTCAGGATTGTATCGTACCATCATCTCTTTTAAATCGGCGTATTTAAAAAATACCGATTCAATTTCTGCTTTGGTAAGATGGCCGGGACAGTATGTTACAGAGAAACGACCTTCGGAACTGCCATGAATCAGGTGTGCCGCAGCCCCGAGGTTGTTTTTCATATCGTCATTGTTTTCAACGTACTCTAACGTTTTTGGAGTACCACAATAACCATATTTTCTGATAAGTTTATCGATGGTTTTATCTTCACCAAATTCTTTAAGCGCCGGGGCCAGCACAATGAGTTCGGCATTGTCGGCAAGGGCCATACGTGTGCGGTAAATACTTTTATTACCCAGCCAGGTACTTTTAAACTCGGTTGGATCGAGATAAACCACAACCTTTTTCAAAGGTTCCGGCACCATTTCAAAGTTTACTTTGATAGACAGGTCGGCAGCCAGTTCAAAAACTTCTTCATCGTCGCCAATAAAAATGCCGCGAGTTACCAGATTGCCATCGGCATTTCTACCAACCACCGTTTGCACATAAATAATGGGCAGATGTTTGGCAAATTTTTCCGAGGCATAATTCAATACTTTGCGAACAGGGTTGTTGGCCCGTCCCATAATACGCTCCATACCATATACTGCACCAATAAAGTGACTCTTATTAATACCTTCGGCCCCTCCGGTACCAACAAAGATATTTTTATTGTAGTTGGCCATGCCAATAACTTCGTGGGGAACAACCTGTCCGATGGAAAGAATCAGGTCGTGATTGCCTTCGGTAAGTAGTTTGTTAACTTGCGCAGGCCAGTCATACGTGACTCTGCCATCGGTAATTTCTGAAATATAAGACCCCGGAACAACGCCTAACGTTACTACATCGTTGCGCCAGTCGTGCACTCTGAACAAAGATTTGGGAACACCCGGAAACATATGTTCAATTTCATGGTCCGGCATAGCCGAATGAGTTCCAAGTGCCGGAAGTATATCTACCAGTTTATCTTTATAATATTGCCAGGCATAAACAGTTAGCTCACCTGAACGCGAATGGTAACGGGTGTAGTCGGGCGGAATTGCTAGCACCCTGTTTTTAGTGCCCAGCTTATCTAAAGCGGCATAAAGTGCATCCTTCAAATCATCAGAAGTGAGTACATCATTTTCCGAGCCACGTTGATATAGTACCATGATAGTATTTGTTAATTTTAACTTTTAATGCCACCAAACAGAATTCCACTACATTATTCTAATGGTTTTCAGAATCTGGTTTTTTCCTTCACTCACCGTTACCTTCTCACGCGGGCATTCCCACCCCAGATGCTCCAGACCATTTCTTCGTCGGCCGGTTGGGCATAATCGGTAAGGAAAGTAGTAGCCAAAGCACCGGTAGCCCATCCAAACTGAATCCATTTTTCGGGTTGCCAGCCTTTCAGAATCCCATAAAGCATGCCACCTACAAATCCATCACCTCCACCAATGCGGTCGAGCACACGAATTTCGCGTGGTTCAACTACATGCCAGTTGCTGCCTTCGAGCATAATACCGCCCCAAAGGTGTTCGTTGGCATTTATTACCTGACGCAAAGTGGTGGCAAATACGGAAGCATTGGGGAATGCTTTTTTAACCCGCATAATCATTTCTTTAAAGCTGTCGATTTTATCGGCAATTGCTTTCCCTCCGGCTTCGGGGCCTTCAATACCTAAACAAAGTTGAAAGTCTTCTTCGTTACCAATCAGAATATCGGAAACCGATGCTATTTCTGTAAAGATTTCTCTCAGTTCCTTTTCTCGGCCTTTCCAGAAAGACGCTCTGTGATTTAAATCGAATGAAATGCGCGTACCATGTTTTTTGGCGGCCCTGACAAGTTCCAGACAGAAGTTGCTGGTTTCAGGCGATAAAGCACCAATAAGGCCTGAAAGATGTACAATCTGTACACCTTCTTTTCCAAAAATCCGATCTAAATCAAAATCCTTTACATTCAATGTTCTTCCCACTTCTCCGGCACGATCGTTTTGCACACGAGGGCCACGAGCACCATAACCGCTGTCGGCGATATTGAACTGGTGACGGTAACCCCAGGGGTCGCCTTGTTCCACTTCAACTCCCTCGTAATCCATGTGGCGGTTTTTCAGATTACTCTTAATAAACTGTGCAATGGGGCTGTCCTTAACAAAAGTGGTCAGCACTTTCACTGGCAGTCCCAGATAACTTGCTATACTGGCTACATTTGTTTCAGCGCTGGTTGCCTGCATCATAAAGGTATCGCTGCTGTGCACAGGTTGTCCGTTAACAGGAGTAATACGCACCCCCATACTGGTAGGTACTACCAACGACCATTTATATTCTTTTTTTAGTTCGATGCTCATATTGGTTCAATTTAAGGGTTCATTTTTCTGTCTAAACACCACTATAGGCGCTAAATCCGCCATCCACAGGAATTACAATTCCGGTAATAAATTTCGACCAGTCGGACAAAAGATAAACCAGCGTACCGCTTAGTTCATCGGGAGTGCCATAACGTTCCATTGGCGTACCGTTCATAATTTTTCGACCACGAGGTGTTGATTCGCCGGTTTTTTCATCAATCAACAGAAAACGGTTCTGTATACGCTTATGACAGCGAAAACAAAAATTCAGTTAGGCCAAGTCCGGCGCAATCCGCTCTCGAAGCAAGATCGGCTCCGTCTCGTCCGGCAATTTCAAGCGCGGGAATTTTAAGCAAAGAAGAAGTGGTTAGTAAGTGGGGGGAGGTTTTGATAAAAGTAAAAAAATACAATCACTCTTTATCTTTTATTTTGCGCGCTTGCCAGCCCGGCGAAGTGGACGGCAATCAGCTATGCTTGATGTTTAAATATAAATTTCACAAAGACAGAGTTAGTGATCCGCAGATCAAGGTTTTGGTGGAAAAAGTCTTGGCAGAAGTTTTTGGGAAAAATCTCGCTATTCAGGCCTTGGTGGATGAGAGTCTTGAGATAGCGGGCGTAAACGAAGCGATTCAGACGCCTGACCCTGCGCCAACAGAAGAAAATCCCGGCGATCAACCAAGTGCAGGTAGTGATAATAATCCAACAATTGATAATT
>CAZFTD010000088.1:0-14150 GCA_964521525.1 uncultured Marinilabiliaceae bacterium | reverse complement strand
CTAATTTTGCTTTATTGGGCTGACCAACAATGAGGAAACGAGTAAAGTTGTGCTTATTGGTTTCAATATCTCGGGCAATAATTTCCAGATTGTAAAGTTTTGCAGCCAGAGAAGATGCAATGGCAGCAACTCCTTTAAATTGTTCATCCTGAATGCGCTTGGCACTTAAGGCAGTATCTTCGCTTTCAATCAGGCGAATACCGGGGTGATTCTGAAAGAAAGCCTCACACTGTGCCAGTGCCATTGGGTGCGAATGAACTTCCTTTATATCGCCTATGCTTTGGCCGGGTAATGCCATTAACTGGTGCTTTATTCTTAGCTTATGTTCTCCTAAAACGGCTAATCCTGAAGCCTTTAAAAGAGTGTAATTGGATAGAAGGCTTCCAACCAAAGTGTTTTCAATGGCTACAATTCCTAATAAGTTAGGGTTTTCTATTACCTTGTCAAACAGTTCTTTAAAGGTTAAACAGGGCACAATGTTTACAGGATTGCCGTTAAAGTAAGCTCTGGCTGCTATATCGTGGTTGGCTCCCGGCCAGCCCTGAATGGCCACATGTTTTATTTCTGTATCCATTTATTTGTTTTTTATTTTCTGTTTCTTTCCGGGTAAAAAAAAAGCCCCGCCTATGTTGGGGCGGGACTTTGAATTTATCTTTCAATCTTATTCTTATTGTCCTTTTTCGGATTATAACAAACCCACCCCTTCCTGGCTTTTGAACCAAAAAAAGAAAAAAAAGAAGTAATAAAAATAAGAATAGCTTCGCATCTTGTTTGCTTTTATTGGGTACAAAAGTAATGATTAATTTTAAAAGAGCAACCCGGAATCAAAAAATATTAATTGCAGATTGATTTTTTAAATAAAGAATAATTAAAATGGTTGTTTTTGTTGCGGTTTGTTAGATTAAAAGTAGATTGTTAGATTTTTAAATGGATGGTATAAGAAATTAAGCAAATTCCTGGTTAGTAATGCATATTGAACTAGTTAATGAATAGCATAAATGATAGATAATAAGAAGTATAATACAGATTGGGGACTTGTACTATTCAAATCCTGGCATCATCTTCGTTTTCCCTTCTCCAGTTCTGCTATGTGGAATTTCGCTTTGCTTCATCTCCCTATTCCATCTTTCGGTCTTCTTTCTCCTTTCTCCTATCTTCGGTTTCCTTTCTCCTGTTTCCGGTTTCCCATCTCCTGTCTCCCCATTTATTTAGGCATTTTAAAAATAAAAGTACTTCCTTTTCCCACAGTAGAGTTCACCCAAATACGTCCGCCCATAAGGTAAACCAGTTCGCGACAAATTGATAACCCCAACCCTGTACCGCCATATTTCTTATGATTCTGTTGGTCGAGCTGTTCAAAGCGTTTAAATACTAAGCGCTTTTTATCAGGAGGTATGCCAGGTCCGGTATCCTTAACAAAGAAAATGTATTGGTTTTCAATGGCTTTACAGCCGAAGGTAATTGAGCCCGATTCGGTAAATTTAAGGGCGTTGGTCATCAGGTTAAACAGTATTTGGCGCAATCTGATGGGATCGGTACATATTTCGTGGTTGTTATTCAAATTGGTTTTGCAAATTAACTCTACATTTTGTTTGTCTTTATGCTTAATTTCTTCGTTAAATTGTTGAAAAATTTCGTTTACTAAGGGTTTTAATTTTATCTCGGTTCTGTTAATATGCAACTGGCCGGTTTCTATTTGCGAAAAAATCAGAATGTCGTTGATAAGCATTAGCAAATGCTGACCATTTGATTTTATAATATTCAGATAATCTTTTCTTTCCTGATTGGAAATTTCATCGAGTTCAAGAAGTTCGGTAAAACCAATTATGGCATTCATTGGGGTTCTTATTTCGTGGCTCATATTGGCCAGAAACGCACTTTTTAACAGGTCGGCTTCTTCAGCTTTTTCTTTGGCAAACAGCAATTGCATTTCTATGTGTTTTTGCAAAGTGATGTCGGTCATTGTTTTTACATAACCTTCGTATTGTTTGCGTTTGTTAAAAACAGGATTAATGGTGGTTCTGAAAACCTGTTGGCCGTTTTTCAGAATGTATTCATGATGAAGGGTACGCAGTTTTCTGTTTTGAATCCAATCATCAATTATTTGATTATTTTCTTGAAGATCAACCACCTCATGAAACAATTTTCCTTTAACCTCATCAGGCTTTTTATTAAAGGTTTTAAAAAAGTGTTTGTTGGCCCATCGAACCCGGTTTTCAGGAGAAATATAAAGCACAACATCGCTTACTGAGTTAAGAATCATGGCTTTTTCCTTTTCGGAAATCTCCATTTGTTTTTCGATGCCTTTACGCGTTTCTTTTTCTTTTTGAATTTCGATATTCTTCTCATCGATTCTCTTTTTCAGATAAAAAACAATGCCAAAGGCACCAAACAAAATAATAATGGTTATTACCGAAAGCATTAAGAGTAAACTTCCAGTTTGATACTGGTTTCCAAGAGTGGTATTGCCTGATATTGATAGAAAGGGATGAATGAGTGAGAGGCACTGATTCTCAGGCAAGCTATAAATAACAGTATTGCCAGACATGATGGGATAGGATTGATTTTTACAAAAATAAATATATTTTAATAAATAACAATAATAGCTCCCAGTTATTAGGTGTTAGTTGCTATCTCTTGGCTGTTAGGGAATAAATGCTAAGAGCTGGCAACTAAGAACCAGGAACTACTGCCTTTTTCCTGTTATCTTGTTACTAAGAAGTTTTCAGCTGAGTTCACTTAATTCAATCCAGCGGGTTTCGCAAAAATCCAAATCAGTTAAGATATTTCCCAGGCGGGTAGATGTTTTCATTAATTCATCGGGAGGCAACGTCCCGGAGGCTAATTGTCCTTCAAGTGTTGCTTTTTCTTTTTCAAGGTCAGCTATTTTATTTTCCAATTGCTGAAGTTCCTGCTTTTCTTTAAATGAGAGTTTGCGAGGTTTGTTCTGCTCGGTATTTATTTTGGCAGCAGTAGGGGTTTTTACTGCTTGTGGTGCTTCTTTGGATAATTCCTGTTTTCTTGTAATGTGGTAATCTGAATAGTTTCCCGGGAAATGTTTTATTTTGCCTTGCTCTTCAAAAATAAACAGTGTTTCAGTTACCTTGTCGAGAAAAAAGCGGTCGTGCGATACGATTAATACGCAACCGGGAAAATTAACAAGGTACTCCTCCAACACATTCAGTGTTTGTATGTCCAGATCATTGGTAGGCTCATCAAGAATCAAAAAATTGGGGTTTTTCATTAATACTGTCATCAGATAAAGCCGTTTTTTTTCACCTCCGCTGAGTTTGTTCACATATACATAATGCATCTCATTGGGGAACAAAAAATAGCGTAAAAACTGAGCAGCATTCATGCTTTTACCATTACCGGTATCAAACACTTCAGCTATTTCAGAAATAACATCAATTACACGTTTTGTTTCGTCCAAAACCATTCCTTCCTGCCGATAGTAACCAAAAGTTACTGTTTCTCCGGTTTCAACCAATCCTGAATCGGGAGTAATAGTTCCGGTAATAATATTGAGTAAAGTACTTTTACCGGTGCCATTGTTTCCAACAATTCCGATTTTATCGCCCTTCAGAAACCGATATGAGAAGTTGGTTATCAGTATTTTGTTTTCGTAGGCTTTGGATATGTTTTCAAGGTTCACCACTTTTTGCCCCAAACGGGAAGCTTTAAGGTCGAGTACCAAATCGTTTTGGGTTGTTTTTTGGCTGGCAACTTCTTTCAGGTCGTAAAAAGCATCAATTCTGTATTTGGCTTTAGTAGCCCTGGCCTGCGGCATCCGATTCATCCATTCCTGTTCCTTGCGCAGAAGGTTACGTGCCCGCTCAATTTCCTGATTTTTTTGAAATTGTCGCTCTTCTCTTTTTTCCAGAAAGTATGAATAATTGCCCTGATATTGATAGAGTGCTTCGTTATCCAATTCAAAAATTGTATTGCAAACCCTGTCGAGGAAAAAGCGATCGTGGGTTACCATTAGCAAGGTTGCTTTGCTGCGGCTCAGGTAATCTTCCAGCCAGTCAATCATTTCCAAATCAAGATGGTTTGTAGGCTCATCAAGAATGAGAAAATCGGGTTCGGAAATAAGTGCAGCGGCTAATGCAATGCGTTTTTTTTGTCCTCCCGATAATTGAGAAACAGGTTGATCGAGATGTGTAATCTTTAACTGAGAGAGAATTTGTTTTACCCTATTCTCGTAGTCCCAGGCATTAAACTGATCCATTTTTTCAACCAATTGCTCAATGGCTTTCTGATTATTTTGGTCAATTGCTTTTTCGTAATCTCTTACAAGCTTAACCATTTCATTCTCGGTTGAAAAAAGCGACTCAATGACAGTAAGTTCTGAATCAAAAAACGGATCCTGTGTCAGGTAGGTGGTTTTAATATGGTTGCGTATGGTTACGGAGCCTGAGTCGGCTATTAGTTTGTTGGCGATGATATTAAGCAAAGTGGTTTTCCCTGTACCATTGCGGGCAATGAGTGCTGCTTTGTCGCCCTCGTTAAGCCCGAAAGAGATTTCATGAAACAAACGGATGTCACCCCAATGGTGTGTAAGGTTTTCAACGGAGAGTATATTGGCCATTATTAACTGCTTTGTTGTGCAAAGATATGTTTTTTGGAGCGCTTTTACTGCTCCAAAAAACATTAATGTCCAATATCAGATTTCTAGTGACAAGTCAATGGTAGAAAGCAGAAGGATTTAGCTATTAGTTCTTAGTTCTTAACACCTAACAGCTAACAGCTAACAGCTAACACCTAATTGACTTGGTAAGTTTGATTATTATGTCAGTTTTACAGGGATAGAAGCCTCATCAATGAGTTTAAGTTCATCATCTGAAAAATGAATATTACTTAAGGCCTGAAGGTTGTCTTTAATCTGATTAACCGAACTGGCGCCAATTAAAACGGAAGTTACACGTGGATCCTTCAACAGCCAGGCAACCGACATTTGAGCCAACGATTGTCCCCGATTTGATGCTATTTCGTTTAACCTGATGAGTGCATTTTGCCGTTGTTCTGTAAGCGTTTCTTTTTTCAGGAATCCATGGGGTTTAGCAATCCGTGAATCGTCGGGAATATTACTGAGGTAGCGGTTGGTTAACAAGCCTTGTGCAAGTGGAGAGAAAGGGATACAACCGATACCTCTTTTACAGAGCACATCCAGTAATCCATTTTCCACCCATCTGTCGAGCATATTGTATCTGGGCTGATGAATTAGGCATGGCGTTCCCAATTCACGCAGTATGGATTCTGCTTTTTGAGTTTGTTCAGCAGAGTAATTAGATATTCCAACGTACAAAGCCTTCCCCTGGCGAACAATTAAATCGAGCGCGCTCATGGTTTCTTCCAGTGGGGTGTCGGGGTCGGGGCGGTGGCTGTAAAAAATATCAACATAATCGAGTCCCATTCTTTTCAGGCTTTGATTTAAGCTGGCTACCATGTATTTTTTTGAACCCCATTCGCCGTAAGGTCCGGGCCACATAAGATAACCGGCTTTGGTTGAAATGACCATTTCATCGCGGTATGGTTTAAATTCATTGGCCAGAATGCGTCCAAAATTTTCTTCGGCTGAGCCAGGTATGGGTCCATAATTATTGGCCAGATCGAAATGAGTAATGCCATTATCGAATGAAAACAACAGCATTTCGCGAATGGTTTCCAATTTATCAACGGAGCCAAAGTTATGCCAAAGGCCCAACGAGAGTGCGGGTAAGTGAAGACCGCTATGGCCACAACGGCGATAAATCATATTGTTGTAGCGGTTTTCATCTGCTTTATAAATCATACTTTTAAGGTTTTATTGTGTGTAGAATTTGGTTACTTTAGTAATTGACAAACTGCAAACTTCGCAAAAATTTGGTGCATCCAGATTGTGCATGATACAATTTACTGCAGGACGGTAAACTTTTTTTGCCACATAGCCACCGCCTTCAAAAACACCTGTTTCCTTTAAGTAAGTTAATTTAACAGGTGTTGGAATTGGTGTAGAGGGTTTAATCAGGTGTTTCCATTTTCTGTTAAAATCTACTAATGTGGTTAGGTTAGGCTGCCAGGGTTCTATGCTTAAATTGATATAATCGGTATAGGCTACATCTGAATCGTAATATTCGTCTCCCAACCCGCCATACCCGTGGCCAATTTCATGAAGCAATAACTCACCCGAAAGTTTATTGCCCGAAGTTAGTATGGAAAAGTGGTTATAAATGCCTCCTCCTCCATATTTTTTGCTGTTTACCAGAATAATGATATGGTCATAAGGGGCTATGGCTGCTGTTTCGAAAACTCTCCACGTTTCCATGGTTTGTAGATAACGGTCGATATCAAATGTATTGAACCGGCTTTTGAGATAAGTATCTTTCCAGTTCCCTGTTATTGGATCGGTAACCCCCGATTCGGGCGAAGGAATCGCCAGTGTTCTAACGGTAAAATCTTTTTTAAGAGACTTATAAGGCTCTGTATTAAAAAGCTTTTTCGTTATTTCTTTGGCCTCAGCCATGAAGATATCCAACTCATTAAAACTGTAGCCCTCCGATATAATCAGCAAGTCAGCTTTGTGGGCAGGCTGATGTTCGCCATGGATTATCTTAACAACGCGGTTGGTTTTGGCAGGTTGATGAATATCAATATATTCAGGTTCAATAATTTCTTCCATCATTTTTGAAAATGAACCATCCCGGTTGCGCCCTTCAACAACGAGTCTGCTGTTTACTTTTGGAAATGGCATTACAATGGTTTGCTGAAATGCTTTCGACTTGTATTTAGCTTCGCTGGTGGTTCTCCATTCTTCAAACAAAGTGGAAAATCCTCGTGCAAAAAGCGTATCACCGCCTTGGGCATCAATTAAAAAGTAACGGTATTCACCATAATTAAACGGTGAAATTAGTTGATTGGCGCTGCCACTCCATATCTGATCGCGGTTTAACCGGAAAAGCGTGGCCTCTTGTTCATAATGGTTGCCCGAAAGTATAAAGTCGACCCTTAAGGCTTGACTTAAATCGAGCTGATGCGGCTTTTGCAGACCAAGATTTTGAAACGATACGGTTACTAGTACCGACAATACTAAAAGTAAAATAGCAGTTTTTCCCATTTACTAAGGTTTAAACTATCTTTGCAAGATAATAAAAACCTTAAAAACAGTTGTAAAAATGCGTAATTATATGGTACAATTATCTGAGATGATTAGAGACTGGTTGTTTCTGTATTTAGAAGGTTCGGGAATGCCCGACTGGACTTTTGAGGCGGTTGATTTCCTGGTACGATCAATGGTTTTATTTGTGTTAAGTGTCATTCTCTATTTTATATTTAAAAAGGTACTTCTTTATTCTATTGTCAGAATTATAAAAAAATCCAAATCAACTTACGACGATTTTTTTGTATCGCGAAGAGTGTTTCATCGTTTGGCGCATTTGGCGCCGGCGTTGGTAATTTATTTTTTCGACAACAGTTTTTATGAACCTTTTCCGCTTTTCTTTGGATTTATAGTAAAAGCATCTATCATTTATATCATTGTTGTTTTGTTTTGGACGTTTCAGGCTTTTCTCAGGGCACTTGAAGATATTTACAATACACTTCCTTTTGCAGCCGAGCGTCCTATCAGGGGGTATATGCAATTGGTTCAGTTATTATTTATATTAATTGGAATTTTGTGGGGGATTTCCATTGTTTTTGATGTTCAGGTTACTAAAATTTTCGCTGGTCTGGGGGCTTTAGCAGCAGTTTTATTACTGGTTTTTAAAGATACCTTACTGGGCTTTGTGGCCGGTATTCAATTATCGGCCAATAAGATGGTAAGAGTTGGCGATTGGATTGAAATGCCCACCCACAACGCCGATGGTACTGTATTGGAAATTACGCTGAACACTGTAAAGGTTCAAAACTGGGACAGAACCATTACCACCATACCTACTTATGCTTTGGTGTCGAGTCCATTTATGAACTGGCGTGGCATGGAAGAGTCGGGCGGGAGACGAATTAAACGTTCTATCAATATTGATATGCAGAGTGTAACATTTTGCACCCCGGAGATGATTGAAAAGTTTAAGAAAATTCACCACCTACAGGAGTATATTGAAAATCGGCAAAAAGAGATAAATGAATACAATAGGGAGCACAATGTAGACGAATCGGTGTTGGTAAATGGCCGACGTATGACCAATCTTGGGGTTTTCAGAAAGTATGTTGAAAACTATTTATCACGAAACCCGAAAATCAATAAGAATATGACTTTTTTGGTTCGGTACCTTCAACCAACTGAGAAAGGAATACCGCTGGAAGTATATGTGTTTAGTTCCGATCAGCGCTGGGCTTTTTACGAAGGAATTCAGGCCGATATTTTTGATCATATTTTAGCTGTAATTCCTGAATTCGGACTGAAAGTCTTTCAGTTGCCATCGGGTAATGATTTACGCGAAATGGGGATTAAAACTTTATCTGATAAGCGATAACCAAAGTGATAATTAAAAGTTGCTATAACGATTTCTTAAGTAGTTCTTCCATCATTGTGATAAATTAAAACCACGTGGTAATAGCAGAAAAATTAAAATCAGTTTTTTTCTTATAATTTGTTGTTTTTTTGGGGGAATTGTTTTAGATTCGTATATAAAACCAAGAAAAAAAGTTGTTAAAAGTTACAATTTCTAACATTTGTCATTGAAAGTATGGAAACCAATTTACAAATTGATAGCCTGGATAAAAAAATCCTGTCATTAATTACCAAGAATGCACGAATCCCTTTTCTGGAAGTAGCCCGCGAGTGTAAAGTTTCAGGAGCAGCCATCCATCAGCGCATACAGCGCCTTTTAAATATCGGCGTTATTAAAGGTTCTGAGTTTATTATTAACCCGGCCAAAATTGGTTACCACACCTGCGCCTTTATGGGTATTTTCCTTAAAAAAGCCAGTTTGTTCGATAAGGTTTCTCAAATGCTGGAGCAGATTCCTCAAATTGTTGAATGTCATTATACTACCGGTCAGTATGCTGTGTTTATTAAAATTTACGCACAGAGTAATGAGCATTTAAAGCGGATTTTGCACGATAAACTACAGGCTATTCCGGGTATTTCATCTACTGAAACTATCATTTCTTTGGATGAGGTATTCAAGCGCCAGTTGCCAATAGAGTAAATCATTTAACATCATATTGTTTAGAGGCTGATTTGATCTCTTCTTTATCGAAGAGGAGATCAATTCGCCCTAAACGAACGCCACTCTGTCCCGACTGATGGATTATTACAGGCTTCCCTGCGGCATTGGTTTCAATAACGGGCTCATTCATAAAAGTATGGGTGTGGCCACCTAAAATCACGTCAATATAATGAGTGGATGCCGCCACCTGTAAATCGTCAATTTTTCCAAAGTCCATTTTAAAACCAAGATGCGATAAAGCAATTACAATATTACATTTTTCCTTTTCTTTAAGCATTTTGGCTGTTGAGTCGCCTGCTTTTACAGGATCATTATATCTGATTCCGGTAAAATTTGATTGAGCAATAAGGCCTGCTGGATCTATTCCCAATCCAATGATCCCAATTTTTACATTGCCTTTTCTGAATATTTTATAAGGCGCAATTTTTCCTTCCAATAAAGTACCTGTAAAGTCGTAATTGCAGTTAATAAATGGGAAGTTAGCATGAATTAACTGACGGTTCAGGCTGTCAATGCCATTATCGAATTCATGGTTACCCAATGTAGCAGCATCGTAACCTATTTTCGACATGAGCTTTAATTCAAGGCTTCCTTCATAATAGTTAAAATAGGGCGTTCCCTGGAATATATCGCCCGAATCGAGCAGTAACACATGCTCGTTTTCCATTCTGATTTTATTAACCAATACAGCTCGTTCTGCAAATCCGCCCAGTTCGGCAAAACGCCCATGATTTTTAGGGAAAGGATCAATTTGGCTGTGAACATCATTGGTATGTAAAATGGTAATTCTGGTGGATGAATTTTTAAAGAATGCGCCAGCTCTCATTGGCAGAACCAAAAAAGCCGAACCGGTTATGGCTGTTTTAAGAAAATTTCTTCTGTTTTGCATTTGTAATTGGTATTTGCTATTTAAATAACATCTGCACGACCATTTAGTTTGAAATTTTGGTAATTCGTGGAGTCCTGTCAGGCTCAACAGGGCGATTTTGGCGTGTTAATTCTTTAATATGCTCAATAATCAGCTCTCTTACCTTTTTATCAGACACCAGAAGTGTATCCGATTTTTTAAATACGTTGTAACTATCGCCACCATCGGCCAGATAATCTGATGTTATAACCCAATAATTTTTTTTCTCATTGATGGGTTCACCGCCAATGCGTATATCAAAAGCCTTTTCGTTCTTTAATGTAAACGAAGCCCCCGACAGTCCATCACCATCCGATTGGGCAATATGTTCAAATAGGAGATGGAGATTTTCGGCATTCATTTTCACTGCCACTAACTGATTCTCAAATGGCATTATTTCGAAAATGTTACGGGTTGTAATTTCACCCTGAGGCATTGGTGCTCTTAAACCTCTGATATTTATAAGACAAAACACATCGCCATCGGTAATGTTTTGCTCTTTTAAAAATTGTTTTCCTGCCTCTAAAACAAGGTCTGCCACAAAATTTGACAATTCACTTTCGGGCTTTTTCGCGATAAGCGGTTTAGCACTGGTGCCTATTACATCAGCCATAATTCCTTCTATAGAATCGCGATAAGGTTTTATATAATTCATTAATGCAGCGTCCACTCCTACGGTAGAATCGACCCTGATCATGTCATGGTTTTCGAGTCGGTGCACAAGTTTTTGTCCGCATGAAAACAGAGTAAGGAATAATGCCAGTGTGGCAAACCGAATAATTTGCATATACTGTTATTTATCAGTAAATAATAGTTTTAGTTGCTTTAATAGTGTTATAATTCAATTTGTTGAATGATGGTTAAATGCTACAATTTAAATTGCACCATATTTATTAAAACATACCTGCTCGTTTCAAAGATAAATAAATCTGCATAATTTAATGGGTTCAATTATAACGGTGGGTTAAAAATAATTAATTGTTAACTTTGAATTCCTGCCAAATGTGAAGAGTGCTATAGGAATTAAGGTGGTAATGTAGTATTTAAACTAACATTTTGTTGATGTTGAAATCTATTGATATATGTAGGGTTAATAGAGTGGTATTGGTACGTTATAAAGTACTTTTTTTATTGGCCTGCTTATATCAAATATCTTTACTTGGTCAGTCATCGGCCAATTTTGAGCGATTCTCAACTTTAAATGGGTTGCCACAAAACTCGATTTTCAGTATCACTCAGGATTCAAAAGGATTCGTTTGGGTTGCCACTTATGACGGATTATCGCGTTTCGATGGTTATCAGTTTATTGCTTTTAAGCCAGACCCCGGAAATTTAAGGGGCATAAGTTCAAATATTACAGTAACACTTACTTCGGGAAATGATGATAAGCTTTGGGTAGGCACTACAGGCAGCGGCTTTTCTGTTTTTGATACTAAACTTCTTCTTTTTAAGAATTACCTGTCCGATGGAATTTCTTCCAATTCTTTGTCGGATAACGATATTACGAGTATCAGGGTAGCAAGCAATTATGTTTTCATTGGAACCACAAACGGTTTAAATGTTTTCAATGTAAATGACGACCGAATTCTTTCATTCTCAAACCAGCATGGGTTAGCTGCCAACTATATTCATTCTGTTTTTAGCCATCAGGATGGAGAAGTGTGGCTATCTACATCTGAAGGGCTCCAATTGGTTACCATAGAAAATAATCAGTTGAACGTAAAACGTAGCTGGCCATTGCCGTTTGCCGGTGGAGTGGTGCGTCAAATTACTGGAGATGCAGAGGACCGGTTGTGGATGGTAACCGACAGGTACATCACTTGCTTTAACATCGATAATAATAGCCATTTAAAAGAAGTTTACAAATTAAGTAACAACAGTTTTTCCAGCGCATTGCCACGCAACATTCAGTTTAATACCATTTGTCAGAGGGAGAAGGGTGAATTTTGGGTTGGGACTCAATCGGGACTTATAAAAATAACCGAAAAGGATGGCGCTTTAAATTTGTCAGATTTTTTTGTCAATAATGTAAACGACGAAAGCAGTATTCCCGGAAACCAGATTATTTCATTGTACACCGATAAAGAAGGTGTTTTATGGATTGGAACCCGATTTAGCGGGCTGGCCAAGTACGATCCATATAAACAGCATATTTTCAGGTATATGCACAATCCGTCAATTGCGAATACCATTCACAGTAACGATGTTAGGGCCATCAGTGAAGATTCCAATGGCAATATTTGGATTGGATTCAGAAACCAGGGTTTGAATTATATGAATGCTGTTACAGGCAAAGTAAAACATTTTGATTCGGGTAATATTGGGAACGATCGTTTGCTGAACAACTCTATCAGGGCTCTTTATTTAGATAAATCAGGTAAACTATGGGTTGGTTATTATGGGGGATTTGCAGCCATAGAAATTGACAGCCGCGATAATGTGAGGTTTATAGCTGCCAAAGACGATACCGGTTCAATTATTCGGTTTAATGGAACCACTTATGCGTTTTATGAAGATAGTCATCAAAACTTTTGGATAGGTACTTCTTTCGGACTTCTACTTTACAACAGACAATTGGGTAAGGCCGAGTGGGTGCGCAACAGCCATTCCCACATACCATGGGGACGGAGTAATTTTATAAGATCGGTTTGTGAAGATTTTGATGGTAATTTGTGGCTGGCTACCGATGGGAATGGCGTTTACAGGTATAATCATAAAACCGGCCAATTCAGAAATTACAGCCAGATTTTAGGTAATCCTGCAACCATTTCTCATAATAAGGTTTATTCCATAGTATGCGATTTCGAGGGGAAAATTTGGATTGGAACGCACAGTGGCTTAAACTTATTTGATGTTGAAAATGAGACTTTTACACATTTTTCTCAGGATAATGGCTTAAGCAACAATATTGTATATGGTATTATGCCCGAAAAAGGGAATGTATTGTGGTTATCTACTGCCAATGGATTATCTAAATTTAATTCAACAGAAAGATTGTTTAAAACATTTTTACCCGGCTTCGAATTTTCTGATGATGCTTACTCTCAAAACCATGAAGGCAGAATTTATGTAGGAGGATTAAATGGTTTTTTTGCTTTTCATCCCGATAGTCTTAAGGAAAACCCATTTATTCCACCCATACGGTTTACCCAGTTACGATTATACAATGTGCCGGTTGAAGTTGGACCCGATTCTGCAGGACGTACTATTTTACCTGTTGCCCTATCTCATCTTGATGAATTGGTACTCAACTATTCCGATACTTTCTTCTCCATTGAATTTACGGCACTTTCATATGCTAATCCGGCCCAAAACAAGTATCAATTTAAGTTGGAGGGGTTGCACTCGCAATGGATACCTGTTGATTACAACAACCGACAGGCAGTATTCACACGTTTGGCTCCGGGAAATTATACCTTAATGGTTAGAGGGTCAAATTCTGATGGAATATGGGGCGAATCATCGCTGAAAATAAAAATTATACCGGCTTATTATCAAACTCAATGGTTTAAATGGGGTACGGTTTTGTTGTTTGCCATTATAATTTTCCTGATTTACAGAGCCCGCTTAAGGGCGCTAACCAAACAAAAAATTAAACTGCAACAAATTGTTGATGATAAAACCAAAACCTTACAACGTCAAAACCAGTTGCTATTTGAACAGAGAAACGAAATAGCCAGTCAACGCGATCAGGTTGTTGAAATGACTCGCATGGTTAGAGAAGCCGATGAGCGGAAACTTCGTTTTTTTACCGGAATATCCCATGAAATAAGAACACCTTTAACCTTAATTCTAGGACCATTGGAACAACTGTTAAACCGTTCTGATTTAGAAAAGACGGTTAAAGAGAAACTTTTAATGGTTCAGAAAAACTCAGCCAGTCTTTTAAAACTGATGGCGCAACTGCTTGATTTCCGGAAAATAGACTCTGGTCTAATGCCGCTGAATCTTCAAACTGGCGATTTAAAAACCTTCATTATTGAAAGGTTAGAAATGTTTAAACCACTTTTAGAGGCTAAAGGTTTGCAGCTGGAAACTCATATCCCCAATCAGGCACTGAATTGTCTATTCGACGCCGATGTGGTTGAGAA
>CAZFTD010000087.1:0-14209 GCA_964521525.1 uncultured Marinilabiliaceae bacterium | reverse complement strand
GACTAGTATCGGAAGAAGATTACATCAAACTCGAAAACTATACACGCGCCGTATTTGCTCGCGGCACTGAAATGGCTGCCAAAATGGGTTTAATTTTAGTAGATACCAAATATGAGTTTGGGAAAAAAGATGGTCAGATTTATCTGATTGATGAAATTCATACGCCCGATTCATCACGATATTTTTATTCCGAAGGTTATGAGGAGCGCCTAAAAAAGGGGGAACAGCAAAAACAGCTTTCGAAAGAGTTTGTTCGTCAGTGGCTAATCGAAAATGGTTTTCAGGGAAAAGATGGACAAAAAGTGCCCGACATGAGTGAAGCTTTTGTTAACAGCGTTTCCGACCGCTATATTGAACTGTATGAGAATATTGTAGGCGAGAAATTTGTAAAAGCCGACCCTTCAAACGTGAAAAGTCGTATAGAAGCTAACGTTTTAAAGTGTCTCAATGGTTTGCTGAAGTAATATTCAAAGGAAATCGACTTAATTATGTTAATTAAATTTCAAGGCTTCGCTTTTGGTGGAGCCTTGATTATTTAGCATCGTCAATAGAGTTAGTTTTCAAATTTTCTGTTCCTGAATTGACTTCTATAATAAGCATCAAAAAAATTGCATATTTTTCCAATTATCCCGAAATTAAAAGTCAAAATTAAACCAATAAAAACCCAAATACTATGAAAAATTTATACGCTTTTTTATTAGGATTCTGTTTGTTGTTGATTCAGTCATCGATTTATTCTCAAACAACTTTATTATACGATAATTTCGAGCAATTTGAGGTTGGTACCTCTATTGAATCTACCGGTTGGATGCAACTTCACAGTGGTGCCGGCGACCATAAGATTATTGCAGATAATGATAACAATCGCAATAAAGTACTGCAAATAAATGGGGCACCGGGATGGGCAGGAGAGTTTTACAAAGATGTAACATACAATGGAATCTTCACAGTGGAATGTTATGTAAAAGTGGCTTACAACAGTGGCTTCAATGCATCTCTTAGTTTGCTTAACACCAATAATCAATGGGCCGGAAGGGTAAGTTTAGATAATAATACAATTTGGGCTGTTGAAGGAAATGATTACAATTCAAAAAAGATATTAAATCAAGCTGTTTACGTTGTTGGCGAATGGCTCCATGTTAAAATGGTAGTAAATAATCATACGCAAAAGTTTTCGGTTTATATAAACAATGAGTTGAAAGCATCAGAGGGGCAAACCCTTTTCTCGCTTCATCAACCTGTTTCAAGGGTACTGCTAACAGGTGGACATAATGGAATGGATACCCGTTTTGACGAGGTAAAGGTTGAATATTCGCGACTAATTGCTCATTATCCTTTCAACGGAAATGCCAACGATGTTACAGCATCAGCCAATCATGGTACTATTTATGGAGCTACCTTCACTACCGACCGATACGGTAATGAAAATAGCGCTATACGATTTAACGGAACCTCCGATTATATTGCCTGTAATACTGCTGTTGGACCGTTTAACAACCAGTCACGTACAATTACCTTTTGGGCAAAAACCGATAAAGAACCCTCCGGTCAACAGCAAAATGCTGTGATAAGTTATGGTGGTAATGTATTAGGATCAGGAAACAGATTTGAAATAGGATTAAACACCCAATGCCGAGGTATTGGTTTTGATGGTTCTTCCGGGTATGTTATCCGAAGTTTTAATAATTCCGATAATGGGTGGCATTTTTATGCTGTTGTTATCGACAGTGAAACCGGTAGTACATTTAACGATATAAAATTTTATGCTGATGGTCATCTCCTCACTTCCACTTGTAGCGATTATAACAGCAACTTAACTATTAATACCCAAATGGAGTTTGCCTTACATATTGGTCGGTTATATCATAATTCCCATACCAGATTTTTTAAAGGTGATTTAGATGATTTGCGTATTTATAGCTATGCTCTTGATAACCAAGACATTGAAAATATTTTTGAAAAAGGCTATACTACTTCAGCCGGGTCTTTTCAAAAAGAAGAAAAAGCCTTGGTTTGGCCAAATCCTACTTATGGAATGGTTTACATTTCAGGAATTACAGATATTAATGCTTCTGCTGTTGAAGTATTCAACAGTCTTGGACAGAAAATTGAAACAATTTATTTAAAAGGAAGAAACTCCGAACAAATAGATTTAACCCCTTATGCGAATGGTATATACATTCTTAGAATAATCAGTTCAACTGATTCAGCAACCTATAAAATACTTAAAATTAAATGATTCAATAACTTAAACTGATACATTATATAAATCGGTTAGTTGGTTCGATTTTTAAATATACCTTAGATTTAGATCGGGACCCATAACTTTGAATTGACTCTTATAATATGGTATAATTATATTGGTCACACTTTTTGATGGATGGTAAATAAGAAGTTACGTTCTGCAATGCCCGGCTTGTTGCCGTTGGTGGTTCTCATTATTACTGAAATGATATGGGGAATTACCATCGGTTTAATTGCTGCTGCATTTTTGGGAATAACAGAGTTGGCTTATCATTGGGTAAAAAACGGAAAATTCGAAAAGGCCATTCTGCCCGAACTGGGTATGCTGATGCTTTTTGGAGTTTTTGCCATAACGCTTAAAGGTGAGGTACTTGAACAATTAATGACTGTTTTTATTGTCGCGTTGTTGCTTATAATGACCGGTATTTCGGCATTCTCAGGGCATAATTTAATAATGGCATCGGCAGGACGATACTTTAAAGGTGTTAAAATGGGCCCGTGGGAGTTGTATCAAATGCAAAAAACCATGCAACTCTTGTTTTGGTTCCTCTTAAGTTACTTGGTGTTGTTTATTGCTGTTTTTTTCCTGGCTCTGCCATTTGTTACTTTCATGGGTGGAAATGGATTGTTTATCCTTTTTGGCGCATTTTTTTTAGTTGAAATTGTTCGTAAACGATTAACAAATAATAAACTATCAAAAGAAGAGTGGTTGCCACTGGTAGAGGAGAATGGTAATGTAATTGGACATGCACCCCGTTATGCGGTGCACCACCCCAAAAGGCGCTGGTTACATCCTGTGGTTCATTTGCAGGTAATCGGGAGCAATGGATTATGGCTTCAGAAACGGCCATTGAATAAATTGGTGCAGCCCGGTAAATGGGATACCGCAGTGGGTGGTCATTTATCAGCAGGCGAACCGGTGGAGTTATCTCTACAACGCGAAGCAGCCGAAGAAATTGGTTTAACCATTAACAATCCTGCTTTTTTAGGAAAATATATATGGGAAAGTGCGCTGGAACGTGAGTTGGTTTTTGCTTTTGCTCAAAAACATGAAGGCCCGCTAACGCCAAACCCGGAAGAACTTGCCGGCGGACGATTCTGGTCGTTTCAGGAAATAGAATCTCAGTTAGGAAACCAGGTTTTTACCCCAAACTTTGAGCATGAATACCAATTGTTTAAAACAATTTTGAAAGAGTCTTTATAATATACTTATATTAGGCAAGTGAAACGTATTTGTATAATTCCTACCCCTGCAAAATATAAATTGTTGGTTTTTTACTCAAATCAGGTAGTTTTCCTTTCCATTGCAAAATGGTTTTGGTTACCACATACTCATCGGGCAGGGTGAGGTTACAGGCAATGCAAAGACGGGTTTTAGGATTACAGACCGAGAGAATATCTTCTGCCAAATGATTGTTGCGAAATGGCGTTTCAATAAATATTTGCGACTGATGCTCGTTTCGGCTGCGGTTCTCCAAATGGCGGATGGTTTTAAGACGCTCTTCTTTTTTAATAGGGATATAGCCCACAAACGCAAAACTCTGCCCATTCATTCCCGAAGCCATCATGGCCAGCAGAATGGAGGAGGGGCCAACCATGGGTACCACCTGAATGCCTGCTTCGTGGGCCATTTTTACCACATCGGCCCCGGGGTCGGCCACACCGGGACAGCCCGCTTCGGAAATAATACCTACATCATGACCGGCTTTGAGGGGTTTCATGTACTCCGACATTTGAGCCGGAGTGGTGCGTTTGTTGAGCATCAAAAACTGACTCCCGTCAATGTCCATCTGGCGGTCGAGCAACCGGAGATACCGGCGTGCCGTGCGTAAATCTTCTACGATAAAATGGCGCAACTTAACTGCCATCTGTGCCACATCGGCCGGGATAATATGCCCTGTTTCTGATGAACCCAGGGTGTTAGGGATGAGATATAGTTTACCGGCCATTATAATTGCTTTTTTAGTTTGCACAAAGATAGAAATATTAAGCGATTTTATTAGAACCCAACACCAGGAGCCACTTTCTAACTAATAACCAAATGGTTTGCGTTCTTATTTTAAGCGAATACTTGCATTTCTCGTACTTTGAGAATAATTTTGCAACATTGAAACTCATTTATGTTTAATTCGGAGAAGGATTTGGTGAAGTAAATAGCCACTGGCGTTCTGCCTTTGGTTATCCCTTTTTTAAACTCTGACATTGTCTTGTCGGAGTAATTCTGATTTTATATAGTAAAGAAAAAAACGGACTTTATCATGTTCGTTATATGTCTTATATGGTTAAAAAAGTTCAACATATAAGGTCTATAAGCTATAGACTGATATGGTTCAAAAACAATTATTTTTTAAATTTAAACATCATGAGTAACAATAATAAAACCATCCACGACTTTGATTTTGAAGTAATCTGCGAATATTTTTCAGGTGTTGAGCGCCAGGGGCCGGGAAGTCCCGAAGTAACCATAAAGGCGTTGAGCTTCATTGACGGACTCAGCCCTGAACCGCGCATTGCCGATTTGGGCTGCGGTACCGGCGGACAAACCATTGTTTTGGCGCAACACGCTCCAGGCACCATTACGGGTATTGATTTGTTTCCCAAATTTATTGATGCTTTTAACCGCAATGCAGCAAAATATAATGCTCAGGAAAGGGTAAAAGGCTTAGTGGGGTCAATGGATAATCTGCCTTTTGAAACCGAATCTTTGGACTTAATCTGGTCGGAAGGTTCTATTTATAACATTGGTTATGAAAATGGACTCAGATATTGGCGTAGCTATCTGAAATCAGGTGGTTATGTGGCAGTTTCGGAGGCCACATGGTTTACCGATGAGCGGCCTGCTGAAATTGAGACCTTTTGGCTAAATGCCTATCCTGAAATAGATACCATTCCGGTGAAAGTAGCCCAAATGCAGAACGCGGGCTTTGTTCCGGTTGCCACATTTGTTTTGCCCGAAAATTGCTGGACTGACCACTTTTTTGCACCACAGGTTGAACTACAGAAAGCTTTCCTCCGCGAAAAGGGCGACAATAAAGTAGCTGCCGATTTGGTTGCCGAAATGAGGCACGAAGCGTTGATTTACGATAAGTATAAATCATATTATGGGTATGTGTTTTACATTGGGAAAAAGATTTAAATCATAGCCATTTAAGTACTCATCGGATAATTTACATAAGTTATCGATGATTTTTTAATTTGATTCGGATAAAAAGGTATAAAAATCATTCATTTGATTGGCAGTGCCATCATTTTTTTGCAATTTTGCGCCTTTTTAAAGGGTATATTTCAATGCAGAAAAGAAGGTTTAATCTTCATACCATATTGGAAAAGCGCGTTTTAACCGATTCAACTTTTGTGTTGAAACTGGAGCGCAATGGGCTTGAGTTCAATGCCGGTCAGCACATTCAGGTGGGACCGCCCAACGGCATTCACACGCGTGAATATTCCATTTATAGTGCGCCTGCAGATGATTTCATCGAGATTTTGGTGCGGGAAATTGAGGATGGGGTGGTAACGCCAGCACTCAAAAAACTGGAGGCTGGCGACTCGGTGGTGGTGAACGATGCCGTGGGCTATTTCACCATCAACAAGGAGGTGGCCGAAGGCAGAGAGTTTCTATTTATGGCCAGTGGTACAGGCATTTCGCCATTTCACAGTTTTGTGAAGGCATTTCCCTCGCTCAATTATACTCTGGTGCATGGCATCCGTTTTGCTGAGGAGGCATACGAGCGTCATCATTACGAGCCATCGCGATATATTGCCTGCACCTCGCGCGACGAGAAAGGTGATTTTCATGGTAGGGTGACCGATTGGTTAACCCAAAACCCTCTGAATAACGATACTTTGTGTTATCTTTGCGGCAATTGTGATATGATTCACGATGTGTATGATATTCTTGAAAAACAAGGCATTAGCTCAAAGAATATCTTCACGGAAGTATATTTTTAATTAGATGCTTTTAGAGTAGATGTAAGAAATTGTTTAAATTAAGATGCAAGATAATTAGATGTAAGAATGATAGATAAGATATTTAAGTTTGAATAGATGTCCCAGTTTCTTTTAAACTAATCAATCGCTCTAAAAATCTTTCATCATCTCAACTTAGTCGGATGAAACGAAATTTAAACAGTTTGTATGATAAATAGATGATTCTAACTTAGATTCTCTATCACATCTAATCTATCCATCTGATATCTAAATTTCTAATTATCTTGAAATGAAGTACCATTTAGTGATATTGGGTTGTCAGATGAACCAGGCCGATGCGGAGCGTGTGCAGGCGGTGATGGCAAAGATGGGATATGCGGCCACCGAAACTGAGGAGGAGGCCAACGTGATTGGTATAATTGCCTGTTCGGTCAGGCAAAAGGCCATCGATAAAGTCTATTCCAAAATTGCCAAATGGAACAAGTGGAAAAACAAACGCAACCTGATAACCTTTGTGTCGGGATGTATTTTGCCCGATGACCACCAGAAATTTTTGAAGCTGTTCGACCTGGTGTTCGACATGAAGGAGCTGGCATCATTTCCGGCCATGCTGAGCCAATATGGGGTTACCACACCGGTATCCAATTTTGGCCGCTTGCACGACGAGGAGTTGGTGGAGATTGCCACACCGGCGTCGGTGGCCGAAAAACTCAACTTTGCCGGGGTAAAACCGGTTTCAAAAGTGGCTGCTGCTCCGCAAACTTGGGAGGTGAAACCCATCTACAACAGCAATTTTGAGGCGTTTATTCCCATTCAGAATGGCTGCAACAAGTTCTGCACGTTTTGTGCCGTACCATATACCCGTGGCCGTGAGGTAAGTCGTTCATCAGCCGATATCATCGAAGAAGCCCGCCAGCTGGTCGAAAAAGGATATAAAAGCATCACGCTGCTGGGGCAGAATGTGAATTCCTATGGGCTCGACAAAAAAGGGGAGGAGTTGTCGTTTGCGCAGCTGCTGGATGCATTAGGCCAGATGGCCGACAATTCGGGTCGTGATGTGTGGATATATTTCACATCGCCCCACCCGCGCGATATGACACGCGATGTCATCGAAACCATCGCCAAATACCGTTCGTTGGCCAAGCAGATTCATTTGCCGGTGCAGTCGGGCGACGACAAAGTGCTGATACGCATGAACCGCAAGCACAGCATGGAACGCTACCGCGAGGTGGTGGGTTGGATTCGGGAACTCATTCCGTCGGCCACACTGTTTACCGATGTCATCGTAGGCTTTACCGGCGAAACGGAGGAGCAGTTTGAACAAACCCGTGCCGCCGTGCGTGAATTCAAATACAACATGGCCTATATTGCTATGTACTCGCCACGCCCCGGTGCAGCATCTTTTGCCTGGCAGGACGATGTGCCGCATGCGGTCAAAAAGGAGCGTTATGCCCTGCTTACAGCCGATTTGGAGAAGGTGGCCATTGAACATACCCGAAAAATTAAAGGCAAAACTGTAAGATTGCTGGTACGCGATAAAGACCGTAAAGATGGCTACCTGAGTGGCCATACCGAAGGAAAAATCATCGTGCGTTTCCCATCAGACGATGAAAGTCTGATAGGTTCATTCGTGGATGTACGCATTGATTCGGTGCGTCCGTTCAGCGCCGAAGGGGAGTTGGTAACACGTGAGGTTGAAGCTTGATAATTTGTGATTTATTCGCTATATTTCTATTAAACGATTGTTATGCCAACTATTTCAATGTTTTTTGGAATCATTATTCGAATGTATTATGCCCCAAAGGAACATAATCCGCCTCATATTCATTGTTATTTTCAGGAATACAGGGCCACTTTTAATATTGAGAATGGCGATTTAATTAACGGTGAACTGCCCAGAAAACAGATGCGACTCACTCAAGCTTGGATTGAAATTCATAAGGAGGATTTAATGGCTAACTGGATACTATGCCAGAATGGTGATAAACCATTTCAGATTGAACCTTTAAAGTAAAAAGATATGTATTTAGCTGTTAAGGAAGTTAAGGCTTTAGACGACTATATTTTGTTGTTGACATTTGAAAATGACGAAATACGAAAGTTTGATATGAAACCATACTTGAATTTTGGTATTTATCAGGAATTAAAGAATATTGACGTATTTAAAACGGTTAAACCAAGCTTTGATACTATTGAATGGAATAATGAGATTGATATTGACCCGGAAATAATAAATACGGAGAGTTATCAGGATGAAACGAGCATGATTCGTTAAACACAACTTGTCCCGACTTTTCGGGAAACACGAATGAATTGAAAATCGGCGGAGCCAAAATTCATCATGCGAGCCTGCATGTCGTCAGGTAGGTTTCATTCGGCCTTGCTCTAAAAATTATTTACGGATGAAAGTTAATTAATAAATGAAAGTAGCATTTAAAACATTGGGTTGCCGTTTGAACCAGTACGAGACCGATGCCCTTGCGGCACAGTTTTCGGGTAATGGTTACGAGGTGTCGGAACAGGAGGAAGGAGCCGATGTGGTGGTGGTAAACACCTGTACGGTGACCAACCAGAGCAACCAAAAATCAAGATACGTCATAAGTCACGCGGGGCGCATCAATCCCGGAGCCAAAATGGTGATTACCGGCTGTATGGCCGAGAGCCATGCTGAGCAATTGCAAAAGAAGTTCCCCGAAGCCACCGTTATCAGCAACAAAGGCAAAAGTGGCATATTTCATAGTGTGGATTCTTTGATTAAAACCGGCAATGCCGATTTGTCGGACAAGGACTTTGATTTGTTCAGCTACCAGTCGTTTACCGAGATGTTTCATACCCGTAGTCTGATTAAAATTCAGGATGGGTGCGACAATTTCTGCACGTTTTGCATCATTCCCTTTGTACGTGGGCGTGCCATTAGCCGACCGGTGGAGCAGGTTTTGCAAAATATACGTGAAGTGGTGGCCAAAGGTGCCAGAGAGATTGTGCTCACCGGAGTTAACATTAGTCGTTACGAGAGCGAAGGCGTTAAATTCTCCGGTCTGGTAGATAAAATATTAAATCTGGAAGGCGATTTCAGGGTGCGCATCTCATCCATTGAGCCCGACCGGTTCGACGACCATTTTTTCACCCTCATTGGGCACCCCAAGTTGGCGCCACACCTTCATTTGTGTCTGCAGAGCGGCTCGGAGCGCATCCTTCTGCAAATGCGACGCATGTACACCGTGAAAGATTTTTTGGAGATAGTGAACCGGGTGAGGGCAGTAGACCCAAAATTTAATTTTACCACCGATGTGATTGTCGGCTTTCCCGGCGAGACAGAAGAGGAGTTTGAAGAGACTATGGCTGTAGCCAGAAAAGTGGGCTTTGGTCATATGCACATTTTCAAGTATTCGGTGCGACAAGGAACCCGTGCGCAGCGTATGGCCGACCACATCCCCGACAAAATAAAAACTGAGCGCAGCAAGCGAATGCATGCCCTGGCCGAAGAGTTGACTGCTGCCTACCGTGCACCATTCGATAATACCGAGCAGCGCATTCTGGTGGAAAAATGGACAGATGGCATGGCATCGGGCTACAACGATTATTTTGTGCCCATGCAGTTCGCTTCCACGAATAAAAAGCGCAACCGCTTTGAAGTAGTGCGGGCACGCGTGAAGGATTTTGAAGAAGCATAGCAGTAATCATCCGAAAACTTCAAGTCAACAGAAGATTAATCGAAAAATACCATAAAACCTTATATTTGTTTTTTTATTATCTGCGTTTAATCCAAATCCAACCAATCTCAAGCTAAAAAGTGACCTCTAAAATTACTTTTCTGGGAACAGGTACTTCTTTAGGAGTGCCCATGATTGCCTGTAAATGTCCTGTTTGCCAATCTACCGACAAAAAGGACAAGCGTTTACGTTCGTCTGTTTTGATTGAAGCGGAAGGCAAAAATTTTATCATTGATACTGGTCCCGATTTCAGATACCAAATGCTACGCAGCAATACCCTGCACCTTGATGGAATTTTAATTACTCACGAGCATAAAGACCATACCGCGGGTTTAGATGATGTTAGAGCCTTTAACTGGATTAACAGCAAACCTGCCCAGGTTTATGCAGAATCAAGAGTTTTGACGAGTTTACGTCAGGAATTTGCCTATGCTTTTTCGGAGTCGAAATACCCGGGTTTGCCGGAAGTAATATTAAATGAGATTAATGAACAACCATTTCTTATTCAGGATATAAGGATAACCCCTATTCGTGTTTTTCATCATCGTTTACCAGTGCTGGGCTTTAAAATTGGTGATTTCGCCTATATTACAGATGCCAATCATCTACCTGTTGAGGAATATTCAAAAGTAATGGGCATCAAAGTTCTTGTTATTAATGGATTACGATATGAGCCGCACATTTCTCATTTCTCCATTGGCGAAGCACTTGAATTGATAAAGGAACTAAAACCTCAAAAGGCTTATATTACCCATATTAGTCACCAATTGGGTCTTCACCGGGAAGTTAATTCTAATTTACCCGAAAACGTTGAATTGGCTTATGATGGATTGCAACTAATAATTGATGATGTAGTTGAAAAAAATTATAGACTTGCCGGTTGCTGATTAAAATTGATAATTTTGAATTTTGTAGACAATAGACATAAGGCTAAAGAGTTAAAATGTTGATTAATAATTTCGAACTTAAAACAAAAGCTTTTCCCGATTCCCGGGGCTGGGCTATGCTTAAATCTGACTATAAAACTATGAACTAAAAACTTTCCGATAAATCGGTTACCGATTCTTTGCTTCAACTCTGCATTGCTACGCCTGCCTTCAGCCTGTTAACTATTGACTTATCATTTATTACACCTAATCTTTCTCCTCTGTTTTGTGATTAACCGACCTGATAAACAGATGTATGATAGGGAAGGTCATAATAATAAAAACAAGGCCTATAATAATTAATGCCTGATTAAGCGTTAGAACATCAGCCATCCAGCCAAAAAATGGTGCAATAATTGCGAAAAACGCCCTTATAATGAGGCTTCTGATTGAAAGTACTGTTGCACGAACATCAGAGGTAGTTAGGCGATTAATATAGTCCTTTAAAACAGGTGAGGCGATTCCTCTGATGGTATAGAAAAAAATGAGCGTTAAAAACAGCAAAACCGGCGTTCCGGATAATCCGGCAGAGATAAACCCTCCGGTAATAACCATGGAAGTGAGCCAGATGATGGTTTTGGGATTCAGGTAATTCTCCACTTTATAGGCCCAAAGGGTTACAAAACCAAGCAATAGGTTTAGGGCTGTAGCAGTAGCCCCAATCATAAATTCACCAAATCCCATTTCATGAAACTGGAGCTGGTAAACCCAGGCCATTGTTAATGTAGCCGCACCAATCACTGAAGAGTAAACTAAATTCCATCGGAGATTTATGTTTTTTACCAGTGCATAATCCAGAATCTTGATAATATCGGCAAAGCCAGGCTTTTTTCTGGATGATAATGTTGGAGGCTCCACCAGTGTTAGTGCAGCCGGAATGGCTAAAAAAGCAATGCCTGTTTGCCAGAAAAATGGGGTGCGTAACGAAATCTCTGCCAGTGCCCCGCCAATAATTCCGCCCAATGCCTCCGAAAAATTACCAATGGAAGTATTAATCCCTTCGTAACGAATGTATTTATGCTGTAACTGGTTATGTTTTAATGTATCGTAAAGTAAAGCAGAATCGGCCCCTGAAATAAAACTCATGCCTATACCAAGGGTAATTTCAGCCATAAAAAACCAAATAAAACCGTATCCAAAAGAGTAAAATGAAAAGCCCAGTGTTCCCAGAAAAGCCCCTAAGATAAGCGTCTTTCTTCGTCCAATAACATCGGCAATATAGCCTGATGGAATTTCAAACACAACAATGGCAATGGAGTAAACAGCTTTTAGCCTGAATGCCTGCTCGTTGGTTAGTCCCAAATCTTTGTAAAACAACATTAAAACAGGCATAATGAGCATAAACCATTTGGCTATTTTAATGATGTAAAGACGTGGTATATTACCTGCTATGGAAGACTTTAACAAACTCATTGACACTGAGACTCTTTATCTTCGTTAAACGTTGGATTGAAGCAGATCATTTGGTTTTGTCGTGTGTTTTATAGGATGTGGCCACCAATCGTTCTACCTCTTTCATTTCTTCTTTGGTTAAATGCCTCCACTTGCCAGTAGGCAAATCCAGGCTGATGTTCATAATACGAATGCGTATTAGCTTAACCACCTGATAGTCTAAGTATTCGCACATTCGCCTTATTTGACGGTTTAAACCTTGCGTTAATATTATTTTAAAGCTATTGGTGCCGGTTTTTGCCACATAACACTTCTTTGTTTTGGTTCCCAAAATTGGAATTCCGTTACTCATTTTTTGAATAAAATCGTCGTTTACAGGCTTGTTAACTGTTACAAGATATTCTTTTTCGTGATTGTTCCCGGCACGGAGAATTTTGTTTACAATATCACCATCACTGGTTAAGAAAATCAGTCCTTCACTGGCTTTATCGAGCCTTCCGATGGGGAAAATACGTTTTGGATAGTTGATATAATCAATAATATTATTTTTCTCCGATTTGGTATCGGTGGTACAAACTATTCCAACCGGTTTGTTAAATGCCATGTAAACATGGTCTTCTTTGGGAGCCTGAATTAATTTTCCATCAACCTGGATTTTATCGCCAGGCTTAATTTTTGTACCCATTTCAGGTACTTTGCCATTTATTGTAACACGACCTTCTTCAATGAGCTTATCAGCTGCCCGACGGGAACAATATCCCGTTTCGCTCAGGTACTTATTAATCCTTGTAAACTGTTCTTCTTCCATCACATCAAATATCAAGCTTCAATAATGGCCTAAAGGTAAATGTTAGCGTAAAATTCTACAAATCTACCAATATTATGGTGCGCTGCCCCGCTATATGCGTGGGGGGTGTACGTTGTATTACAAGCATAGTGGTGCGCTGCACCATTTTTTGTGTGGGGCGTATTACGTAGGTTACAAACATTACGCGGCGCTGCCCCTTCTACATGCATTAATCCACAAAAGCCACCCGGTACAGCGCACCATTATGTTTGTTACCATATCACCACTCCATAGTATTACTCCTTTGAAAAAAACTTTCTCCTGTATAGGTTTTACATAATGTACCATTGTTTTTATTGCTTCGCTCAATTTGGTTATATTCGTGCTTTGAATCCATAAAATATCAATCGAGTTAATGAAAGTCTGCATTGCCGAAAAACCCAGTGTTGCCAAAGAAATTGCACAAATTATAGGAGCTAATTCCCGTAAAGATGGCTATTATGAAGGTAACAACTATCAGGTTACATGGACTTTCGGGCATTTGTGCACACTAAAAGAGCCTCACGATTATTTACCTGAATGGAAACGGTGGAACATGACTACACTTCCTATAATTCCATCTCCTTTTGGGATTAAATTAATCGACGACCAAGGTATTATTAAACAGTTTAAAATCATTGAAAAGCTGGTACAAGGGGCCGAAATGGTTATTAACTGCGGTGACGCTGGTCAGGAGGGAGAGGTGATTCAGCGCTGGGTGCTTCAGAAAGCAGGTTGTAATTGCACAGTTAAACGACTTTGGATTTCATCGCTAACCGAAGAAGCCATTCGAGAAGGTTTTGAAAAATTGTACGATGCCGCTGAGTTTGATAAGCTTTATGCTGCAGGCAGTTCAAGAGCTATTGGCGACTGGTTGCTGGGCATTAACGCCACACGTTTATACACACTGAAATACAGTAGGCCGGGACAGGTTTTATCTATTGGAAGGGTTCAAACTCCTACATTGGCATTAATTGTTGAAAGGCAGAAAGAAATTGACCAGTTTGTTCCGCAACCTTATTGGGAACTGAAAACAATATATAAAGAGGTTACTTTTTCAGCCACTGAGGGAAAATTCTTTAACAAGGAGGAAGCTTTTAAAGCCATTGAAACCATCCGTGGTAAGGAGTTTGAGATAACCGATTTTGGCCGTAAAAAAGGAAGCGAAGCGCCACCCCGAT